>NZ_JAWOAN010000069.1:0-6368 GCF_046498525.1 Yoonia sp.
GCGACACGCATTCTCAAGCTGGAGCCTTATCTGGATCGCAAACCATCAGCCCTTTCCGGCGGCCAGCGCCAGCGGGTGTCGATTGGCCGTGCGATTGTGCGGGGGCCGGAGGTGTTTTTGTTCGACGAACCGCTTTCGAACCTCGATGCCGAACTGCGCGTCGAAATGCGCGTCGAAATCGCGCGCCTGCATAAGGAAATCGGCGCAACGATGATTTACGTCACTCACGATCAGGTCGAGGCGATGACACTGGCGGACAAGATCGTCGTTCTGCGCCTTGGCGTGATCGAACAGGTTGGTGCCCCGATGGACTTGTATCGTGATCCGGACAACAAGTTTGTCGCCGGCTTTATCGGCTCACCTGCGATGAACTTTGTGCATGGCACCGTAAAGAGCGGGGCTGTAGAGGCCCCGGGCTTGGGCGCGCGCTATGAAAATTTGATCAGCACAGCATACGAAGGCAAAGCCGTCAGCGTTGGCGCACGGCCCGAACACATCGTGATTGATCCAGATGGTGACACACATTCGGTCGAATTGATCGAAAGCCTTGGTGGTGTATCCTTCGCCTATCTGACCAGCGACACCGGTGAACGGATTGTCGTGGAAGAACGCGGTGACGAACGGACACCGGCGGATGCGAGAGTGGGGATCAGCATTGATCCTGGCCGTATTTTTCTGTTCGATGCCAAGACCGAGCAGCGCATCCGGACTTGAGTTTGGCGGGGGAGGGGCTTTGCCCCCGGCCCTGACGGGCCTCCCCCAGGATATTTTTAGGCCAATAATAACGGCAACGGGATCAGCGTTTGCCGTAATAAAGCCCTACCACATGTTCGGCCTGTGCGAAGAAAAGCCAGCGTAAGGTGAGTACGCCGGCAACGTGGCTGAGAACAGCCAGTGCGGCGAGGGTGTGGTTGAAAGGCAAAAGCAGCAAGACCACCGGCAGCACGAACGCCAGACCAATTGTTATGATCCGCAACTGCTGCGCATGTTTACGCCCTACCTGATGGATGAATTCATGCATCAGATAGTTTGTGCCGGTATGTGGCGGCTCGAACGCGCGTACTTTGCCGATGTGGCCAAGGCCGGTCGCCGTTTCCATATTGGTGCCGGAGGCCTTGAACCGCCCGTCACCGGAGGCCCATGCGAAAATTTGCAGGATGCCCCCCGCAATCAAAAGTATAGTGGCGTTCCTGATCTGCCCTGACAGCAGCGCCCCGCCTGCAAGCGACAACAACAGATACATCGCAGGTGTCGTCCAATGCTGCCAGCGCGGCACAGTCGCCATCTGCGTGTAGATCATGGATGTTGTGAAAACGACCCCGAGCGACGCTATGCCGCCGACGATGCCGACCAACGCCAGACGTGTTTCTGCAAAAACCAGCCCGGCCCCGTATATTGCCATGACGATCAGAGCGAAAACGGCGCAGATCCCTTCACGGCTGAGCCAGCTGGTTTTCCACTGGCTGAACGCCTTGATGGCCCGTTCCGGGTGGCCAAGGTGGAATGTGGACGCGATCAGGCCGCCCACCGCGAGAAGATAGGCGATCGTGAACCAGATAAAGGCGCTCAGGCCTGTAGGGACCAGCGCGCCAAAGCCCAACCAGAACAGCAGGCCGAAGCCAAGGCCCGAGAAGGTGTTGAAAATGATAACGGACGTTGCGGGATGCATTATTTGGCTCCTCCGGGCAGTGATGAGAGGGCTTTGTCGAGCCATCCGACAAAGCCTTTGCCGTCGCTGGCGATCGGTTCAAGATAGGGGGAGAGCACATCGAATTCGGGCATTTCGTCCTTGGGACGCGGCGGCAGGTACTTGTTGACCGGCTTGGTGCCTTGTTCGGGCATAAGATCGAACCCGCCACGTTCCGCCACAAGCTTGGAGACATCGCTGTCGACATCGCCCAGATCACCAAAGTGCCGCGCACCGGCAGGGCAGGTCCGCACGCAGGCGGGTTCGCGGTCTTCTTCGGGCAGATTTTCGTTATAGATACGGTCTACGCAAAGGGTGCATTTTTTCATCACACCTTCCTTGGCGTCAAGTTCCCGTGCACCATAAGGGCAGGCCCAGGCACACAACCCGCAACCGATGCAGTCGCTTTCGTTTACCAGAACGATGCCGTCTTCGGCGCGTTTATAGCTTGCACCCGTCGGGCAGACGGTGACGCAAGGCGCGTCTTCGCAGTGCAAGCAGGATTTGGGAAAGTGGATCAGTTGCGCTTCGCCCTGTTCGGGTTGCACCTCGTAGGAATGCACCCGGTTCAGGAAGGTCCCCGAAGGCTCCGCACCATAGGCGTGCTGGTCAGACAGTGGCGCGCCATAATTTTCGGTGTTCCAGCCTTTGCAGGACACCACGCAGGCGTGACAGCCGACACAGGTATCAAGGTCGATGACAAGGCCGAGCTTTTTGGCTGAGGGTGGGGGAAGTTGGGTCATAGCATCATTCCTCTGGCAAGTTTCGGCGTCTCCGGCAGGAGTGTTTCGGCCAAGATGAAGGGGTGGGTTTGCACATTGGCCTGACGGTTGTCCCATGTGGCGATGAACCAGATGAAACTGCCGAGGGTCAGTGCAACGAAGGTTGCTATAAGCAACAAAACTTGCCGGTTTGTCATTTTCCCACCTTCCATGCGATTTCGTCAGGCCCCTTGGGTACTGGCGATTTGATGGGTGGCATGACCGGTTGTGCCTCGTTCGGCACGTCGGATTTTTCGATCTTCACGCGTAGGTCGAACCATGCCGCCTGTCCTGTGATCGGGTCGGAGTTCGCCCAGCGCAGACCGTCACCTTTGGGTGGCAGTAACTCATGGATCAGGTGGTTGAGCAGGAAGCCCTTGGTGGCCTCTGGTGCTTTCTCGTCCAAAGCCCATGCCCCCTTGCGTTTGCCGATGGCGTTCCATGTCCAGACCGTATTGGCATTGAGCGATGCCTGATGCGCCACCGGAACCACGATTTCGCCGTGGACCGAGGACACCTTGGCCCAGTCGCCCTCCTTGAAGCCGTTTGCTTCCCAGATCTTGGTCGGCACATAAAGCGGATTATGCCCGTGGATTTGCCGCAGCCATGCGTTTTGCGTGCCCCACGAGTGGTACATCGCCATGGGCCGTTGGGTCAGTGCGTGGACGGGGTATTCGTCCAGATCGACCTGGTCGTCTTCCAACGGGCCGTACCAGATCGGCAGCGGGTCCATCGTCAGTTTCAGCCGTTCGCGCAGGTGTTCGGGCGGTTGCCGCTCTCCGATGCCTTCGGCGGCAGCCTGAAACTTGCGCAGGGGTTCAACATAAAGCTGGAAAATGTAGGGTTGAACCGCATCGTAGAAGCCCATCTTCACCGCCCAGTCCTGATAGTCCATGCTGAACGGTTTGTAGTAGGCAGCGTTTTCGGGCACATGTTCAATCCAGAATCCGCCGTTTTCGATATAGCGGTCAAGCTGGTTGGGGTTTGACTCTCCGCGCCCATGTTCATCGCCATTGCCACGGAAGCCGGCCAGCGGGCCGATGCCCGGGCGGCGGATGTGGTTGGTGATGTAATCGGCATAGTCCTGATATTTCTGGCTTCCGTCCTCGTTCACGAAGCCCGGCAGGCCAAGCCGCGCACCGAGGTCGCAAAGCACGGACTGGAAGCCGCGCACATCACGGTCGGGTTCCACTACGGGCCAGCGGATCGCGTCGGCCACGCCGTCGGCTTCGCAGATCGGACGGTCCAGCAGCGAGATGCAGTCATGCCGTTCCAGATAGGTGGTATCGGGCAGGATCAGGTCAGCGTAGGCCACCATCTCGGACGAATAGGCATCGGAGTAGATGATCTTGGGGATCACGTAATCGCCGTTCTCGTCCTTGTCGGTCAGCATATTATGTACGCCACCTACGTTCATGGAAGAGTTCCATGACATATTCGCCATATACATGAACAGCGTGTCGATCTTGTAAGGTACGCCTGCATGGGCGTTCGAAATCACCATATGCATCAAGCCGTGTGCCGACATCGGGTTTTCCCAAGAAAAGGCTTTGTCGATGCGGGTGGGGTTGCCTTCGGCATCAAGCAACAAATCCTCCGGCCCCTGCGTGTACCCAAGGTGCGGGCCATCAAGGGCCGCACCCGGTGTGACTTTGCCATGCGGCTTGGGGTGGGCCGTCGCGGGCTTGGGGTAGGGCGGTTTGAACCGCATGCCGCCCGGCACTTCGACAGAGCCGAGCAGGATTTGCAGTACATGCAGCGCGCGGCAGGTCTGAAAGCCGTTGGAGTGTGCCGATATCCCGCGCATGGCGTGGAAGGACACAGGGCGTCCGACCATCTTGTCGTGCTTTATACCACGGAAGTCGGTCCATGGGCGGTCAAGCTCGATCGCTTCGTCAAATGCGACGCGTGCCAGATCTGCCGCAATCGCTCGGATGCGCTTGGCAGAAATGCCGCAACGCTCTGACACGGCTTCCGGCGCGTAGTCCTCCGAGAGATAACGGTCGGCCATCTGGTGAAAGACAGGGCGGTGCGTGACACCTTTGGCGCGGTAGGTGCCGGACAGATCAGGCTCTACGCCTTTGCCGTTCCATGGGGCAAGCTGACCGGTGCGCCGGTCGATGACCTGCGGTTGTCCGTCATCGTCGCGCAGGAACAGCCCGAATTGCTCGGAATTGGGGTCTTCGTTCACCAGCACAGAGGCATTGGTAAAGCGCGCCAGATAATCCAGATCGACTTTGCCCGCTTTCATCAGGCAATGGACCATGGCGAGGATGAACAGCCCATCGGTGCCGGGAGTGATCCCGACCCAATCGTCGGCGACGGCGTTATAGCCGGTACGAATAGGGTTCACCCCGATCATCCGCGCGCCGCGTGCCTTGATCTTGCCGATCCCCATCTTGATCGGGTTGCTGTCGTGGTCTTCCGCGACGCCAAACAGCATGAAAAGTTTTGTGTGGTCCCAATCGGGCTGGCCGAATTCCCAGAACGCGCCGCCCATCGTATAGATGCCGGCGGCAGCCATATTGACCGAGCAGAACCCGCCATGTGCGGCGTAATTTGGGGTGCCGAACCCTTGCGCCCAGAAACTGGTGAACGACTGCGACTGGTCGCGGCCGGTGAAGAAGGCAAGCTTTTCAGGGTGCTTTTCGCGCACCGGTGCCAGCCATTCCGTCGCCAGCGTCAGCGCCTCTTCCCAACTTATTTCCTCGAATTCGCCCGATCCGCGTTCACCGACGCGCTTCAGGGGTGCCCGCAGGCGCGATGGCGCGTTGTGCTGCATGATGCCGGCAGAACCTTTGGCGCAAAGCACCCCCTTGTTCACGGGGTGGTCGCGGTTGCCTTCGATATAGGCGACCTTGCCTTCCTTCATATGTACATTGATCCCGCAACGGCAGGCACACATGTAGCAGGTCGTCTTGCGGACTTCGTCCGAAACCTTTGGCGATGTATCAAGTTGGGGTTGATCAAGTGACATCTGTGGACCTTTCAAGCGAATTGTGTGCGAAGAAGTGCGGTGCCGGCCAAGGCGCAAAGCAATGACAGGCAGAGTGGACGATAATATGCGGCGAAACGGGGTATGAATAGCCATTGCCCGATCATCACGCCGATTGTGGTCGGGATTGCGAGGCTCAAGCCGCGTGCGGCGGCGGTGCTGTCCATCACGCCGAACCAAAGCAAGGCGATCACCGTGGTCAGGGAACTGACGAACAGGAACAGGACAAGCGCCGCACGCATTTTGGCGGCTGGCGCATCTTGGGACAGTACGTAGATTGCGATCACCATGCCACCTACGCTTGCCAAGCCTGTGGCGACTCCTGCTGCAAAGCCCGATCCCCATAGACCGGCCCTGGTCGCGAGAAATGCCAGACGGATCTTGGCCAGTTGCGTAATGGCCAACACGATGATCAATGTCAGCACGATCAATTGACTGGCTTCGACAGAAATGGATGTCGTCAACAGCAGGCCGAACGGCACACCCAGCGTCGACCCGATGACCAAGCCTGCGACGACACCGCGGTCGGCCACTTGCCAGCCGCCCCTTGCCATCAGGACCGATGCGGTCATTTCCAGCCACCAGCAGATCGGGATCAGTTGCACAGGCGGCAGGATGATGACGGCGCTGGCCATCACGATGGCCGAGAGTGCAAAGCCCGAGAACCCCCGCACGATTCCAGCGACAACGACGATCACTGTCAGGATCAGGAATTCATTTCCGGTCAGATTGGTGGCAGTCAGCAGGGTTTCGAACATTCAGCGGCCTTCCGCGATCAGGGCAAAGGCATCCCGGGCAATTTGTTTTTCTTCGTCTGCCGCCATGACATGCACCGGCACATCGCCAAAAAATGATAGCAATTCCATGATCCGTTCGCGTATCGGCGCTGCATTCTCTCCAATCCCGCCGGTGAAGGCGACGGCAT
>NZ_JAWOAN010000090.1:0-5257 GCF_046498525.1 Yoonia sp.
GCGACATGGGCATCAAGCACCTTGACCAGATCGGCAAAGATCGGGAACCGCCATGGCAGATCGCTGAGCGATGCGTAGGATGTGTAACCGGGATATCCCTGCTCCTCGCACCAGTCTTGCCCGGCTTCGTCATCATCCGCGATGACAAGACAGGAGTTTTCAAGCTCGGACGGGTCGACGGGTGCGCCCAACTCAGATAATTTGGCATGGTAAAGGCGGGTCGCGAAGAGGGATTTAATCTGGGTCATGTCGTGTTCATAGCGGGCTAATCCATCCGGGTACAGTGTGGTCCGCTCATCGGGCCCGCGACAACCGCCAACTCTTTGCGCACAAGGGGTTGCTTTGTATGGCGATGGGGTCTAAACGCCCCACTTCTACCCCCACTCCATCGGGAATCGGGTGACGTCTCAGACGGCCTACCGATGATGTTGACAAAGGAACATGGCATGAACGCCAACGAACTGCGGGATAAAACGCCCGATCAGCTCCGTGAAGAGCTGGTGAACCTGAAAAAAGAGAGCTTTAATCTGCGTTTCCAGCAGGCCACTGGTCAGCTTGAAAACACAGCAGGCATCCGTGCGGCCCGCCGCAATGCCGCGAAGGTCAAGACAATCCTGAACGAAAAGGCCGCTGCTGCGGCGTCGGACGAAACGTCCGCAACAAAAACAGTGGAGGCTTAATCCATGCCCAAGCGTATCCTGCAAGGGGTTGTGACAAGCAACCAGAATGCACAGACCGTCACCGTTTCGGTCGAGCGCCGTTTCAAGCACCCGCTGCTTCAGAAAACTGTTCGTAAGTCCAAAAAGTACCGGGCGCACGACGAGCAGAACACTTTCAACATTGGCGATACAGTCCGTATTCAGGAATGTGCGCCAAAATCGAAAACCAAACGCTGGGAGGTTATTGCTTCTTAAGCAATAGCACCCGGTTCAATCGAAACCCTGGGCCCCCGGACGGAAATCGGGACTTGCTCATAGGTCGGAAAAGGAAACCAAATGATCCAGATGCAGACCAATCTGGATGTTGCTGACAACTCAGGCGCACGCCGAGTTCAGTGCATCAAGGTTCTGGGTGGTTCCCACCGTCGTTACGCCAGTGTTGGAGACATCATTGTTGTTTCGGTGAAGGAAGCCATTCCACGTGGTCGCGTAAAGAAAGGTGACGTCCGCAAGGCCGTCGTCGTACGCACCGCAAAAGAAGTACGCCGCGACGATGGCACCGCCATCCGCTTTGACAGCAACGCTGCTGTCATCCTCAACAACAACAACGAGCCGATCGGTACACGTATCTTCGGCCCAGTCGTTCGCGAGCTGCGCGCAAAGAACTTCATGAAAATCATCTCGCTTGCTCCGGAGGTGCTGTAACCATGGCTGCGAAACTCCGTAAAGGTGACAGTGTCGTCGTTCTGACTGGCAAGGACAAAGGCAAGACTGGTTCCATTACCAGCATTGACCCGAAATCCGGCAAGGCCATCGTGGACGGTATCAACATTGCGATCCGTCACACAAAGCAATCCCAGGCAACACAGGGTGGCCGCACACCAAAGCCGATGCCGATCCAACTGTCGAATCTGGCTATCGTGGACAAGAATGGCAAGGCAACCCGCGTCGGTTTCCGTATTGACGGCGACAACAAGGTGCGTTTTGCCAAGACAACAGGGGATGTGATCTGATGCTTGATGCTGCAAACTATACCCCCCGTCTCAAGGATATTTATAAATCGACCATCCGTGGCGCGATGAAAGAAGAGTTCGGTTACAAAAACGAGATGCAAATCCCGCGTTTGGACAAGATTGTCCTGAACATCGGCTGCGGTGCAGAAGCTGTCCGTGACAGCAAGAAAGCAAAAACCGCGCAGGAAGATCTGACGACTATCGCCGGTCAGAAGGCCATGACGACACACGCCAAGAAATCCATTGCCGGTTTCCGCGTCCGTGAAGACATGCCACTGGGTGCAAAGGTAACTTTGCGCGGCGACCGTATGTACGAATTCCTTGACCGTCTGATCACTGTTGCAATGCCACGTATCCGCGACTTTCGCGGCGTATCCGGCAAATCCTTCGACGGCCGCGGCAACTATGCCACCGGCATCAAAGAGCACCTGATCTTCCCGGAAATCAACTTCGACAAGATCGATGAGAACTGGGGCATGGACATCGTGATCTGCACAACAGCGAGCACTGACGCTGAAGCAAAGGCACTGTTGAAGCACTTCAACATGCCGTTCAACAGCTAAGCGCCAGGGAGATTTAGATATGGCTAAGAAATCCATGATCGCACGCGAAGTGAAGCGTGAAAAGCTGGTCAAGCAGTATGCCGCAAAGCGTGCCGCCTTGAAGGCAATCATCAACGACAAAGAGATCCCCGTAGAAGAGCGGTTCAAGGCAACACTTGAACTTGCGAAACTGCCACGGAATTCCTCTGCGACCCGTTTGCACAACCGTTGCCAGCTCACCGGGCGTCCACACGCCTATTACCGTAAACTCAAGATCAGCCGGATCGCGCTGCGGGACCTTGGTTCCAATGGCGAAATTCCTGGTATGGTCAAGTCAAGCTGGTAAGGAGAATTTGATATGAACGATCCTATCGGCGATATGCTCACACGTATTCGTAACGGCCAGATGCGCGGCAAGGCAGTGGTGGAAACACCGGCGTCCAAACTGCGTGGCTGGGTTCTGGATGTGTTGTCTGACGAAGGCTACATCCGCGGTTACGAAAAGAAGGACGGCAAAGATGGCCATCCTGCTTTCAACATCGAGCTGAAGTATTACGAGGGTGACCCTGTCATTCGCGAAGTGAAGCGGGTTTCCAAGCCTGGCCGTCGCGTTTATCTGGGCGCCAATGACATCCCATCCGTCCGTCAGGGCCTGGGTGTGTCGATTGTCTCCACCTCTCAGGGTGTGATGTCGGATGCCAAGGCACGGGCGGCCAATGTTGGCGGCGAAGTGCTCTGCACTGTATTCTAGGGAGATATCATGTCTCGTATTGGTAAAAAACCGGTTGAACTGCCCGCAGGCGTTACTGCCTCTGTGTCAGGCCAGACCGTTGAAATGAAAGGCCCCAAAGGGACCCGGACTTTCAAGGCGACCGACGACGTCACCATCACCGTTGATGGCAATGTTGTTTCCGTTGAACCACGCGGTAAATCCAAGCGCGCGCGCCAGCAGTGGGGCATGAGCCGCACAATGGTTGCAAACTTGGTCACCGGCGTTTCCGAAGGCTTCAAGAAAGAGCTTGAGCTGTCGGGTGTCGGTTACCGTGCACAGATGCAGGGCAACACATTGAAGCTGTCTCTGGGGTATTCCCACGACGTCAACTTTGAAGTGCCTGAAGGTGTGACCGTCACAGCGCCGAAGCCAACTGATGTGATCGTCGAAGGGATCGACGAACAGCAGGTTGGTCAGGTTGCGGCGAATATTCGTGCTTGGCGTAAGCCCGAGCCCTACAAGGGCAAAGGTATCAAGTACAAAGGCGAATATATCTTCCGCAAAGAAGGCAAGAAGAAGTAAGGAACGCAAAAATGGCAAACAGCAAGAGACAACTGTTTCTGAAGCGCCGCATGCGCGTTCGGAACAAACTTCGTGGCGTCACGGCCAATCAGGGCCGTGTCCGTCTTTCGGTTCACCGCTCCAACAAGAACATCAGCGCCCAGTTGATCGACGACGTCAACGGCGTGACACTCGCGTCCGCTTCGTCACTCGAAAAAGATCTGGGCGTTCTGGGAAAGAGCAACATCGAAGCCGCTTCCAAAGTGGGCGCTGCGATTGCAGAGCGCGCCAAGAAAGCTGGTGTCGAGGTCGCATATTTTGACCGTGGCGGCTTCCTGTTTCACGGCAAGATCAAGGCCTTGGCCGATGCAGCCCGTGAAGGCGGTCTGAAAATCTAATGGTGGGGGTGGGTTTCACCCACCCTACCGACACTCTGTAGGGTGGGTGAAACCCACGCTCGATGATCCGGCGCTTTTGGGCGACCCGTGATTGGATAACGCCCTTCTCGGGCAAGAAAAAAAGGACGCCATCAATGGCAGAACGTGAACAGCGCGGCCGCGGCCGCCGTGAAGAGCAAGCACCAGAGTTTGCCGACCGTCTGGTCGCAATCAACCGTGTTTCCAAAACAGTCAAAGGCGGTAAGCGCTTTGGCTTTGCCGCACTTGTTGTTGTTGGCGACCAAAAAGGCCGTGTCGGCTTTGGCAAAGGTAAGGCCAAGGAAGTACCCGAGGCGATCCGCAAGGCCACAGAGCAAGCGAAACGCCAGATGATCCGCGTCGCGCTGCGCGATGGCCGTACGCTGCACCATGATATCGAGGGCCGTCACGGTGCCGGTAAGGTGGTCATGCGCACGGCTCCCGTTGGTACCGGTATCATTGCCGGCGGCCCAATGCGTGCGGTGTTCGAAATGTTGGGTGTGCAGGACATTGTGTCCAAGTCCATCGGGTCGCAAAACCCCTACAACATGATCCGTGCCACCATGAACGGCCTGTCCAAAGAGCAATCCCCACGCAACGTCGCACAGCGCCGTGGCAAAAAGGTTGCCGACATTCTGCCAAAGCGTGACGAGGCCCCGGCGGCCGAAGCACCTGCCGCAGCTGACGCGTAAGGAGATCTGACAGATGGGTAAAACAATCGTCGTCAAGCAGATCGGCTCCCCGATCCGCCGCCCCGAAAAGCAGCGCGCAACGCTGATCGGACTGGGCCTGAACAAGATGAACCGCACCAAAGAGCTGGAAGATACACCTTCCGTCCGTGGTATGGTGAATTCCATCCGCCACCTCGTCGAGATTATCGAAGAGCGCGGGTAAGTAGCGTCGGGGTGAACCCCGACCTACCGTGAGAGAATGAAACGCCTCGCAGGAAATTGCGGGGCGTTTTTTTGTGCGATCAGCTAATGCGGCCATGCGAATGCTGCATGGCGGCATCTCGAATGCTGCAGTTGCACAAATCCGGGTAGCGACCTACTTCTTTGCCAAGAGATACGCCGTGAAAACGGTGTCCAACCAGCAAAAGAGGGACGAAAGCCATGTCATTCATCGCCAACGCAAATACCCCCGTTCAAATCGGAGAACGGCTTTATACATTTGTGGCAACCAAGTTGGCCGCTTACCAAGAGGCACGCACGCGCAAGGCAGTCTACGAACAGGTCAAAGGCCAGTTGAGCCGCATGTCCGACCGCGACCTGGCCGATATCGGAACCAATCGGCTATTGATCGACGATGTGGCACGCGAAGCGGCTGGTGGGTCAGTAGAACGATAAAAGTCAGC
>NZ_JAWOAN010000118.1:0-14146 GCF_046498525.1 Yoonia sp.
GGAACCATACTCACAATTGCGCCAGCGCCGATCACCCCAAGGATGACATAGACCTCCCGCAGGCTGGGCGCATCAATCGGCAACCACAAACCATATGCGCTCTCGATGACGGGCTGCCCGATCACCAGCGCCGCATAAAGCAATGCGACCCCGAGACATGCGCCCACAGCCGCCATCAGCATGGCCTCAAGGACCAGCATGCCAAGTATCGTGACAGGCCGCGCGCCCATCGCCCGAAAGATTGCCATCTCGCGGCGACGCTCATTGAGACTGGAAAAGATCGTGGCCATCA
Organism: Yoonia sp.; assembly: GCF_046498525.1. Taxonomy (GTDB): domain Bacteria; phylum Pseudomonadota; class Alphaproteobacteria; order Rhodobacterales; family Rhodobacteraceae; genus Yoonia. The sequence continues at coordinate 293 of NZ_JAWOAN010000118.1, forward strand.
TGCCGATCAACGCCGTGACGACCACCATGGCTGAGACAGCCAAAAGTGCCGTTTCCGCAATGCCTACAATGCCCCAAAGCTCTTGCAAGGCGACGCCGGGCAAAATCGCGAGCAGCGCTTCTTCGGAGTACTGGTTGATGGCACGTTGTAACGTGAAGGTCTGCAACGGACTTTCGACGCCAACAAGCGCCGCGGTTATGGCCTTCGGTGTCAGGTCCATCCCGCGGATCACGTCGACCGGCATGGATTGGCCCGGCATCTGCGCGCCGCCTTGCCAGTCGACGTGGATCGCTTCAATCGCTTCCATGCTGACGATGACAGTGCGATCCACAGGCGTACCCGTTTTTTCCAAAATGCCGGACACGCGGAAAGGCTGATCTTCATGTTCAGTGAATGACGCAAGTCCGTGGGCCACCACAATCGGGGCACCCACATTGTAGCCGAGGCTCGCCGCGACATCTGCGCCGATGACGGCATCGAACAGATCAACCATGAAGGCACCTTCGATCAGGCCCAGCGCTCTGCCCTGCCGGTATTTGTAGTGCTCGAAGAAGGCCCGCGTCGTGCCCATCACCCTGAACTGTCGATGACTATCACCCAAGGAAATCGGGACGATCCAGTCAACATCAGGTCGCGCGGCGATGTCCTGATAGGTTTCCCACGTGACGTTATTGGTGGCGTTGCCAATGCGGAAGACGGAATAGAGCAGAAGCTGCACCGACCCCGAGCGCGCGCCGACGATCAGATCAGTGCCCGAAATGGTATCTGCGAAACTGGTCTTCGCACCGGTCCGCACCTTTTCGACACCGAGAAAAAGCGCCACCGACAGGGCAATCGCAAGGATGGTCATACCCACTGTCAGTGCACGTGCAAAAAGTGACGCTATGGCAAGCCGCAAGGTCATTTGGCCGCCCTTCCAATCTGCGCGATATGTTCCATGCGGATCACCCTGTCGAAGCGTTCACCAAGACGTGGGTCGTGGCTGACCATCAATAGGGACGTTTCATGCGCTGCAGTTTGTGCGAAAAGCAGGTCGAGAAAGGCGGTCTGGCTGTTCGCATCAAGGGCCGAGGTCGGTTCATCCGCGATGATCAGAGGAGGTTGACCGATCAGGGCACGCGCGACGGCGACGCGCTGTTGCTGCCCCACGCTCAAAGCGCCGGCCTTGGTGCGGCTCACATGATCGGGCAATCCAAGTGCGGTGCACAAGCGCGCCGCTTCGGCCGCCGCATCTGCAACGCGTTTGCGACGTTCCGGCGCAAATTGCAGCGGAAGCATAATGTTGTCGGCGACTGTCGCGAAAGGCAGCAGATTGAACTGCTGAAAGATCACGCCTATCTGCTCGGCCCGGAACCTGTCACGTGCCCCACCAGACAAACGGGTGATATCTGCGCCCGCGACGGTTACAATGCCCTGATCCGGGAGGATCGTGCCGCAGATCAGCGACAAAAGCGTCGACTTTCCAGAACCACTTTCGCCCAAGAGCAGCACCGATTCACCCTTCGAAACAATCAACTCAGGCACGAACAGCGAAAATGTCGCCCGCCCCGGCCACCGATAACTCGCGTCAGAAAGTCTGAGGATTACACCTGTCACCCGCGTTCAGCGCCCCAGATTGAGCGTCGGTGCCGTGCGTTCCACCTCAAACGCCTGCGCGCCCGATGCCGTGACGATCTGCACGTCGACCTCTTGCGCGTTCGGGAACGTCTTGAAATAAGCAAAAGCAATCTCGGTCAAAGCGTCTGGATTTTCGCACAGTAGCATATATTCCGCATAAAATTCGGTGTGCCCCGCTTCCTCGGAATGTTCGGCATGATCTTCATCGGCATGAATTTCATCGTGGTCATCATGCATACCTGCACTTTGGAGTGCGACCCGCGCTTGCGTCAGGGTGCAGGCCGCAGCTTCTGGCACAACAAACAGGTCAAGCGGCGCGCCCAGCGTCATGATCGCCGCATCTATCGCCGCAAGATCGGCGTCACTTTCTGCGGCATATTCAAATCCGACAATATCGGCACCCGGCGCATGGAACTCCATGGCGACCGTCTCGTCCGCAATCGCAATATTAAGTACGCCAACCCCATGCTGATGGGCATCAAGCTGCCGCGATTCTTCGGCAAAGACAGGCATGGAGGTGACGAGAGCGACGAGAGAGAGAGCTTGTTTCATGAATAACCCAATATGTTTGCCTGTATAAAAGTCAGGCTGTGCAGTTTCCGCATTGCCCCTGAATTTCTACGATATGACGGTCCTTGCGAAAAGCACATTGGCCGGTCAATGCCGAGAGCATATGATACAAGGTGGGCGGCGAGATATCAGGCTCTCCCTGCTGTACCACTGTGCGCTTTCTCATCCATGCACCTGCATCGTTTCAATTTGGTTATTGATGAAATAACAAATTACAGGACAGTAAAGCCCGTTATGTCAAACCGGCCATTCGCGCCGCAGAACGTGGCCGTAAAGGGCCGAATTTGAGTAAATTGGTCCCTTCATTGTCAGAAAAGCGGGCGAAAAATCAATTAGCGCCAGTTTTTTCAGCACACCATACTGACCAAAACGGTTCAAGCGTATTTCACTGGCTAATTTCTGCGCCGCAGCATCAAATGACGCTGTCCGAAAGAGTCGGGCGTCGCGCAAGGGTCCATCCTGGCAGATTGATCCCCTCACGCGACTACAACATCACTGTTGCGGGTCCTGCCTATTTGGTTGGTCCACCGTTGAAAAGGGGCGTTGACGTCCCCTCAACAACCCGCAGCGACAACGGGGGACTATGACCTATGAAATTGAAAACCACTGCTCTTGCTTTAACAGCACTATTGGGCACTACAGCGATAGCTGCCGCTCAATGCGCCGATCCAATCAAAGTGGGTGTCCTGCACTCGCTTTCAGGGACGATGGCGATTTCCGAAACGACACTGAAAGACACGATGGAGCTACTGGTCGAAAACCAGAACACAGCTGGCGGTCTCTTGGGTTGCGAGATCGAGGCGGTCGTCGTTGACCCGGCGTCTGACTGGCCGCTCTTCGCTGAAAAGGCGCGCGAGTTGCTCACCGTCAGTGAAGTCGACGTGATCTTCGGCAGTTGGACATCCGTAAGCCGCAAGTCCGCGCTACCTGTTCTGGAAGAACTCAACGGCTTGATGTTCTACCCGGTGCAGTACGAGGGCGAGGAAAGCTCGAAGAACGTGTTCTACACGGGGGCTGCGCCAAACCAGCAGGCCATTCCTGCGACGGATTATTTCCTTGAGGAGTTGGGCGTTGAAAAGTTCGCGCTGCTTGGCACGGACTATGTCTACCCGCGCACCACAAACAACATTCTCGAAGCTTACCTGCAGGACAAAGGCATCCCAACCGAGGATATCTTTGTGAACTACACGCCGTTCAGCCACTCTGACTGGGCCACAATCGTTGCCGATGTTGTCGCATTGGGAGCTGACGGCAAGCAGGTTGGCGTGATCTCCACCATCAACGGTGACGCCAACATCGGTTTCTACAAGGAACTGGCAGCTGCCGGTATCTCTGCCGATGACATCCCTGTCGTCGCCTTCTCCGTCGGAGAGGAAGAGCTGTCGGGTCTGGATACATCCAACCTCGTGGGCCACCTCGCTGCCTGGAACTATTTCCAGTCCGCCGAGTCCGAACTCAACGACGAGTGGGTTGCCGCATGGAAAGCCAAAATGGGCGAAGAGCGTGTGACCAACGATCCGATGGAAGCGCACTTTATCGGCTTCAACATGTGGGTAAATGCCGTGACCGAGGCTGGCACAACGGACGTCGATGCCGTGCGCGAAGCGATGTACGGGCAGGAATTCCCGAATCTCACGGGTGGTACTGCGGTGATGTTGCCAAACCATCACCTCGCAAAGCCGGTCCTTATTGGTGAAATTACCGCCGATGGCCAGTTCGACATCATCAGCCAGACAACCGAGGTACCGGGCGATGCCTGGACCGACTATCTGCCTGAATCAGCGGTCCTGATCTCTGATTGGCAGGAACTGGGTTGCGGTATGTACAACACACAGACCGAAACCTGCGTCCAGCTGACTTCGAACTACTAAGAACGTAATTGAAGCGGGGCGCGCAGTGCGTGTTCCGCTTCAAAACTGCCTGACAGATCGGCTTGAAAACCCCATGTTTCGACTGCTTTCAATGGCCCTGGTGCTGGGGCTTTCCATGCCCGTCGCCGCTGTGGCCCAATCCCTGCAAAACATCCTGCAAACCCATCAGGAAGAAGTCCTCAAGCCCGGCCGCCGCACGGTTGGCGTGGTGGTGGACGATCTGGTCGCCAGCGGGTTGCCACAAGCCCTGCCCTTCCTTGAAGCGTGGCGCGACCGCGAGATTGTCCAACGCGATACCGACGGGTTGTTTTTTCGTGTGATCGAAGATGGCGACATTCTGATCCTCAACGATCTGGATACAGGCGAAGCACGCGGTGCTGCGGACAAAGTATCTCTGACCGCGTCGCGCCCCAACGGCGGTGTACGCCGTGCGATTGGCGATGCCTTGGTGCAATTCCAGCTTTCCGATCCTGACATCACAAAACGCCAAGCCGCTGTTGAAGCGATTGAGCGAAGCATGGACGCCACACAACTCGGGCCTCTGGCCGCCTCGGTCGAAGGGGAGCCGGACCCTGCGCTCAAGGAAATCAAAACACGTCTTGCCGGCATGTTGGGTGCATTGTTCGCAGACAAGCAAGAGGCGCGGCTGGCCGCGATCGCGGCACTCTCGGGCGACTTATCGGTCGATGTCCGTGCAGTTTTGAACACCATCCTTGCCAGTGCACCTGCTGTCGCGCCAACAGTGCCAGATGATGTGAATATCGCGCAATTGCTGATCGTCGGCACAGATATCAGCGCAACCGAGGCCTATGCGCGCCTCGTGAGCGCGGATCTTGCCCCGGCCCTGATCACAAAACCGGAAATTCGCGAGGCACTTGTTGCAAACATCGTTGACGGTACGGTGGGCGAGGTGGCCTTGGCCACTCTCAACACCGACGCCACCCGCGCACTGGCCTATGATATGCTGTCTGCCAATGGCCTCGTTCCGCCTCGTGTCGATGCTACCGCGCAGGCCGAGGCAATCGCCGCGCACAGCTTCTTGCTGCAATACGCGGAGCCCGATACCGCCATCACCGACGCCGCGCGTTCGGCACTGACCGAGATTGAAACAAGCGTGGCGTTCAACCAGAGCATCGACCTTGGGCTTGATGCGCTATCTCTGGCGTCGATCTATTTTCTTGCGGCCATCGGCCTTGCGATCACATTTGGCGTCATGGGCGTTATCAACATGGCGCATGGCGAATTCATCATGATGGGTGCCTACACCGGCTTTGTCGTGCAGCAATTCGTGCCTGACTACACGCTGTCGATCATCATTGCGCTGCCATTGGCCTTTGCGGTCACCTTCGGGGCAGGTGTCTTGATGGAACGGACGGTGATCCGCCATCTCTATCACCGTCCGCTCGAAACGCTGCTGGCCACCTTCGGCATCTCTATCGCGTTACAACAACTGGCCAAGAACATCTTTGGAACGCAAGCTCGTCCGCTGACATCGCCCGATTGGCTGGGCGGGGCGCTGGTGTTCAACGACGTTGTTGCCATCAGCTATATTCGTGTCGCAATTTTCGTGCTTGCGCTGATGTTCCTCGGACTTATCCTGTTTGTGCTCAAGCGCACCCGCTTGGGGCTTGAGGTTCGCGCTGTCACCCAAAACCCCGGCATGGCGGCCTCGATGGGGATCAACCCGGACCGGATCAACATGCTGACGTTTGGTCTTGGCTCCGGGATCGCGGGCATCGCTGGCGTGGCTATCGGGCTTTATGCCAAGGTCACATCGGAAATGGGTGCCGACTACATCGTGCAAAGCTTCATGACCGTCGTCGTCGGCGGTGTTGGCAATGTCTGGGGCACGCTGGCAGGGGCATCGCTGATCGGCTTCCTGCAAAAGGGGATCGAATGGCTGAACCCGTCCAACACACTCGCGGCACAGACCTACATGATCCTTTTCATCATCCTCTTCATTCAATTCCGGCCCAAGGGCATCGTCGCCCTCAAGGGCCGTGCAGCGGCGGATTAAGACATGCAAAGATCGTTTCTTGTCCAAAACCCGTCGGTCCTGTGGTTCATCGCGATTTTGGCGATCTTTACGGTCATCGTGACGGTGCTGTCCGAGGCTACCGGGGTTGGCCTGATCTCGACCTCCTTGGTCAAAACACTCGGCAAAACGCTCTGCCTGTGTCTCGTTGCCATCGCGATGGATGTGGTCTGGGGCTATTGCGGGATCCTGTCGCTGGGGCATTTCGCCTTCTTCGGGATCGGGGGCTATGCCATCGGCATGTGGCTGATGTATGCGCGCACCGAAGGTATCGTGATCGAAAGCCTTTCAGGGCAGCCCATCCCGCCAACACCGGACGAAATAACGGATGCGATAGGCAACCAGATTTTCGGGGTTGTGGGCAGTTCTGAATTTCCGATGATATGGACCTTTGCCGACAGCCTGATATTGCAACTGTTGATGGTTGTTCTGGTGCCCGGCTTGCTGGCACTGGTCTTTGGCTGGCTCGCCTTCCGGTCACGGGTCACAGGTGTTTACCTGTCCATCCTGACACAGGCGATGACACTCGCGCTGGCACTGTATCTTTTTCAGAACGACAGTGGTCTGCGCGGCAATAACGGCCTTTCAGGCCTGCAGAACATCCCCGGTTACGCAGATACATCGCAGGCGACCATCTCGATCATCTTCTTTATCGCTTCCGCCTTGGCACTGGCGGCAGGTTATGTGTTTTTCGCTTGGATCGTGTCGGGCAAGATGGGCAGTGTCATCAAAGGCATCCGCGATAACGAAGCACGCGTACGGTTTCTTGGCTACCATGTGGAGAGCTACAAGCTCTTTGTCTTCACGACGACAGCGGTCGTCGCGGGCATCGCAGGCGCGCTCTATTACCCGCAAGCTGGCATCATCAACCCCGGCGAAATCGCTCCCATCGCGTCGATCTATCTGGCGGTCTGGGTGGCGATTGGCGGACGCGGGCGGCTTTATGGCGCGGTTATCGGCGCGGCTTTCGTCTCGCTGCTATCGAGTTGGTTCACAGGCGGCGGCGCACCGGACATCAACCTTGGTTTCTATGTGATCCAATGGACGGACTGGTGGCTGGTGCTGCTTGGCGTGTCCTTCGTGGCGGTCACGCTGTTCTTCCCCAAAGGCATCGGCGGGCTCTTTGATTATCTGGTGAGGAAGCCGTCATGAGCATGCTTCTTGAGGTCTCGGGCGTGAGCGTCACTTTTGACGGGTTCCGTGCGATCAATAATCTGTCGATCAACTTTGCCAAGACCGAGCTTCGGGCGATCATCGGCCCCAACGGGGCTGGCAAAACAACCTTCATGGACATCGTGACCGGCAAGACGAAACCGGATGAAGGCAAGGTGATCTGGGGCGACAAGAACATCTCGCTTCTGGGTATGTCAGAAAGCCAGATCGCACGTGAAGGGATCGGACGGAAGTTTCAGAAACCGACCGTATTCGAGGCGCAAACAGTCCGCCAAAATCTTGCGATGGCGCTCAAGACCCCGCGCGGGCCGTTCGCCGTGCTCATGCATAAGAAAACCCGACCGAATGCGGAACGGATCGAAGATGTCGCCGCCCGTATCGGCCTTGAAGACAGCTTGACCCGCGTCGCCGGTGAACTGAGCCATGGCCAAAAGCAATGGCTTGAAATCGGTATGCTCTTGGCCCAGGAACCGCGCCTGATGCTGGTCGATGAACCCGCCGCAGGCATGACCCCGGAAGAGCGCGGGAAAACGACCGACATCCTGAAAGAAGCCGCGAAAACGCGCGCCGTCGTCGTCGTTGAACACGATATGGAATTCGTGCGGCGTCTGGAGTGCAAGGTAACCGTACTGCACGAAGGCGCGGTTCTGGCCGAAGGCAGCCTTGATCATGTCACCTCTGATCAGACTGTGATTGACGTATATCTGGGGCGTACCAATGCTTGAAGTGCGGCAGATCAATCTCAAATACGGACAAAGCCAGATCTTGTTCGATATCTCGCTCACGGCGCAGGTGGGGCAGATCACGGCGGTCATGGGCAACAACGGCGTCGGCAAGACAAGCCTGCTGAAGGCAGTTTCCGGGCGACACCCTGTCGCGAGTGGCGAAGTGCTGGTCGGGGGCAAGGCGGTGTCACTGTCGTCGGCCTACCACTCTGCCCGTGCGGGCATTGCCTATGTGCCGCAAGGGCGTGAGGTTTTCCCGATGATGACCGTGCGCGAGAATCTGGAAACGGGCTTTGCCTGTTTGCCGAAGTCTGCACATGAGGTGCCCGCGTTTGTCTTTGATCTCTTTCCCGTCCTGCAAGAAATGCAAACCCGCCGCGGTGGTGATTTGTCCGGTGGTCAGCAACAACAGCTTGCAATTGCGCGGGCGCTGATCACCAGGCCGCAAGTCCTGTTGCTGGATGAACCGACCGAGGGAATCCAGCCCAATGTCATTCAGCAAATCGGAGACGCGCTGGAGACCCTGCGTGATCAAGGACAGATGGCGATTGTGCTGGTCGAGCAGAATGCCGATTTCGCCTATCGGATATCTGATACGTTCACAGTGGTCGAACAGGGTCGGATCCAGCAGACCGCCGCAAAAGAAAGTTATTCCAAAGACCGCTTGATGGCTGATTTGGCTCTTTAGAACAGATCGTCCCATCCGCCAGATCAATGCAAAGGTTCATCTGCGATTGATATTCGGCGTGGCATTTGGTCAGCTATTGTTTAGGGGAACAGGCTACCGACAGATGACCAAAACACAATCGTTTCATAAGCGCCTTATCGGGCTGATCAGGCAGGTTTATCCTGAGACGGATGCCGAGGCACTGTCGCAAGCGGTGATAGAAGCGTTCTGGCCAGACGACAAAAGGCGGCGCAGACGCGGACGCAGACCCAGCAATGGTCTATGGACCGAGCATGACGCCTTGCTGATCACCTACGGCAATTCGATCATTGATGGCGCGCACAAACCGCTTGATCTGTTGCACGATTTTCTGCTGCGGCGGATGAAAGGGGTGGTCAACGGCGTACACATCCTGCCGTTTTTTCCCTACACATCCGACGACGGGTTTGCGGTGTCCGACTTTCGCTCGGTCAATCCGCAATTGGGTGACTGGTCCGATATAAACCGGATCAGTGACGACTTTCACTTGATGTCCGATCTGGTTCTCAACCATGTCTCAAGCCAAGGCACTTGGTTCAACGGCTACCGGCAAGGGCAAACGCCTTATGACAGGTATTTCTTTGAAGCGTCCCCTGACGACAATCTGACCGCCGTTGTCCGCCCTCGCACGACACCACTTTTGCAAGAGGTCGAAACAGCCAACGGGCCGCGCCACCTGTGGTGTACGTTCAGTCATGACCAGATCGATCTGGATTTCCGCAATCCCGAAGTTCTGCTGGAATTTCTGCGCATCATTCGACTGCATGTCGATAACGGCGTGCAGATCATCCGGCTTGATGCTGTCGCGTTTCTTTGGAAACAGGCGGGGACATCTTCGATCCACCTGCCGCAGACCCATGCCATCGTAAAGCTGATGCGGCTATTATGTGATTATGCGTTCGAGACGATCATCCTGCTGACAGAAACCAATGTCCCCAAGGCCGAAAACCTGAGCTATTTCGGCAATCACGACGAAGCACATGCCATCTACAATTTTCCTCTGCCGCCATTGATCCTGCATGCGGTCATGTCGGGTTCGGCCCACTATCTGCGCCATTGGCAAAGCGGGATGCCGCCCGCGCCGATGGGTTGCGCCTATCTGAACTTCACCGCCAGTCACGACGGGATCGGGATGCGGCCTGCCGAAGGGATCTTGCCGGTCCAAGAGCAGGCCCGGATGATCGACACGATCAAGGACATCGGCGGGCTGGTATCGATGCGCGCCCTGCCCGATGGCGGTGAAGCGCCTTACGAAATCAACACGACATATTATGAAGCCACCGCGCAAACATTTGCAGGCAAGGACAACTATCACTTCGCGCGTTTTATCTGCACGCAGACGATCGTCATGTCGCTGGAAGGGATACCGGCCTTCTACATCCATTCCATGCTGGCCACCCCGAACGATCACGCACAAGTCGCACATCGTGGCATGAACAGGGCGATCAACCGGCATCGGTGGGATTATCCTACGTTGAATTCCCTGCTCGACGATCCTGAAACACTGCAATCGCAGGTCTTGGCAGCTTTGTCTCAGAGGCTGCGCATCCGTGCCAGACAACCCGCGTTTCATCCCAATGCAACCCAATTCACGATGCCGTTGGGTGACCGCGTGTTTGGCGTCTGGCGGCAAAGCCTTGATCGGCGGCAATCCGTCTTTGCCCTTCACAACGTCAGCGACCAGCCTGTCGTCCTGTCACAACTCTCGATGAATCTGATCGAGGATGAAACATGGTCTGACCTGCTCAGTGGCGAAGCCCTCGAGATGGATCAGGAGGCCGTTACTCTTGCCCCTTATCAGTGCCGCTGGATAACAAACCGAGGGCGGTGATTATCCATATTCAGCCTCATCGGCCAGCGCCGCGGCATTCATGTCTGCCAGAAACGCCGGATCAGCAGCATGGACCCGGTTCCATGTCGTGATGAACGGCGTCTCATGCGGATTTTCGAGAAACACCTGCCCCGCGCGCATGATATTTTCGGCGAACATCTCAATTGAACTTTCCTCGGTATGTCGGTCGATTGCCAAGCCGTTCATTTTCGCATCATTGTGATAGCCATCCAGCAGATCAAGCGCGCAACGGTAATAGGTGGCTTTCAGCGTGCGAAAGACATTGGGCGTGAATACCGTTCCGTCTGCGGCAAGCTTGCGAAAGATCGCCTTGCAGATATCGGTGGACATGCGGTTCAAACCAGCGCCGGCTGTATCAGCGGCCAAATCCTGATGTTTATGGTTATAGGCGTCCGAGATTTCGACCTGACAGACGGCCTTGCGTGCCAGATTGCGCCACGCCTCTGACAAGACGCCGATCTCAAGCCCCCAATCGGAAGGGATGCGCAGATCGGGCAGGATCGCTGTACGCATCGCAAATTCACCGGACAGCGGATAGCGGAAGCTGCGCAGATAATCGATATAGTCCCGCGGCCCGATCACACGGTTCAGCGCTATCAAAAGCGGGCTGACCAGCAAACGCGTGACCCTGCCGTTGAGTTTACCGTCACCGATGCGGGCGTAATAGCCTTTGGCCACTTGATAGGGGAAATTCGGGTTGGCGACCGGATAAACCAGACGCGCCAGCATTTCCTTGTCGTAGGTCAGGATGTCACAGTCATGGATCGCCATAACCGCACTGTCGGCACAGCTCATCAGATATCCAAGCGACGACCAGACATTCTTGCCCTTCCCCGGTTCGTTCGGTGCCAGACCCAGTTCTTCCAATCGCACCCCTAGCGACATCATGCGCGGGCTGTCGTTCCAGATAACGATGTGGTTCTGGTTCAATCCCTTGAAGAAAGACTTTGCATGGCGAAATTGCTGTTCATTCGCCGCATCCAGACCCACAATAATCCGGTGCAGATAATTGACCTTGGACAGCTCCGTCAGGATATGCGGCATCGCATCACCTTCCAGCTCTGAATAGAGACATGGCAGGATCAACGAAATTTTGCGTGCCCCCGAAAAGACGTTCAGTTCCGCTTCCATTTCCTGAACAGAGCGCGTGCGCAGATTATGCAGCGTCGTGATGTTTCCGTTCTGGTGAAAATCAGCCATGCGTCAGTTTCCTTTTTTCAGATCAAAGCGGTCAATGGCGTCCAGTACGGCCAGATTCCATCCCTTGGGCCCGGCTTCGGTTGTGCGCACGATACGGCCCGAGGTTTCGCTCCTCAGCGGTGGCAGCGGCGGGCGCGCGGGGTTGGCCACGATAATTCCGATATCGGCATTCTCCAGCATCGCAATGTCGTTGGGTGCATCTCCCAGAGCAATCGTGTATCGCGGTTTATAAACACTTATTAGGCTGCGCATTTGATCAACTTTATTGCGCCCGAAAGAAAGCGTCAAAAAACGTCCGCCTTCCTGCGCGGATAGGCCATTTTTGGCCAATGCAGCCAAGAATGCATCCTTTTGTGACGGCGTGCCGGACCACCGTCCCGGTTCGGAAAAATCGCGCTTCTGCGCCAATGCGGCTTCGTCCTTCGAAAGACCGGTCATCTGAGCCACCTGCGCCGTCCTCATGTCCCCGAACCCGCAAAACAGATCACGCAAATCTGCCGGCAGGTTGTTCAAAGCTGATCTGACAGCGCCGTATTCGCCGCACTCAGTGATCTTTGTCGCGAAGGGCGGTAAGATCCCTGCACCATTTTCGACAATGGCAGGCCAGCGTTCGGCGCCTATCTTTGTACGCAGCCGGGCCATTTCAGCGGCCGTTTTGCTGCTTGCCAGAACAAGGCCCGCAGACACCCTGCGCAACGCCTCCAGCGCCGGATTTGCGGCTGACCAATCATAGGTATCATGGTCGATCAGGGTTCCGTCGAGATCTGTAAAAACCATAAGGTTGCAAGTCGCTGACATGCCAAAAATTATGGCTGACAGTGCCATGGATCACAAGCGCTCGTCACGGTCGGCGCGGATCACCTAGCGCCCAGATGCGGCGCAACCGGATGCATCTGGGCGCAACAATTCTCGAGAATTTGGATCAGACCACGTCCGTTGGCCGGGTCAGCCCCAATTGACATCCCTCAATTCCGGTTCGGCCCCATCTGGCAGAATTCGCCAGACCAGAGCCTAACTCTGTGCAATCAGGACAGTGACGCGATGACGGATCGACAAATTCATAAGGCAAATCCTGCCGCCAATATGCCCGACTATGACGCGGCCAGAGACAGCTTTTCCTGGAAGGACGCGCAAAAGCAATTGGACGGCCTGCCCGGCGGTCATCTCAACATCACACACGAGGCTATTGATCGCCATGTCACTGCAGGCCATGGCAGCCAGATTGCCCTGCGCTGGATCGCCAAATCAGGCGTGCGCATCGACTTCACCTATCAAGAGCTGCAACACCTGACCAACAAGTTTGCCAATGTACTGCGCACCCGCGGCTTGCAGCAAGGCGACAGTGTCTATGCCTTGCTGGGCCGTGTGCCGGAACTCTATATCGCGGCGCTCGGAGCGCTGAAGGCAGGCTGTGTGTTCTGCCCGCTCTTTTCCGCCTTTGGGCCCGAACCGATCATGGCCCGCATGACGATTGGCGGGGCCAATGCGCTAATCACCTCGACCCGGCTTTACAAGCGTAAGATCGCGAGCATCCGCGACAGGTTGGATACCCTGAAGACAGTTTTCATCATCGACGGCACGGTTCCGGACACCCTTGATCTGGCCCCTTTGATGAAGGCGGCAGATACCGCATTTAAAACGGCGCTGACGGGCCCCGAGGATTCTGCGCTGCTTCACTTCACGTCTGGCACAACGGGCAAGCCCAAGGGCGTTGTACATGTACATCAGGCGGTGGTGGCGCATGATACGACAGGACGCATCGCGCTAGATCTGCATCCCGGCGATGTGTATTGGTGCACCGCCGATCCGGGTTGGGTCACCGGTACTTCTTACGGGATCATCGCGCCACTGACGAACCGCACGACGATGATCGTCGATCAGGCCGAATTCGATGTCACCCGCTGGTACGACATCCTGCAAACCGAAAAGGTAAATGTCTGGTACACGGCTCCAACCGCCATCCGGATGCTGATAAAAGCCGGGGCCGATGCCATCGGAAAGCATAAGTTCCCGCATCTGCGTTTCATGGCCAGCGTAGGAGAGCCGCTGAACCCCGAAGCAGTCATCTGGGGCAATGAGACCTTCGGGATGCCGTTCCATGACAA
>NZ_JAWOAN010000151.1:0-36097 GCF_046498525.1 Yoonia sp.
TCACACCGCGCGATGCATTCCGCACCAGCCACGTCCGGCGGCGGGCCGTCCTTTGCGTACTGTCCGAATGTCAATATCGCCTGCAGATATCGGAAAGACACCGCCACGTGTGTCTTCGACCAGCGGGTCCAGCAATTCACTGCCTGCGATAGTCTGCTCGAATTCCCGCGGTGCTGCGGGGCCGAGAGCGATTACAGCCTTTTCTTCTCCATCATCCAGCCGGTAAAGCCCGATCTCCGGGGCCTCCCAGAGCGTTTCGAACCGACCGGGAGACACTTCTTCCAAACGCAGTGTCGTTTCCGTGCCGTCGGGATGGGTGACGACCACATCGCCGGTATCCAATGATAGTGTACGCCGGATTATCCGCATTGTCTGGCCGGTGGGCTCAACCCAAAGCGCCTCTTCCTCAAGCTCGGGTTCTTTCATCATCCAGTGGGCCAGTCGTCGCAGCAGCTCCAACTGCGGCCCGCCGCCCTCATAGCCTCGGTCCCAGAGCCACGAATGGTCCGACGCAATCAGGGAGACGCGGCCTTCGCCAACGCGATTGAGGGTCAGCAGCGGACGTTCATCAAGGCCGGACATGACGGTCATCGCGTCCTGTGGAACCAAGACGTCGACCAAACGGAACCAGCGCCCCCAACCGGGGCCTTCCCCATCAGGGTTGGGTGACAGCAGATCAAGCCCCTCTGTGACGGGGTGGCGGTCGCCAAGGTCGGTGATTTGCGGCACAAAGCCTTCCTCGAAGACACGTGCTGTCGGCGCACCGGGCAGAATTTGACCCAGGGGCGAGCGATAGATGCTTTCGGCGGACCCGTATTCCGGCCCGGATGAGATCAGCACTGCCCCACCTTGCTCCACGTAAGAGCGGATATTCTCGAGGTACGCACTGGGCAGAATTCCGCGACGGCGATAGCGGTCAAAGATGATCAGATCGAAGTCATGGATTTTCTCGAGAAACAACTCGCGTGTGGGAAAGGCGATCAGGGACAGTTCGTTAACCGGCACACCGTCCTGCTTTTCAGGCGGGCGCAGGATGGTGAAGTGCACCAGGTCAACCGAAGAGTCCGATTTCAGCAGGTTGCGCCACGTACGTTCGCCGGGATGCGGCTCGCCCGAGACCAGCAAGACGCGCAACCGGTCGCGGACCCCGTTGATCTGCACCACCGCCGCATTGTTACGGTTGGTCAGTTCGCCCTCTGCCTCGGGGGTTGTGAATTGCAGCACGTTCATGCCGCCATGCGGCAGTGTGACGGGAAGCTGGATATCCTCGCCGACGGGGACCTGAACGGTAACAGGCGGTTCGCCGTCAATCGCGATCGAAAGCGGGACAGAGGTGGTTTCAGGTGCTGCCCCCTGGTCCTCGATCCGCAAGGTCAGGTTGACTTCTTCGCCAAGGATCGCGAAGGCAGGCGCGTTCTCGACGACCAAGCGTCGGTCCCAATCATCGGGTTGACCGGTCAACAGCGTGTGCAGGGGCGCTGGCAGGTTCGGCGCACGTTCGATGTCATGCAGGCGTCCGTCGGTCACAAGGATAATGCCTGCGATACGCGCGCGCGGTTCTTCGGCGAGAGCGCCGGACAGGGCCGTCATCAGGGTCGTGCCAAGGTCGCCTTCACCGTCGCCCAGTGTCACGGTACGCAGTTCGGTGTTTGCCTGACGCGCAATCTCGGCCTCGATATTCGCGACGGCCGCTGCATTTTGCGACGGGCGGTCGCCGATGCGCTGGCTTGCGCTTTCATCGACAACCATCATCACGATATCGCTCAGCGGTTCACGGTCTTCTTGCTGGATACTGGGGTTTGCGATGGCGGCCAGCAGGGCCAGCCCCGCCAAACCACGCAGCCACCAGCCGGGCAGACGCCGCCATATTGCAAGGATCAGGGCCAGCAGAGCCAAGCCTGCGACGCCATAGAGCAGGACGAGCGGGATCAGCGGATCAAGGACAATTGTTCCTGTCATATCACTGTCCCAACCGATCCAGCAGATCAGGCACATGGACCTGATCCGACTTATAATTGCCCGTCAGCACATGCATGATGACGTTCACGCCAAAACGCAGCGCGATCTCGCGTTGCCGTTCGCCGGACATGCCGCGACCCACAGGGAACATGCGCCGCCCGTTACCATCCACCGCCCAGGCGCGGGCCCAGTCATTACCCCCGATGATGACGGGGGTGACACCGTCGTTGAGATTGCGGAAGGGGATCCCTTCGATCTGTTGCGCATCAATCGGGGCTGCTTCGACCCAGACATCACGGCTGGCGTAACGACCGGGAAAATCTTGTAGCAGGTAAAACGTGCGGGTGAGAACGTGATCGGACGGGATCGGTTCGATCGCAGGGATATCGAGCGACCGGGCAATAGCTTGCAGGCGCTGTCCTTCGGGCGAGCCGGAGCCGAAACGCGCGGTGTCTGCGTCGCGTGTGTCAAACATGATCATCCCGCCAGTGCGCAGATAGCGGTTCAGTTTGGCATAAGCCTCGCGGCTGGGCATCGGTTGGTCGGCGGTGACGGGCCAGTAGAGAAAGGGAAAAAAGGCCAGTTCGTCGCTCTCGACATTCACACCGATGGGGGCGGCCGGTTCGATGGAGGTGCGCCGGAACAGCGTTTGCGACAGGCCCAAGAGCCCGGCTGCGGCAATATCGTCTGTTTCGGCGTCGCCGGTCAGGACGTGGGCCAGAACGACTTCGGACGTTGCCCGTAGCGCGAAATCCTCGGCGGCCTGTGCCTGCGCGTCCGGTGCCCAGAACAGCGCAAGCGCGACAGCAGCGGCGACGTCAGCCCGCGGCCCCCTCAGCCTGCCGCCAATGGCGAGCGACGCAATGACGTCGATGAGCAGGAGTAGAACCGTGGCGCTGAGCAACCAGCCTTTGAGCGCTGTTTCGCGGACAACGGCCATCCCCTCGATTGCGATGCGGGCGGGCCATTGCGCGACATTCAGCACGGTATCTTCTCCGATCACATTGATGGCAAGTTGACGGTCGCTGCCCTTGTAGAGGCCGGGCAACAGTTCTGGCCCGGGGGTGCCTTCGGACAGAACCTCACCTGCGACACCGGGCAGGGCGCTACCGTCTTCGAGCGTTCCAAAGGCATCCAGCACCTTATTTGGTAGCCATGTCGTGCCTGCCAGCTCCGTTGCATCGGGGCTTGCAGGCCGGGTGGAAACGGCCAGACGTTCCAGCATCTGCACGAAAAGGCCGGACAACGGCAAGGTCGACCATTCAGCGTTTGCGGTCACATGTACCAGCACGACCTGACCTTCGCCGATCACCTTTCGCGTCACAAGCGGTGTGCCGTCGGTCAGTTGCGCAATGACACGGTCTGCCAGCGTCGGGTCGGGTTGGGCCATCACCTGACTGGTGACGGTGACGTCATCGGGGACGGGCAGGCCAAAGAAGGGGCTATCTTCGGCAAATGGTGCCAGTGTTTTGGGTTCACCCCAACTCATCGCGCCGCCAACAGAGCGGCCACCCGAGCGCAGGCGCACGGGCAAAAGCGGATCGGTTTCGTTGCGCCCCTGATCTGATGCGGCAAGCCGCGGTCCTGCAAAGCGCAGGAGCATCCCCCCGTTTTCGACCCATTCCTGCACCGCTTCAGCCTCGAGCCCCGCTAGATTGGCGACATCGGCAAGGACGATCACATCGGGGTTCGCCAGCAGGATATCGGTCAGCGTCCCATCAATGATGTCTGCGGTGGGTTCCAGAGCTTCGCGCAGGTAGAACAGGGGCGAAAGCAGCTCCAACCCCTCGCGGTCGTCGCGTCCGGCGATCAACGCAACCTCGCGCCGTTTGAGCGCATCGTCGGTCAGGGTGACGGCACCGGCAGAGCGTCTGCCCGTGATCTCGAAGCGGGTGATCCGGTTGCGCAGTTCCGGGGGCAGGACCATTGCGGTTTCCGCAACTTCTTCTCCGGGGGCGAAACGCAGGGGAACAGTCGCCAACTGCCGTTCGACACCGGCGGGATCAAGACCTATTGCCGTGACGTTTGTTTCCAGCGGGTTGCCGGTGGGTGAACGGGTCGCGGAAACGATGACCTCTCCGTTTTCGAAACGCGCGGGGCGGATGCCGACGATTTGCCGAGGGGTTTGAAACACCGTGACGGCGCCGCGGGCTTCCAGTTCAGCAAGCAGATCTTCGCGTCCGTCCCATTCCAGCCCGTCCGAGATCCAGTAGGTTTCGAAGCGTCCGTCAATGTCTTCGAACCAGGTAGCAGGATCAACCGGCTGCCAAGGCTGCGGCTGGATGCCGGGCAAGCGGTTCTGCCAGTCGCCGGGTGCGGCGAAGGGCAGTTCACCAACGGGCAGATCGTTGAGATTGATCACCGCTGCGCGCCTGTCGGCCAAGGCGGCTTCGGTCAGAAGTGTGTCCACACGATCAATCCGTGCCTGCCAGCTTGGTGCCCCGGCCCAAGACCCATCCAGCAGGATCACAAGATCGCCGGACCCGTCGCGGGCATCTTGCGGGTTCAGGACGGGGCCTGCGAAGCCGACAATGGCGGCGGCCACCGCGAGTATCCGCAAAAGCAGAAGCCACCAAGGTGTACGGTCGCTCTGGCTTTCGTCGTCGGTGAGGCCCAAGAGCAGCGCGACACCCGGAAAGCGCCGCTTGATCGGTGCAGGTGGTACGGCGCGCAGCAATATCCACAAGATCGGCAGCGCGATCAGCCCGAGAAGCAGCCAGGGCACGGTGAAACCTATCGGACCAATGGACCACATCAGGCGCGATGCTCCAGTGCGCCATAAAGCCAAAGAAGGGCGTTTGTGGCACTTTCGCCGGTATGATGTGTCTGGAACTGCCAGCCGCTGATACGCGCAAGCTGCTGCAAACGGTCCTTGCGTTCGGCAAGGCGGTCAAGGTAGCGCCCCTTGAGATCGCCTGCCTTGAGTGTTTCATGCCGCATGGCCCCTGACATGCTTTCAAAAATCGTACGCCCGTCAAAGGGAAAGGCTTCTTCCTGTGGGTCCAGCACCTGAAGCAGTGCGCCACCCACGCCACGATCAGCAGCACGCATCAACGCCTCTTCGATGGGTTCTATGTCGCCCAGAAAGTCGCTGATAAACACTGCGCGCGAATGGGGCAGCATCCCTTGTGCTTCGGGTGCGCCATAGTCCGTGTCGTCTTCCTGCGATAGAAGCTGCGCCATCTGCATAAGTTGTGCTTCGCCGCGACGCGGTGGTAGCCGCAGACCTGTGAGGCCGACACGTTCGCCCCCGCGGATCAGCACGATTGCGCAGGCGAGGCCCAGTGCGCGCGCCCGTTGCGCTTTTGTCGGCAGGTTGTCGTCCGACCCGAAAGACATCGATGCAGCCTGATCGACCCACAGGATGATCGATTGGGCGATCTGCCATTCCTTGTCCTGCACGAAACTCGCATCCGACCGGGCAGAGCGTCGCCAGTCGATGCTGCGCGCCTCGTCGTGCGGCTGCGCGGGACGGTACTGCCAAAACGTATCGCCTGTGCCCGCGCGCCTGCGCCCATGTTCACCCAGCAGGACAGCGCTCGCCAGGTGCTCTGCTTCCGCCAGAAGCGGGGGCAGCGGGGCGGCAAGCGCCTCGGCGTCGGACCTGAGGGTGAGGGGATTGGTCATGCCGCGCTGGCCACGGTTGTGATCTGATCGGCAACGGTGTTGATTACGTCATGGATGCTTTCGCCGCGTGCGCGTGCGGCGAAGGACAGCGCCATGCGGTGTTCAAGGACGGGAACCGCCATGGCGCGCACGTCTTCCGCAGACGGCGCAAGACGTCCTTCCAGTAGTGCCTGCGCGCGAACGGTTAGCATCAAGGCTTGTGCCGCGCGCGGCCCCGGACCCCAGCTGACGTTCTTACGGACAGTATCGGGGGCATCTTCGTCATCGGGGCGGCAGGAGCGGACCAGATCAAGGATCATTTCAACAATATTGTCGCCCACCGGCATCCGGCGCAGAAGGGTTTGTGCATCAAGCAGTTCTTGCGCGGTAAAGACAGCTTGGGATTTTGCATCCTCCACACCTGTCGTCGCAATCAAGATGTCTTTTTCGGTAGAGCGGTCCGGATAGGGCACGTCGATCTGGACAAGGAAACGGTCAAGTTGCGCTTCGGGCAAGGGGTAGGTGCCCTCCTGTTCAATCGGGTTCTGCGTCGCCAGCACGTGAAACGGCACGCCAAGTGCGCGATGCTCGCCCGCGATTGTGACCTCTTTTTCCTGCATTGCCTGCAAGAGCGCCGATTGTGTCCGTGGCGAAGCCCGGTTGATTTCGTCCGCCATCAGAAGCTGACAAAAGATCGGCCCCTCGATGAAACGGAAATTGCGTCGGCCATCATCTGTTGTTTCCAGAACTTCGGACCCAAGAATATCCGCAGGCATCAGGTCTGGCGTGAACTGGATACGGTTCCCTTTCAGGCCCATGACGGTGGACAGCGTATCGACAAGACGTGTCTTGCCAAGACCGGGCAAGCCGATCAACACAGCGTGACCACCGCAGATCAACGCGGTCAGCGTCAGGTCCACGACGCGTGGCTGGCCAATGAAACGGGCTGCGATACTGTTTCGCGCCTCTGCCAGTTTTGCGCCCAGATTTTCAATCTGATCGACGAGATCGGCGTTGTTGGCCATGACTTTTCTCCGGTTGAACTATATCTTGTATCACATCAGATAATACCATCTCACCCAATGGCAAAAACAATGACCACACAAAAGATTGTGAAACCATCCGCAGAAAGCATCGCCAGCAGCGCACGTGCCGCCCAAAAAGGCGGTTTGCCACCGGTGCATTTGTGGAATCCGCCGCATTGTGGTGACATCGACATGCGGATCGCCCGCGACGGGACATGGTTTTACATGGGAACTCCGATCGGGCGGGCGGAACTGGTCAGGCTTTTTTCGACAATTCTGCGCAAGGATGGGGACGACTATGTGCTCGTCACTCCGGTCGAAAAGGTCGGAATTACCGTCGACGATGCGCCATTCGTTGCGGTTGACTTTAACAAACGCGGTGACGGGCTGGAGTTCCAGACCAATGTCGGCGACCGTATGGTCGCAGGACCCGATCACCCGATCCGTGTCGAGCGCGACCCCGAAACCGGTGAGCCTTCGCCATATGTCTTGGTGCGCGCCAACCTTGAGGCGTTGATCGACCGCAAGTCTTTCTACCGGTTGGTCGAGCTTGGGGAGCATAGCGAACACGAAGACGAGCAGTGGTTCGGTATCAGATCACAGGGTGAATTCTTTCCGATCATTCCGTCTGCGGAACTGCACTAGAACGGGCCTTCGCGGGCCCAAAAGAACAAGAACAGCCCCAAAGGACGCCACCTGCAATCATCGCCAGACCGGTCCATGCGTGGATGGGCCATTGATTCGTCACACCCGACCTGCGCCTGCAATGCGACACGGTCCATGCGGCCAAGATCACCCGAGACGTCTTGGGCACATGGCAAGCAATGCGCGATATCACGGCCCATGTGCAGATCGCCCAATTGCCGGATCGGGATAAACCGGACCGGGGCGAGATTGACGAACACAGCCTCCCGGCTGGCGCGGCGCATCGCACAAAATTGTTAATGGCAGGTCCGGCGCAAGTGCCTATGTTCTATCCCAAACACTTTGAAGGAGCGGTTATGCACATGAAACGTCGCGGTTTTCTGAGCGCAGGATTGGCAACTTTGGCCACCCCCATGCTGGCGCAGACAAATCCGTGGGCCGTGGCCATTCAAACCGCTCGAGGCTTTGACCAGTGCCATGCGCTGGTGATCCGGCAATCGGGGCAATCGGTTGCGACCGAGGTCTTTCGCGGGCCGGGGTTGAACCGTGCGGTTTCTGTAAAGTCTGTGTCGAAAACGATTGTTGCCGCTTTGACAGGCGCAGCACTGGATCGTACGGAGCTTTCTTCTCTCAGCGCCACGTTGGGCGATGTTGCGCCCCGATTGATCCCAGCCAATGCCGATCCCCGTGTTGCAGGGATTACCATTGAAAATCTGGTCACCATGCAGGCCGGACTCGAGCGGACCTCCGGTGCCAATTACGGCGGATGGGTCAGCAGCGGCAACTGGGTCGCCAATGCGCTCGGGCGCCCATTTGTCGCAGAGCCGGGCGCGCGGATGCTTTATTCTACGGGGTCATTCCACATCTTGGGGGCTGTACTGAGTGAGGTGTCGGGACAGTCCCTATTGTCGCTGGCGCGGCGGAGGTTGGGCGATCCTTTGGGCATCGAAATACCGGCATGGACCCGTGACCCCCAAGGCCGGTATATGGGCGGGAACCAGATGGCACTGACGCTTGATGCCATGGTGCGTTTTGGCGAGTTGTATCGTTTGGATGGCCGGTTTGAAGGGCAGCAGGTTCTAAGCGCGGATTGGGTCAGGCGTTCATTTGAAAGGCGCACGCAGTCATTCTTTTCGGGGTTGGACTATGGCTATGGCTGGTTTCTGGGTGAAGCTGCGGGTGTGCAATATGCCTTGGCACGGGGTTATGGCGGCCAGATCATTTGCGTGGCACCTGATATTGAACTGACACTTGCAATCACGTCGGACCCGACGCGGCCTGCCCGAAGCGGCGGGTATTTCGGGGACTTGCAAAGACTGATCGAGCGGCAAATCCTGCCGCTCGCCAAATCGCAGATCGTGTGACGGCGTAAGGTGGATCGTGATCGACCTTACCTTTTCATCTACACGCTGGTGCAGATATACTTCATTTCGAGATAGTCTTCGATCCCGTGGCTGGACCCTTCGCGCCCCAAGCCGGACTGTTTCACGCCACCAAACGGGGCGACCTCGGTTGAAATGATCCCTGTGTTGATGCCAACAATGCCGTATTCCAGTGCCTCGGATACCTTTGTCACGCGGCTCAGGTCGTTGGCGTAGAAATAGGAGGCCAAGCCAAAGATCGTATCGTTGGCCTGCGCGATCACATCGTCCTCGTCCTCAAACTTGAAGAGGGGCGCGAAGGGGCCAAAGGTTTCGTCCGTGCTGACAAGCATATCTTTGGTCGCGTTGGTGATGATCGTCGGTTCAAAGAACTGCCCGCCAAGATCGTGTGGCTTGCCACCCGTGAGGATTTCGCCGCCTTTGGACAGCGCGTCTTCCAGATGCGATTGCACTTTCGTGACAGCCTTGGGCTCGATCAGCGGGCCCAAAGTGGTCCCTTCCTTCATGCCGTCGCCCACGCGCAGCGCCTCGACTGCGGTTTTGAACTTGGCGGCGAAGGCGTCATAGACACCGGCCTGCACATAGATACGGTTGGCGCAGACGCACGTTTGCCCGTTGTTGCGGAATTTGCAGGCGATGGCACCTTCGACGGCGGCATCAAGGTCAGCGTCGTCAAACACGATGAATGGCGCATTGCCGCCCAGCTCCATCGAACATTTGATCACCTGATCGGCGGCTTGCGCCAAGAGGATGCGCCCGACTTGGGTAGAGCCGGTAAAGGTCAGTTTGCGCACTGCAGGGTTTTCGCAGAAAGCCTTGCCGATTGCGGGCGCATCAGAGGATGTGACCACGGAAAAGAGGCCGTCTGGTACGCCGGCTTCCTGTGCAAGCTTGGCCATGGCAAGAGCCGACAGTGGTGTCAGTTCGGACGGTTTGATCACAAAGCCACAGCCTGCGGCGAGGGCGGGTGCAACCTTGCGCGCAATCATTGCATTGGGGAAGTTCCAGGGTGTGATCCCCACAGCCACGCCGATCGGTTGCCTGATCACGGTGATGCGCTTGTCCGCCATATGACCGGGGATCGTTTCTCCGTAGATGCGTTTGGCCTCTTCGGCGAACCACTCCACAAATGATGCGCCATAGGCAACTTCGCCACGCGCTTCGGCCAGCGGTTTACCCTGCTCGGCTGTCATGATGATGGCAAGGTCTTCCTGATTTTCCATCATCAGGTCAAACCACTTGCGCAGCACTTTGGAGCGCTCTTTTGCGGCAAGGGCCGCCCATGGCTTGCGGGCCTTGTCAGCGGCAGCAATCGCCTGAGCGACCTCATCTATGGACAGGTCGGGTACTCTTGCGATCACGTCGCCCCGGGCCGGGTTCGTTACCTCGAATGTCTTGCCGTTGGCGGCCTGTACCCAGGCACCAGCCAAAAGGGTATCTTCACAGACAAGATCAGGACGCGACAGCATGGATTTGAGATTTGTGGATTCGTCGAGCATAGTGGCCTCCTATAGATTTAAACTCTATCTGACCGATATAGTGCAGTGCCGTAAAGGGGGGCATGATGGAATTAGACGATGCTTATGCGAATGCGGCCCATATTCCGGGCGGTGACGCCTATCCCGAAAAATGGGCGCAGGCAGCGGCGGTTTTTCGCGCGCAGGCGCTGTGCGAACTAGATTTGCCGTATGGTGAAACCCCAAGGCAGAAACTGGATATTTTCCATCCATCGCGGTTAGCCAAGGGTTTGGTTGTCTTCATTCATGGAGGGTACTGGCTTCGCTTTGATAAATCTTACTGGTCGCATCTGGCCGCTGGTCCCTTGGCCCATGGCTGGGCCGTTGCAATGCCGTCTTACGATCTTTGCCCCGACGTTGGGATTTCCGATATCGGCAATGAAGTCGCTGCAGCCATCGCATTGGCGGCGGATCGCGTGCCAGGGCCATTGCGTCTGACCGGACATTCGGCTGGCGGGCAACTGGCCGCACGCATGACCGCGCGGCGCTTTGGGGCGAAGTGGCAGGACCGTATTGCAAACGTCGTTCCCATTTCTCCGATTGCAGACCTTGCGCCATTGATGCGGACATCCATGAACGCTGATTTGAAACTGGACGACGCAGAAGTGCAAAGCGAAAGTCCGATACACCTGCCGAAACCCGATGTCCCGGTCACCGTCTGGGTCGGATCACAAGAGAGACCGGTATTTCTAGAGCAGGCCGATGCACTGGCGAAGGTATGGCACTGCGAAAAGGTAATTGCCGCAGGCGAACATCATTTCAGCGTTGTCGAAGGGCTGGCCGACCCCGAGGGCGCAGTGACCACCGCACTTCTGGCATAGCTTGCCAAGAGGCGGGCGCGTAGTGGTAGACCTGAACGAAATCTCAACATATGGTGTCTTAACTGGATAAAACGCGCGAATCGCGCACAAGTGGATGGTATTTGATTTGGGTATTGGGCGCGGTATAATGATCATTTTGGCGGCAGGCGCACTGTCAGCCTGTGAATCAACATTTGGCGGCGACAAAAAGTTCGTTGATAGTGGTTTTGATGGCGGCTTTTTACGTGATGGTGTGGCGAGCGTGTGGGTTGATCCGGACGGCTGTCAACACTGGTACATTGACGACGGGATCGAGGGCTATATGACACCGCGCCTGAACCGTGATGGCACCCCCAAATGTCAGGACGCGCGCGGTGAAATCACGCTCAAGGATGGCAGCCAGATTGCGTCCGAGCAGGAACCGTCAAATACCTGATCGTCCGGCTCATGCATTCTGAACTTGGGTTGAAAAGGCGTCGGCTTTCTTCAAGCCTGTGTCTTGGAGTTCGCTAGCGCATCGGGTTAAACTGCGCGTTTGTCAGGGTGCAATCCCGGATCACATCACGGCCACAGTCACGAAATTCCAGATCGCGGGTCAGGCAAATACGGGCCTCTTGTATAAAGCCCGATTTGCAGGTGATCGTGATCTGATCAGCCTCCAGCGTGGGATTGTCTTGCAGAAATGCCTCTTCAATCAAAGACGCCGGAAGTGTGACTTCTTCCGTCAATGCGCGGAACACTTGGGGGCGGGTGGTGCGCCCGAACGCTCTGCGCGAAAGGGCGAAATAGGCGTCCGCGGACAGCCCCGAACAGACACCATGTTTGCGCCATTGATGCCATGCCAAACCTGATGTCCCCATGATGTCTGCCATTGCGGATGTATCGCTGCGGCTGGGAGGGCTTTCGCTGGTCGCGCAGTTTGCCGGATAGCCCTGCTCGTATTGTGGCCAGAGCCCGTGCAGTATCCAGCCAAAGTCTGCCGATGGATCACACTGTTCCGAACTGCGGGCGTCACCTTCCAGTGCGCACCAGTTCGCAGACCACGAAAGCGACATGACATAGTAATCAAAGTCGCCAGCGCGGTCTTGTGCCGAAATTGGCGTCGCTATCAGGCAGAATAGGGCGAAAAAGCGGTACATTTTGATCTTTCCTATTTTCACCTGTGTCACTATATAGAGCTTAAGTTCCCCGACAATGCGAACCCGGCTGCCACCGCAGTCTGCCCACCTCGAGGGCGCGGGAAAGGCTTGTCCGTTGATAAGATGGAGATGAAAGATGTCCGATAAACCGATTATGGCCAAAGCGACCGCCGTCTGGCTTTGCGACAACACCACGCTGACCTTCAAGCAGATTGCAGACTTCTGTGGTTTTCACGAGCTGGAAGTGCAAGGCATCGCTGACGGTGATGTAGCTGCGGGCGTGAAGGGCTTTGACCCTGTCGCCAACAACCAGCTGACACAGGAAGAGCTCGACAAGGCCGAAGCAGATCCCGCGCACAAGCTGAAGCTCAAATTCTATGCTGCCGCCGCCGGCGAAGAAAAACGCCGTGGTCCCCGGTATACGCCGCTCTCCAAGCGGCAGGATCGCCCGGCTTCGATCTATTGGCTGGTGAAATTCCACCCGGAACTGACAGACGGTCAAATTTCCAAATTGGTGGGCACGACGAAACCAACCATTCAGGCGATCCGCGAGCGGACGCACTGGAACATCAACAACCTTGAACCGATTGATCCGGTTGCCTTGGGCCTGTGCAAGCAGTCTGAACTTGATGCGGCTGTGCAGAAAGCCAATGCCAAAAGAGAAAAAGAGGGCGCAGTCATGTCTGATGACGAGCGTCGCAAGCTTGTAAGTACCGAGCAGTCGCTGGGTATGGCCGCAGAGCCGAAGATGCCAACGGCGATGGCCGGCCTTGAGACGTTCAGTCTGACAGATTCGCGTGATGAAGAAGAAGAGGAAGAAAAGACCGATGATCGGGACGTTTCCGATGCGGAAAGCTTCTTTAACTTGCCGGACGACGACGAGAGCAAAGACTAACCTCGGCAATATAATGCAAAGAGGGCGTCCTGCGTGGGCGCCCTTTGTTGTTTAACGGGGTCGTTGGGTGACGATAAAAGTATTTTATGTTGTTGCCGGAATACGATGCACCGACGGGCTCAAACCCGTGCGTGCGAGTGCGCTAGAGGTTTATTAGCACATCGATAACATCAGGAGTTTGGCCGCAAGGTTCACCCTAAGCTGGATTGACGATTTCTGCGACCAGATCAGCAAACCCGGTCGCATCCACCTGCATCGGGTCGACATAAACTGTGAATTCCGCCGTTGCTTCAAGCCGCTGAGGATTTGTGCCTGCGGGTAATACTTCAAGGTCGGTGATCCATAATTCGTGCACATCAAGTGACACGCGCGTCAAAACGCAATTGCCAAATTCATCGCGCAACCTGTCACAGAGCGTTTGCGCCTGGCTCAGCATCGCGGCGCGTGTTTCAGCGTTGTTGGGCGGGCGCAGGTCGCCTTCTTGCGGTAGCACGGCCCTTGCACTTAGCAACTGGCCATTTTCAACAAGCGACGGATCGCCGAGGTCGGATGACGGAATGAAAGACAGTCGGCCGTTCATCACCCATTTGCCTTCACGGTTTTCGCGTGTCTGCGTGTGGGTCAGATCGCAGGTCGTACCAATGGTTGCGATGACTTCGGCGCAATACGCGATCAGCTGTGCAGGCGCGCGTGCGGCGGCGTATAGCCCCAGAAAGGCATCTTCCGGCGCCTGCTCGCCATCATTGAGGAGTTCTTCAGCGCTGAGGACTTTTTCAACTGTAACGTAACGCGCTTGCGTCATCTCGTTCGGGATGAACGTGTCACGCAGGTCCGGCCGATCGTTGAGCCATTGGAAAGGGTCTTCTGGCGCGGCTTCCGCTTCCGCTGCAGGAACGGCAGTCTGCGGCATGAATTGGTCTGTACGCTCACTGATCCAACCGCCCACATTGAAGCCACCGAAGTTGAGCGCCACGACTGGCAATGCCAAGATCAGCAAAAAGATCAGGAATGAGATGCGCCCGCGTTTCATGGGTTGGCCCCTTCCACAGCAGGTGGATCAAGGGCGCTGATATCGCCGCCGATGGCTGCCGCAAGCAGATCCTGATGCAGCCGCGCAGCTGCTGCATTGCGCGAAGCGGCATCGCCGACAAACAAATGGTCCGCTTCCATCAAGTGAACATCGCGTCCTGCAAGGGGGCTGTATGCAAACGGTTCTGCAGGTTGCGGACCCAAGAGCACATGGGCAGCATCGCGGGCTGTGACCGTGTTGGTCGCCGCATCCACGCCAAGGGTCGTGGTAAACCACCGGTTATAGGCCGCGTAGCCTTTGCTGTAGGAATACATTTCGTTTTGGGAAACGAGACTGCCCGCTTCTGATTTCCGGGATGCGATCCAGTCTGGCTCCGGGTTGCGCCACGGGCGGATCATACAGTCGCGTGGCGTATCGTCAGCGCCGTATTGATGGGGCGGGACGAAATCACTGACAAGCATCCCTTCGATCGTGGTGTCAACCGGCAGGTTCGCAGCACCCGAGAAGTCCGATCCGATCAATGCAACATGGGCGATTTCCACCTCTGGTGCCGGATGCAGGTTCCAGATAATACCTTGGCCGATGTTTTGCAGAACCAGATAAAGCGGAGCCGAGGTGTCGGTGATGAAAACATCCAGAACCGCTTTTTCGCCGGTGAGGCCCATTTCGGTCGTGGGTGGCGCACCGTCCTGCGTGACAGATTCGACGTGGAAAAGAAGCTGATCTGCAAGCTGCCGGTTTGAAAAGGCATAAAGAGGTGCGGGCAACAGCGCGTTTTCAATACGCACACCCATGATCTTTTCCGAAGGAAGCAGGGGTCGCAGATTACACTGCGCTTTGCGGATGATCGGGATGATGTCGCCGATCTCTGTGTTCCCGGTGGGAAGGCTGACGTTGTCCACAATATCCAAGAGGGTCAGGACACCAGAACCAGCGAGCACCGACGGAGAGCTGAGAACGGGTCCCTGATCTGACATCGTATCGGTTTCCGGGATCGCTTCGGGCGGCAGGCCACCTGCGGCCAAACTGTCGTCAGGCGCTATCATGCCGACAAGCATATCCTTAAGGTCTTGCGGGATCGCCTGCCAACCATAATAGCCACCTGTACCAGCAGCAGCGAGGATGATCATCCAAATGATACCGTTTCGGATCGGGTGGCGTTTGTGCGGTGTGTTGTAGTCAAAATCAGCGATATCACGCGTTGGCTGTTTTGAAGATGTTTCCACCCCCTGACCGCGCTCTTGCGTAATGCGGCTCAACCGTTGCGCGAAGTCTTGTTGCCGCTGATCATCTGTCATGTCACTCAACGTCCCTCGTTATCCCGTCCGCATAATGCGGGATTGGGGCATGGCCTGTGCGAAGTTATGGCAATATCTGGGTCAATGCAGCCTTTGTCAAAGTGCTTTGCGCGCGTTGAGGGCGGCCGTGATCGTGCCATCGTCCAGATAATCCAGTTCGCCACCCACCGGCACGCCTTGCGCGAGTGATGTCACAGTCATGCCGGGCAGTTGATCTGCAATGTAATGTGCGGTGGTCTGGCCGTCGATCGTGGCTGCCAGGGCGAGGATAACCTCTGTCACGTTTTCCGTCTTGATCCGGTCGATCAGCTTGGGGATACGCAACTCTTCGGGGCCGATGGCGTCCAGTGCCGATAGGGTGCCGCCCAGCACATGGTAACGCCCCTTGAACACCCCGCTGCGTTCCATCGCCCAAAGATCGGCCACGTCTTCGACAACGGCGATCTGTCCTATAGCGCGCTTCTCCGAGTTGCAGATATCGCAGATATCCGTCGTGCAAATGTTCGCGCAATTCAAACATTCGCGTACTGTTGTACCCACCCGCTGCATTGCATCCGCCAAAGGAAGCAGGACCAGCGACCGTTTCTTGATCAGATGCAACACCGCGCGCCGGGCTGAACGGGGACCAAGCCCCGGCAGCTTTGCCATCAGCGCAATCAGATTGTCGAGGTCGTCTGTGCCGTTTGTCATTATGCTCACATGGGCCAAACAAATCTTGTGAAATTTGTTCGGCCCTCAAGGGAATTTTCGCCGAAAATTATCTGCTGTCTAGAAAGGCAGATTCATACCCGGTGGCAAGCCAAGCGCTTCGGTCATCTTGCTCATTTCTTCCTGTGCGCGTTCAGTCGCCTTGCTTTGCGCGTCCTTGATTGCCGCAAGGATCAGGTCTTCAACGACCTCCTTGTCGTCGCCGTTGAAAATCGACGGATCGATATCGAGCCCCTTGAGTTCGCCTTTGGCCGTCGCTGTCGCCTTGACCAAACCGGCACCGCTGACGCCCTCGACAATGATATTTTCAAGGTCTTCCTGCATCTCGGCCATTTTGCCCTGCATTTCCTGCGCTTGCTTCATCATCTTGGCCATATCGCCAAGCCCGCCAAGTCCTTTGAGCATATCGCTGATCTCCTGTTATATCTTGTGCCGCTTCAAGGGCGCAGTGTAGAGCACTACACCGATACACACCATAGTAGCAACGAGGATGAACAGCGTTGCATTGCCGATGCAGCCTTCATCCATTGCCGCTGTGCGGGTCGTTCCATCGCTGCCCCAACCTGTTGCCAGAAAAGTTGACAGGCTCCAACCGACGACAACGGCCAATCCGCCCCATTCGCTGCGAAACCGGATGGCAAGAGCCGTGGCAATGACCAAAAGCAGAACGATCGGGGTTTGCAGCAAATAAAGAAATTCACCGACTGCGGTCACTGGTGTGCCATCCCAGTTCGGGCGCTGCAAGGTGCAGGCCTGCGCCCATGCGGGCGCCGGACAAATCAATGCAGCCCCCGATATCAGTCTTCGTCGAACGGGTCCCATTCATCATCCACTTCGGGCAACGCATCGGTGAGCGCGTCTTGCTCTTTCTCTGCCTCGGTTCTGATTTCGGTAATCTTTGCCTTGGGGAAAGCCGCGATCACGGCTTTTACCAGCGGATGCTCCCGAGCCTCTTGCAGCAGTGCGTTTTCTGCCGCGTCACGTGTTTCGGCGATTGTCGGGCCACCGCCGTCCGCCACGCTGATGGCCCAGCGATTACCCGTCCAAGCCTGCAACCTTGCACCGAGACGCCCGACAAGGTCGCGGGCGGCGCTGGGTGTCGGGTTTACTTCGATCCGGCCGGGTTGATAGCTGACAAGGCGCAGGCCTGTTTCGACCTCGACCAGCAGTTTCACATCGCGGTGCGTACGGATCAGTTCAACGACGTCTTCGAACCGAGCGTAGTGTTGCAGGGCGTCGGTTTGTATCGCCAAGGCAGTCTGTGCGCCGGACGCTGAAGGGCCACTTGGGCCGGAATGTGTGGGCGCTGGCGCGTGGCTCATTGCATTGGTGCTGCCAGCTTGAGGCGCTGGCCTGCTGCCTGATGGACCTGCCGGTGGCGGGGTTGCGTCTTGCAGTTTGCGCACCAGTTCTTCTGGGGACGGCAGATCGGCCACATGCGTCAAACGGATCACGGCCATTTCGGCGGCCATCATCGCATTGGGGGCCATCGCCACTTCTTCCAGCGATTTCAGCAGCATTTGCCACATGCGAGAAAGTACTCGCATTTGCAGATCAGACGCCATCGCCTGACCGCGTGTGCGTTCATCGGGGCTGATGGTGGGGTCTTCGGCGGCTTCCGGCGTGATCTTGATGACACTGATCCAGTGGCAAACCTCGGCCAGATCACGCAAGACGGCCATCGGGTCTGCCCCGTCGGCGTATTGCCCCGAAAGCTCGGTCAGGGCGGCGGCAGCTTCGCCGCGCAGGATCATGTCAAAAAGGTCGAGCACGCGTCCCCGATCCGCCAGACCAAGCATCGCGCGTACTTGATCGGCAGTGGTTTCACCTGCGCCGTGGCTGATCGCCTGATCAAGCAGTGATTGGGCGTCGCGGGCCGATCCTTCGGCAGCGCGTGTGATCAAGGCGAGTGCCTCGTCCGTAATTTCGGCCCGTTCAGCAGTAGCGATTTTGCGCAGGAGCGCGATTTGTGTTTCCGGTTCGATCCGGCGCAGATCGAAACGTTGACAGCGTGACAGCACCGTTACCGGCACTTTGCGGATTTCCGTCGTGGCGAAAATGAATTTTACATGCGCGGGCGGTTCTTCAAGCGTCTTAAGCAGCGCGTTGAATGCCCCTGTCGAGAGCATATGCACCTCGTCGATGATGTAGACCTTGAACCGCGCAGAGGCGGCGCGGTAATGCACGCTGTCGATAATTTCGCGGATATTGGCGACACCCGTATTCGAGGCGGCGTCCATTTCCATCACGTCCACATGGCGGCCCTCCATGATGGCCACACAGTGTTCGCATTTGCCGCAGGGTTCGGTCGTTGGGCCGCCGGTACCATCCGGTCCGATACAGTTCATGCCCTTGGCAATGATCCGCGCCGTTGTCGTTTTGCCGGTGCCGCGAATGCCTGTCATGATAAAGGCCTGCGCGATCCGGTCTGCGGCGAAGGCGTTCTTCAGTGTCCGCACCATCGCGTCCTGCCCGACCATATCGGCAAAGGTTTCGGGCCGGTATTTGCGAGCGAGCACTTGGTATTGCGGCTGATCTGTCATGGTTGCCTTCGGATGGGATTCGCGCGTTACGTTAGAGTAAGCAGGTGATACTGAATGGTCCACCGCAATGCAGAGAGGGAACCGATGATAGAGTTTGCGATTTATCGTTTGCCTGTGGGCGGTGGCGAACTGGCGCTTTCACCGATGCCGGGACGGACGCGTCATTACTATACCGATTGGCAGCATCTGATGCAGTGGCGGCCTGATCTGGTCCTTACGATGACGACACTGGCCGAGCTGGAGCGCAAGGGCGCAGGGACACTCGGAGAGGACCTGAGGAATGAAGGGATCGGTTGGTTGCATCTGCCGGTTACAGATTTCGGTGTGCCGGATGATATGAATTGGCCGCAGGTGCGCGAACGAGTGCTTGCGGTTTTGAGGCAAAAGGGCCGCGTACTGGTGCATTGCTTTGGCGGCTGCGGGCGGTCGGGGATGATGGTGCTCCGGCTGATGATTGCCAGCGGAGAGGCGCCGGACAAGGCCTTGATACGCTTGCGCGGAGTGCGCGCCTGTGCCGTGGAAACCGATGATCAGATGAACTGGGCATGGCAAGGGTAAAGCGGGGCATGATACACCTTGTCCTTGCGCAAAGCGCTACTTGTCCTTTTTATTGATCGCCGAGCGATAGATCTTGCCCTGCTTGCGCCCGCGGTCACGCGCTTGTGCGATTGTCTCGGTTGCGAGTTGGTTTTCGCGTTTGAGTTTCTTGAAACGCTTTAGGCGCTCGGGATCAATGTTGCCTGCCGCGATTGCGGTCTGCACCGCGCAACCCGGCTCCGATTCATGCGCGCAGTCGCGAAATTTGCACTGCTCGGCCAATTCTGAAATCTCGGGGAAGGTCGCATCAATTCCATAGGCCACCTCAGCCACCCCAAGCCCGCGCATACCGGGTGTGTCGATCAGCCAGCCACCACTGCCCATCCGGTGCAGCGAGCGTCCTGTTGTCGTATGGCGTCCGCGCGCGTCATCCTCGCGAATGGCTTGGGTGGCGGCATCCCCACCGGTCAGCGCGTTGGCAATTGTGGTCTTTCCCACACCGGAGGAGCCAGCCAGCGCGACAGTCTGGCCCTTGCCGCACCAAGGCGCGAGCAATGCCGCAACATCGCCGGACTTGGCATCCATGGCGATGACTTCAAGATTGCGGCCCAAGACCCGCGCTTGATCAATATAGACGCCAGGATCATCTGCTTGGTCTGCCTTGGTCAGCACGATCACCGGCGTGATCATTGCGTCATGCGCAAGCGCCAGATAGCGTTCCAGACGTGCAGGGTTGAAGTCGTTGTTGCACGATGAGGTGATGAAAAGCGTATCAAGATTGGCGGCAATCAATTGTTTTTCACCGGTGTGATACTCTGTCCCGCGGGTCAGTTCGGTCTGCCGCTCAAGGACGCGGATCAGCCGGTGTTGGTCGGGGGCGCAGAGCACCCAATCACCGACGCCGACTGCGGCTGTCGTGATCCCGGGGTCGAGCGTCAGCTCCAGCGTGCCAAGTTCTGAAAAGCCCACGACCCGGTCGCGGTGGACCGTGGCGATGCGGGCAGGGGTAAGAGTTTCCAACTCTTCAAGATCAAGCTGGGACATGTAAAAGGGCGACCAGCCAAGGGCTTCGCGCGTCAATTCTGTCAATGAACTGTCCTCGTCAAAGGGCTACGGTTCGCTGGCGATGGTGCGTCAGCGGGAACCGGACGAGGGGGCGGAAATAGCTTCAGCGCGCCCGAACCGGGAGGGTGTTTGTTGCGACAATCATAAACATCCTCCTTTGCTGGATGATTTCCATACCCTTCAATTTGCCTTGCAAATCGAAGGTGAGAGGCTGACAACGACCCAAGCGGGGCTCGTTATGGCTGCTTCCTTCCGGACCTGACCAGGTTGGCGAGGCGCTCGCCCGCGCCAACCTCTCACGCAGACATATAGGCTGAGTCCCCCGTCTTCGCAAGATGTCAGAAACGGATCCGGTAGGCATCGAAACCATCCTTGCCGCGGCCTATGTGTTCGATCGGCCCGCTCATATGCTGCCGGGCTGCCGGGGCACTTGCAAAAACGGCTGTCGTTTGCGGAATCGGGGCAAAAGACCACGCAGGCTCGGCGGGCGTGTCGATTGTGCCGGTTTCCGCGAGGTGTTGGATCAGGTGCTGGCGCAGGGATTGCTTGGATCTGTACACGATGTCCGCTGGCGTGATCACAGGGAAGCTACCACCGCCCTGTGCGCGAAAACTGCTGGCCGCGACGATGAAACAGTCCTCATCAGTGACACCTTTGCCTTTGTATGTGAGCGCTAAAACCCGTGTCGCTGCGGGGTCTATTTCGCGGCCTTTCGTATCGAAACGCGCTGGTTTTGCAAGGTCGATCTGATACGATAGCCCGAATATATTATCGCAATTGTAGCCTGCGCTTTGCGGATTGATCAGCCGTTGGTTCTGTTGGCCTTCCTGCATCTGGTTGTAATGGGCCGCAGACCGTTCCAGCCAGAGTCTGATCTGTTTGCCGGTGCGCCTGACGGCAAAGAGCGTGTCCGCAAAGGGAAAAATAGCCGCCGCATCCCGTAGGGTGATCGGGCCTGCCGGGATATCGATAAAATGCCCCAAGCTGCTGCGCCCGCCACAACGGAAGGGTGAGTTTGCCGCAAGGACCGGCAATTGTGCATAGGCGGTGCCGGCGAGCGCCTTTTCAAGGGATTGCTGCATTGCGCGGGCCAAGAGTTGTTGGCCGAGGTCCGGTTGGACGGTGGCGAAATAGCTGAAGATCGGTATGTCGGTCATCGCGACGGGTGCGCGCAATGTAGCGAGCGTGGCGCTATGCGGTTTGGCGACAAGGGCGCTCAATTTGTGGCGCAAAGTGCTGACCTCACCTTCGGGCCCTCGGGCTTTCTTAAGGTAGGTCTTGTGATTTGCGATCAGCCATCTGGCACCGTCCCATCGCAAGTCGAGATCAATGACACCCAGTGATTTGCCGCAGAACGTGGCCATGACCGCCGGTTTTCCGTGCAGGCGACCGCCTGTATAGTCTGCGTTGGCCGTATCCGGGATTGCAGGATCGGGAAATGCTGCGTGCGTGTGCCCCATGAGCAGAACGTCGATGCCATCGACCCCTGCAAGCGGGAGCGCCGCGTTTTCCATACGCGGAAGATGTTGTGCGGCACCGATGCCTGAATGGCACAGCGCGATGATCAGATCAGCCCCTGCGGCGCGCATTTCAGGTACGACATTCTGCGCGGCATCAACGATATCGAGAACCCTGATATCGAGATTATTCCCCTGATCATCCCAATCCGCGATTTGCGGGGGACCAAATCCTGTGATCCCGATTTTGATGGGGCGGTATTGTCCATCACGGCAACGAATTACCCGATCTTGGATGCAAAAGGGTTTGGCCAATGCGCGCCCTTTGCGGCACGTAATATTGGCACTGACAATCGCGAAATCGGCTTTCGACAGCGCGCCTTCAAGAACTTCACGCCCATAGTCGAATTCGTGGTTGCCAAGGTTGAAGGCATCATACCCTAGCAGATTGAGAGCTGCGATCATCGGATGTGTTTGCCCCGGCCTCCAATGCTCTGCGATATGATCGGCCAGCGGGTTCCCCTGGATCAAGTCACCGTTGTCGCAAAGAAGAGTGGAGACCCCTTTTTCACCCCTCAACGCCGTAATCTGATCCGCAAGGCCGATCAGACCGATACTGGTGTCGGTACGATCCGCGAAGTAATCGTAATCCAGCAGCTGCGCGTGCAGATCCGTCGTCTCGATCACGCGTAACGTGCCTGTTGAATCACTTGAACTTGATGAACTCACTGCCTGCATTTTGCAACCTTAGCGTGAATAAAGTTGGGCCGCTACGCCATATTTCCGGAAAAAATTGCACTTAGGCGGCGTCCATGGCATTTCGGCGCGATGAAGGATGCAGAGACAGTAACATTCGGTGGTTCAGGGCTTGATCGCGCGGCAGAAATGCGTGGCCAGAGCGAGAGCCTAAAGACACACAAACAGGCGCACGCCGTGCTTTTGTGGCGCGGTAAACCAATGATTTCGGGCGATGAGTTGCTGCGCGTTCCGATGGACCATCCTGTCATGGATGATGCAGCACCTGCGATGATCTTTCTGGGGCGTGAGGACGGGGCGCCCGTGTTTGCCGCCGATTTTTCGCAATGGGAGCCTGCGGGACCGGAAGCGGAGACGCTTAACAGCTTTCTTGATCCGTCACTGCAACAGCACCCTGCGATTGCCGATGCGGCTTTTGCGGAACTCCGCGCTGTCATGACGCGCCTGTCGCCGCGTGATGCAGAGCTTGCCACGACTGCGAAGGCAGTCATGGAATGGCACCGTTCGCACCGATTTTGCGCGCGGTGTGGGGGCGAAAGCCAAATGACGATGGGCGGCTGGCAACGCGATTGCGCCGCGTGTGGCGGACATCATTTCCCGCGCACTGATCCTGTGGTCATCATGTTGATTACACATGGTAATTCTGTTCTTGTCGGGCGGTCGCCGGGATGGCCGGAAGGGATGTATTCGCTGCTGGCGGGGTTTGTCGAACCCGGTGAAACCATTGAAGCCGCCGTCCGCCGCGAGGTTTTCGAAGAAGCTGGTATTCGCGTGGGCGCGGTGTCTTATCTGTCCAGCCAGCCCTGGCCTTTTCCGGCATCGCTGATGTTGGGCTGTGCGGGGGATGCGCTGAATAAAGACCTCACAATTGATCCCGAAGAGATCGAAGACGCCATGTGGGTCACGCGCGAGGACATGGCGGATGCCTTTGTCGGAAACCACCCAAAACTACTGCCTGCCCGCAAAGGTGCGATTGCACATTTCCTGCTTGAGGCATGGCTGTCGGATCGGCTTGACTAGCCTGCAATAGGAACAAACACCCATGAAGCTGAGCACACGCGAAGATATCGAAGCACCCATTGCCTATGTACACGAGCAGGTCAGCGATTTTGCCAGTTATGAACGGCGCGCTTTGCGGCATGGCATCGACATCAGCCGCCGTGCCGAAGGCGACGCCGTGGTCGGAACGATATGGGATATCGCATTCGCGTTTCGGGGACGGGCGCGCAAGGTGCAGGCGGAACTGACCAAGCTGGAGCCGGAACAGGTGATCGAAATCGAATGCCAGTCTGATGGTCTGGTTGGAACGTCGCAGATCGAGCTTGTCGCCCTCTCAGCCACGCGCACGCGAATTATGGTGTCATTTGATCTGCGCGCAAAGACACTGACCGCCCGCGTGCTCCTGCAATCGCTCAAGTTGGCGCGGAGCACGATGCACAAGCGATTTCAGGCACGCGTGCTGGACTATGCCGAAAACGTCGAGGATGCCTACCGGCGCGGACTATAGTGGATCGTCTCAGGAAGGGCCGGGTCCTTTGCCCACGCGCGGATGAACACGAGAACCGTCGGACAGGCCGATACACAAGACGATTTCACCTGCGCGCGGGGCATCGGGCACGCAAAGGGTCATTGTGTCGATGTGGTCAAACGACCAAGGTTCGTCCTTATGGCCGAGTGGCAGATCAATCAGGCCGCCCAAGGCAACAACCTTGTGGTTGGAAGGCATCAAGGCCTTGCCACCGCCGATCGCGGCCCGTACCGGAGCGCCCAGCTTGGGGTGCAGAACTGCGGCACCATGTTCCATCGCGCCACTTGCACCGACCATCGCGGCTTTTCCATAACAAACCGGTGGACCGTCAAGCATTTTGACCAGCTCTTCGGTCAGGATCGGCCCCAACTCTTCGGCAATACCAAACAGGACGGACAGATCGTCTTTGGCAATGCCGGCAAGCGGGTTCTTGACGACGACCATTGCCGCGGCCCGCACGATTGGCGTGCAGGATTTTCCCATCTCGTCGGTCGTGATGATTTCTTTTGTAAACAGAGTTTTGCGAATGATCATGCCCTATTCCTCTGCGCTTTCATGTCGTCGTGCTGCGGCAGGATAAACGCCCATGACAAGCAGGTGGTCGGTAAAGTAGCCAAGTTCTTCCATTGCCAGTTTGACGTTGGAATCATCGGGGTGCCCTTCGATTTCCGCGTAGAACTGGGTTGCTCTGAAATCGCCGCCCACCATGTAGCTTTCAAGCTTGGTCATGTTGACGCCGTTTGTCGCAAAGCCCCCCATCGCCTTGTAAAGAGCTGCCGGAATGTTGCGCACCCGGAAAACAAAACTGGTCATCATGCCGGACGGACCCCGACGCGAATAGTCAGCTTCGCGGGCCATGATCAAAAAACGCGTGGTGTTGCGCGCGTGGTCCTCGATATGACGGGCAAGAACCTTAAGGCCGTAGATATCCGCCGCAAGTTCTGATGCGAGTGCGGCACTACTCGGATCATCACCCGAAGCCACTTCGCGCGCCGCGCGGGCGTTGTCGGAACTGGTGCGCGGCGTGATTGCATGTGCGCGCAGGAACACACCGCATTGCGGCAGAATGACGGGGTGGCCGTGTGCTTCTTTGATGTCGGACAGCACCGCGTCCTTTTTGCCCAGCAAGTTGATATGGACTCGCACGAATGTCTCATCCACGATGTGCAGGCCGCTTTCGGGCAAGAGGGAGTGGACGTCCGCAACCCGGCCATAGGTGGAATTCTCGACGGCAATCATGCCCAGATCGGCCGCGCCATTGCGCACGGCCTCGATTGCGGCTTCGAATGTAGGGCAGGGCAGAGGGTCGTAGGCGGGGCGCGCTGTCACGCATGCCTCGTGGCCATAGGCCCCCAATTCACCTTGGAATGCGATTTTTTGCGACATCACTGTGGCCTCCGTGTCGTCACCCGTAAAAAATGGGCGTTTGGTCGCGGCACTATACCTTGCAACCCGGTGTGGGAAGCGGGTACATAACCAAAAACTTTGAACTGAATGGAACGCGACATGTTCGACACAATGACAATGACCAAGGTTATCGGCGGTCTTTGCAGCACTTTGCTTATTTTCCTGCTT
This sequence comes from Yoonia sp., assembly GCF_046498525.1. Lineage (GTDB taxonomy): Bacteria > Pseudomonadota > Alphaproteobacteria > Rhodobacterales > Rhodobacteraceae > Yoonia. The sequence continues at coordinate 25,466 of NZ_JAWOAN010000151.1, forward strand.
GGTGCTTGGCTTGCCGAAGAGATTTATCACGCTGGCGGTCATGGAGGTGAGCAGGCCTATGTGATCGAAGTCGAAGATGCCGAAGACCAGCCGGAAGAAGCTGTCGAAGAAGTGCCGTTCTCGGTTATATTTGCATCTGCAAGCGCGGAAGATGGTGAAGGCCTGTGGCGCGGCTGCCGGTCCTGTCACGCGCTTGAACCCGGGCAACACGGTACGGGCCCCGCCCTTTACGGTGTCGTGAACCGCCCTGTGCAGTACTATGATGATTTCAACTACTCCGGCGCATTGATCGAAGCTGCCGAAGTCTGGACACCCGAAGAATTGAACGCATTCATTGAAAACCCCCGCGGCTACGCCCCCGGTACGGCCATGAGCTATAACGGTATGCGCGATGTCGAGGATCGGGCGAACCTCATCGCTTATCTTGCGACGATTGGCGAATAAGCGCAGTTTCCGGATTTTGCAGCAAGGCCGTCCTCGGGGCGGCCTTTTTTTGTTCAATGTTACAGCCGATAAGCCGCGTGATCACGCAAACTCAACTTGAATGTTTGCCAAACAGAACATTTACTTCATGTAGAGTATTGATGACGCACAAACCGGAGATACGAATGCAAGAGCAAGTCCGATCCGTCGCAAAAGCAAAGTCCAACGACGCACCCGCGCGACAGTTGCAAACTTGGGCACTTGGGTCAGTCATCTGCATCGCGGCACTCTGGACAGCGTCGGCGGTCCTTGCGGATAGCCATGAGAACGTGACAGTCAGCCACGGGTATTCCAATTTCGGCGAATTGAAATATGGGCCGGATTCGGTTCTTGATTATGTGAACCCCGACGCGCCCAAGGGCGGCGAGTTCTCGCAGTGGGCGCAGGGCACGTTTGACAGCTTCAATATTTACACCCGCAAGGGCGTGCCGGCGGCGCTTGCCACGATCGGGTATGAGTCCATCCTGATCTCCACATTGGACGATCCCTATGGTGCCTATTGCTACCTTTGCGACACGCTGGAATATCCCGACAGTCGCGATTGGGTAATCTTCAACCTGCGCGATGACGTGACATTCTGGGACGGCACAACGATGACCGCCGAGGACATCAAATTCTCGTTCGAAATGCCGCTGGAGCAGGGGATTACCGAGTACCGCAGCGTCTATTCGCAATTCATCGATAGCGTTGAGGTGCTGGATACCCACCGCATCCGTTTCAACTTTACAGATCAGGCACCGCGCCGCGATGTCGTCACCTGGGCGGGTGGCACATCGGCGTGGTCAAGGGCCTGGTTCGAGGAAAATGCCGTAAGGCTGGATGAAACTGCGGATGCCCCCTTCATGGGCACGGGGCCTTACCAGTTGGAAGAGGTCGATATCGGGCGTCAGATCATCTATCGCTATGATCCTGATTGGTGGGGTGCCGACTTGCCCATCAATCAGGGCCGCAATAATTTCGAGAGCGTCCGCGTTGAATACTTTGCCGACAGTGGCGCGGCCTTCGAAGGTTTCAAATCTGGCGTCTATGCCTTCCGCAATGAAAACAGTTCGCTGCAATGGGCCACAGGCTATGACTTTCCCGCGCGCCAAAACGGGTGGGTCAAGGTCGAGGAGCTGCAGGACGGCGCGATCGGAACCGGACAGGGGTTCGTCTTCAATCTGAACCAGACAAAATTTCAGGATCAGCGCGTGCGTCAGGCCATCACCTTGATGGTGAACTTTGAATGGATGAACGCGTCCTTGTTTTATGGCCTTTACGAGCGTCCAGAGTCGTTCTGGGACAACTCCGACCTCAAGGCCGTCGGCGTGCCATCGCCCGAAGAGATCGCGATTCTGCAGCCCTTGGTCGACGAGGGGCTTTTGAATGCCGCGATCCTGATCGAAGAGGCAGTTCTGCCGCCCGCGTCGACCACATCAGATCGTCCGCTTGACCGCCGACAACTGCGTGCGGCATCGGCATTGCTTGATGAGGCGGGCTGGATTGCGGGCGAAGACGGGATGCGCCGCAAGGACGGCCAGTTGCTTGAGGTGAGTTTCCTTGAGCGGTCTCCCCAGTTCGACCGCATCATCAATCCGATCGTTGAAAACCTCAAGCGCCTTGGCGTGGATGCAAAGCTGGAGCGGGTGGATACCGCGCAGTTTATCGAGCGTCGCCGCACGGGTGCTTTTGACATTGTAAATGCCTCGCTCGGGCAGGGATACGAGCCGGGACAGCAACTTGCCCAGTTCTTTGGGTCTGAGGCTGCAGAGGACAGTTCCCGCAATCCAATGCGTCTGAAATCCCCCGCAGTTGACCGTTTGATTGATGATATTGTGGTCGCCGAAACACTTGAAGATCTAAAGATTCGCACCCGCGCGCTGGACCGTGTGCTGCGGGCCGAAAGATTCTGGATCCCGCAGTGGCAGAAGGGTGTCCACACGGTCGCATACTATGACATGTACCGGTTCGCCGAAATTCCGCCGCTGGCGTTGTCGCCTCTCGACAACTGGTGGTATGACGCTGAAACAGCCGAGGCGCTTCGCGCCGCCGGTGCGTTCCAATAGGGCACTGAAGTGGGCGCATATATCCTCAGGCGTTTGTTGCTTGTAATCCCCACCTTGCTGGGGATCATGATCATCAACTTTTCTCTCACGCAATTCGTACCGGGCGGGCCGATCGAACAGATTTTGGCCGAGCTTGAGGGCGGAGGTGATGTGTTTGAAGGCATCTCCGGCGGCGGCAGCGAATTGGTCGATGGCGGGGATAGCGATTATATCGGAGGGCGCGGTTTGCCTGCCGATTTCATCGCTGATCTTGAGCGCGAGTTCGGCTTTGACAAGCCGCCACTTGAACGCTTCCTGAACATGATGTGGAACTATATGCGCTTCGATTTCGGCGAGAGCTACTTCCGCTCTATCAGCGTGTTCGATCTGGTGATTGAAAAGATGCCGGTGTCGATTACGCTGGGCCTGTGGTCTACGTTGATCGCCTATCTGATTTCGATTCCGCTGGGCATCAAGAAGGCCGTCAAAGACGGGACGCCCTTTGATACGTGGACATCCGGCGCGATCATCGTGGGCTATGCGATCCCGGGATTTTTGTTCGCCATCCTGCTGATCGTGCTTTTTGCCGGTGGGTCCTATTTCCGGCTGTTCCCACTGCGCGGTCTGACTTCTGCCAATTTCGAAGAGCTGTCGATGATCGGCAAGGTCCTCGATTACTTCTGGCACATCACGCTGCCGGTGCTCGCATCCACGATTTCGGCCTTTGCGACATTGACCTTGCTCACCAAGAACAGCTTTCTGGACGAAATCAAAAAACAGTACGTGATCACGGCGCGCGCCAAGGGGCTGTCGGAACGGCGGGTCTTGTATGGTCATGTTTTCCGCAATGGGATGTTGATCGTGATCTCGGGATTTCCGGCGCTTTTTATCGGCGTATTCTTTGGCGGTTCGCTCATTATCGAAACGCTGTTCTCGCTGGACGGGCTGGGGCGTCTGGGTTTCGAGGCGGCAGTGGCCCGCGACTATCCTGTCGTGTTTGGTACACTCTTCGCCTTTTCGCTGATCGGCCTTGTCGTGGGGATCATCACGGATTTGACCTATGTACTGATCGACCCGCGCATTGATTTCGAGGCGCGAAACTGATGGCCAAGCGTCCTTTCCTGTCACCGCTGAACCAGCGCCGCCTGCGCAACTTTCGCCGCAACACGCGCGCGTTCTGGTCGCTGGTGATCTTTGGTGTGCTCTTTGGCCTGTCGATCTTTGCGGAGTTCATCGCCAACGACAAACCCATCGCCGTCAGCTATCGCGGTGAGATCAGGATGCCGATTTTCAGCTTTTATTCAGAGCGCGATTTTGGCGGCGATTTTCCGACAGAGGCTGGCTATGGCGAACCAGAGGTGGATTGTCTGATTGTCACCGGTGGCCTTGAAGACTGTTTCGACAACCCAGAAGAGCTGATCGCAGCCGTCGATGCAGGCCAGACACTGGAAGGTGATTTTCAGGCCGGCTGGATGCTGTGGCCGGTCATTCCTTATTCTTACAACACCATCGTCGATGTGGCTGGTGTGGCACCTGCTCCACCCAGCCCGGAAAACTGGCTGGGCACGGACGATACCAAGCGCGACGTCACTGCCCGCGTAATCTATGGGTTCCGATTATCGGTGACTTTCGCGCTGACCGTCACGATAGCAGCCTCGATTATCGGGATCATGGCGGGGGCTGTGCAGGGGTATTTTGGCGGTTGGACCGATCTGATCTTCCAGCGCTTTATCGAGATATGGACAGGGATGCCGTCGCTTTACGTCATCATCATCGTCTTTGCGATACTGGGGCGCAGTTACTGGCTTCTTGTGTTCTTGACAGTGCTGTTCGGATGGCCCGCCCTTGTCGGGGTGGTCAGGGCAGAATTCCTGCGCGCCCGTAATCTGGAATATGTCCGTGCAGCCAAGGCGCTGGGCGTGCGCGACCGCACGATCATGTTCCGCCACATGTTGCCCAATGCGATGGTGGCGACGCTGACAATGCTGCCGTTTCTTGTAACCGGCGCGATTGGTGGCTTGGCTTCGCTTGATTTTCTGGGCTTCGGTCTGCCATCTTCGGCCCCGTCCTTGGGTGAGATGACATTGCAGGCCAAGCAAAACCTGCAAGCGCCTTGGCTCGGGTTCACCGCGTTCTTTACATTTGCGATTATGTTGTCGCTTCTGGTCTTTGTCTTTGAAGGGGTGCGCGACGCCTTTGATCCGCGAAAAACCTTTGTGGCGGACGGCAAGGTCATTGCAGATGAGACCGTGTTCGAGACCGAACCGCAGGCGACAGGAACCCATGGACGATGAGTATTCCGGTCCTTGATGTCCAGAATCTACGTGTCGCTTTCCGGCAGGATGGCGACACAATCCATGCCGTCAGGGGCGTGTCCTTTCAGGTGCAAAAGGGTGAAACTGTCGCTATCGTTGGTGAAAGCGGGTCCGGCAAATCTGTCACGGCGCTCTCGACGGTGCAGCTTTTGGGCGATAGCGCCGTCATGGCCGGTTCCATCAAATACGACGGCGAAGAGATGGTCGGCGCTGATGAAGCGGCCCTGCGCCGTGTGCGCGGCAATGACATCAGCTTTATCTTCCAAGAACCGATGACCTCGCTCAACCCGCTGCACACGCTGGAAAAGCAGTTGGCGGAAAGCATTGAGCTGCATCAGGGTTTGCGGGGTGCAGCCGTGCGCGAACGTATCGTGCAACTGCTGAACCGCGTGGGTATCCGTGATGCGGAAAGCCGCCTTGGGGCATATCCCCACCAGCTTTCGGGTGGCCAGCGCCAACGCGTGATGATCGCGATGGCGTTGGCAAATGGCCCGGAACTGTTGATCGCGGACGAACCGACGACCGCATTGGACGTGACAATTCAGGCGCAAATTCTGGATCTGCTGGCGGACCTGAAACGCGATGAGGGCATGTCGATGCTCTTCATCACGCATGACCTGACGATTGTGCGCAAAATTGCGGATCGGGTGTGTGTGATGAAGGATGGTTTGATTGTAGAGTCGGGGCCGACGGCTGCATTGTTCAAGAACCCGAAGCACCCCTATACCCAGATGCTTCTGGCGGCGGAATCAACCGGTGTGCCTGTGCCTGTACAAGCTGACGCACCTGTTGTCCTGGAAACTGAAGGTGCAAAGATCTGGTTCCCGATTCATCGTGGGCTGCTCAAGCGGACCGTGGGCTATGTAAAGGCGGTCAACGACGCGACACTGACGGTACATGCAGGCGAAACGCTCGGCGTTGTGGGGGAAAGCGGCTCTGGCAAGACGACCCTCGCGCTGGCCGTGATGCGGCTGATCAGGTCGGAAGGCCGGATTGCCTTTCAAGGTGTGGATATCCACCGTCTGAACCAACGGCAGATGCGTCCGCTGCGCAGTGACATGCAGATCGTGTTCCAAGACCCTTACGGCTCGCTCAGCCCGCGTATGACCGTGGCCGAGATTATCGCCGAAGGTCTGGGCGTGCATGGCGTTGCACCGGGGCGCGACCGCCGCGATATGGTGGCCGAGATCATGGGCGAGGTGGGGCTTGATCCGTCTTTGATGGATCGTTACCCGCACGAATTCTCCGGTGGCCAGCGCCAGCGCATTGCGATTGCACGTGCGATGATCCTGCGGCCCAAACTGCTGATCCTCGATGAACCCACATCTGCGCTCGACATGACCGTGCAGGTCCAGATCGTACATTTGCTGCGCGAATTGCAGCAGAAGAACGGCTTGGCCTATTTGTTCATCAGCCACGATCTCAAGGTCGTGCGCGCGTTGTCACATAAGGTGATGGTAATGAAGCAGGGTGATGTGGTCGAGGCAGGCGATGCCGATGCAATCTTTGATGCGCCGCAAACGGAATATACCCGTGCGCTGATGGCGGCGGCGTTCGCAGGCAAAGTGGCCTAAAGCGGCCGTGCCGTTTACCCGTCAGCACCGATCATGAAGCAGGTTGTACCGCGAGCCTGTAGCCGCCGACAGGCCAGATCGGCCCCTTCGCGTGTCAATCCCATGAAATTTGCGTCAAACCCGCCTGAACGTTGCATGACGCGACGAAGTGACCCGTCAAGCGTGCTCATCTCGTTCAAGGCAACCTGCAGCAAGACCCGTTCGGCATCGTAGCGCGTATTGTAGCGCCCGACGTTGACCCCCCAGTGCCGTCCGCCCGAGGTGGAGATACGGGTGACGACTTCGGGGCCTGTATCCGCTGTTGTGGTTTGCGGGGTGAGTGCGGCGACCTGCGTTTCGGTCGTTGGACGCGGGACGGGTGTGACGGCAGGCGCCTCTGTTGCTGCCACTTGGGTGGGTACAGGTTTCGGGGTTACCGCCCCGACTGCCTCAGCGATGGCGGTGTTCACGGAATCGGCGATGACCGCATTGATCACATCGGTATCGACTGCTGCAACAAGGATCTCTTCCTGAGCGGGCGCTTCTGTTGGCCGCGCGGTGGGGCGAATGCTCCGCGTAATCAGGCCGCTGACACGGACGATCTTGCCGGCGTTGACTTGCCCGCTGTCGTTCGAGCTTGTCAGCATGGCAGCAGGTGGGTTGGGGCGGCGGATCGTGGCGCGCGAAGGGGCGCGGTTGAAGCCCATTTCCATCAGTTCGGTGATCCGCGCATTGCGTGCCGAGGTGGATGACCCGCCAAAGACAGTCGCAATGACACGTTCCTGCCCGCGCTGGGCAGAAGCGACAAGATTGAAACCCGCAGCCCGTGTGTAGCCGGTCTTGATGCCGTCACCACCTGCATAGCTATCCAGCCAGCGGCGGTTTGTATGGCGCACAGTCGCGATACCGGCATCGGCCGAACGGCGCGAGAACAGGTTATAATACTGCGGAAAGTCATAGATCACATGGCGACCCAGTAGCGTCATATCACGGGCAGTCGACAGGTGCCCTGATTGCGTCAGGCCGTTTGCATTGCGGAAATTCGTGTTGCGCATGCCCATCGCTCTGGCGGTCCGGTTCATGCGTGTGGCGAAGGCTTCTTCTGATCCCGAAATTGCTTCGCCAATCGCTGTTGCGGCATCGTTGGCAGATTTCACGGCGGCGGCACGCAAAAGAAAACGCAGGCGAATGGTCTGCCCAGAGCGCAAACCCAGTTTCGAAGGGGGTTCGGATGCGGCATTGCTGCTGATGCGCACAGGTGTATCCAGCGTGATCTCGCCGCGTTCGATGGCCTGAAACGCCACATAGAGCGTCATCATCTTGGTCAGCGATGCTGGATGCAACTGGGTGTCGGCATTGCGCGAATGCAAGACCTCGCCGGTGCGCGCATCCATGACCATCGCGGCATAGGGTGCCGCTGTCGCGCGCGCAGATGCGAGCGACATGGATACCATAAGTAAACATAGAAATAGCCCGCTGAGGGCCCGGTGTCCCAGACGACTTGTCACGTCGCTTGCCTCTTTTTCTGCCTCGATGACCCCGAATTTTTCCGGTGGCCTTATTCTTGTTGAAGACGCTAGCATAAGTCCGGTTTTCGGAAAATACCCTAAATTCAAAGACTTTCGCAGGGTTTATCGTGCATTCAATCTATATGTTGTTAGGGTCGGTGGTATAGCCCCAAGATAGGTGAAACTGTGCTGTGTCGCGCCCAATTCCCGTTTGTGTTTTGATGGGGTTTTCATGTGTACTGTGTGCCTTATATATAACAGCAACCCAACAAGGCGTTCGACATGCTAGCAGAGTTTTACATGATGGCCGAGAAAGAGGGCGATGACGACGGCAGTGTCGGCGTTGCGCTTGAGACAAAGCCAAAGACAAAGCGCCCGCCGATGTATAAGGTTCTGATCCTGAACGATGATTTTACGCCGATGGAATTCGTCGTGCATGTGCTGGAAAGGTTTTTTGGCCTGTCCCATGCCCAAGCGTTCGAGTTGATGCTGACAGTTCACAAGAAGGGCGTCGCGGTTGTCGGCGTTTTCAGTCACGAGATTGCCGAGACGAAAGTTGCTCAAGTCATGGATTTTGCACAGCGTCATCAGCACCCTCTCCAATGCACGATGGAGAAAGAATAGCGCGCCGTCGCTGTTCGCCCCCTGATGTCCCAATCCCGCCTAAGCACCGCCCTTCAAGACGGCATGATTGCGTTGCCTGTCGGCAACATTGCCATAATGCGTCCTCCGGCAACATATGATGTTGCGGCACTGCCGCGCGGTGAAGTGCAGATCGTTCATGGGTTTTTTCCGGACTATGCGGCGTGGGAAGGGGCGGGTTATCCGGTAACTCAGGATTTGGCCCGTGTCTGTGTTGCCATCGTGGTTGTTCCCCGCGCCAAGGCGCTGGCCCGCGCGATGGTGGCAGAGGCATGTGCCAAGGCTGATCTGGTGATTGTTGATGGCCAAAAGACCGATGGTGTCGATAGTCTCTTCAAGTCATGCCGCAAAGTTCTTGGTGACCTGCCATCTCTGACAAAAGGGCATGGGCGGATATTCTGGTTCGCAGCCACGGACGCTTTTGCGGATTGGGCCACCCCGCCGCCAGCTAAGGGGCCGCATGGTTATTACACAACGGCAGGTGTCTTTTCAGACGGTGCGGTAGACGCCGGATCGGCGCTGCTTGCAGAGCTTCTGCCCGCCAAATTGCCAGCGCGCATGGCTGATCTGGGGGCCGGATGGGGATATCTGGCCGCGCCGGTTCTGGCCCGCACCGGCGTCAAATCACTGGATCTGATCGAGGCAGAGGCGCTGTCGCTTGCCTGTGCCAGATTAAACGTGGACGATACTCGTGTGTCGTTTGTCTGGGGTGATGCGACCCGCCATGAGGCGGCAGCATACGATGGGATTGTCATGAACCCGCCGTTTCATGCTGGCCGCGCCTCTGATCCCGGTTTGGGCCGGATATTCATTCAGGCGGCTGCTCGCCTGCTTGCCCCCCATGGAAAGCTGTGGATGGTGGCAAACCGCCATTTGCCCTATGAGGCGACACTCACCGAATGTTTCCGCAATGTGGATGTGATCGGTGGCAATGGTGCGTTCAAGGTGTTTCATGCCAACCGGCCGCAACGCTGATCGGCGCAAGGGAGAGTTCTGATGTCATTTTCGATTTCCGGAAAGACTGCGATTGTCACAGGGGCCGCCAATGGTGTGGGCCTGGCTATCGGGCGGCATTTTGCGAAGATGGGTGCGAATGTTGTTTTCGCCGACATGGACGAAAAGACGTTGTGCCACGAGATTGGCGAGGAAGCGGGCAAGGAAGAGAACATCCGCATTTTCGCGGGTGATCTGCGCAAGAAGTTGACGATCGCAAACCTGCTGTCTGCGACCATTGATGCGTTCGAACGGGTGGATATTCTGGTGAATGCATCGCGACAGGTCATGGAAACGGATCCGCTGGATCCAGATGACAACTCGGTCGAAGAACTGCTTCAGCAAAATGCGATGACAGCACTCCGCGTCAGCCAAGCGGTCGCCCGCAGGATGATCAAGCAGGCAGAAGGCGAAGCGGGTGAGACTATCGGATCTATCGTCAACCTCAGCTCGATTGCGGCGCGTCGCACACATCCGGATTTGCTGGCCTATTCGGTCAGTTCCGCTGCGTCTGACCAGATGACGCGATCCTTGGCTGTGGCACTGGCACCGCACGGCATTCGCGTGAACGCGGTAGCCTTTGGCAGCGTGATGAGTGCCAGCTTGAAAGGCTCACTGAAGGATCACGACGACGTGCGCGATGCCATCGTCGACAGTACACCGCTGCACCGGATCGCGAGCCCCGGTGAAGTATCAGACGCGGTGCAGTATCTTGCATCCGACGCCTCTGCCTTTGTCACGGGACAGATCATCACCGTTGATGGCGGGCGTACCTTGATCGACCCCGCGGCGGTTTCCGCACACTGATTATTCAGGATAGATCGCGATACACTGCGCTATGGCCTGATTAGAGGCAGTCTGCATTTCCACAAGACGCTGCTCCAGCGACACCAGCTTTGCGCGTTCTGCATTCAGGTCGATGGCAACTGGAACCGTTCTTGTGAAGGTCTTTGTTTTCGGGCAGCGGAAACTAAAGACCTCGCCCTCCTCGTTGCGCGCTGTGCAGGTGTCGCTGATCGTGCGCACCACCTGCTCTTCTTCCAAGGCATATCCACGCGCCAGATTGCCCCGGGTTTCCTCGATGAGCGAACTCAGGACGCGAAGGTCGCGCGTT
>NZ_JAWOAN010000239.1:0-10252 GCF_046498525.1 Yoonia sp.
AAGATCATCGACAAAGGCGTCGATGTGCTGATCGCCACACCGGGCCGTTTGCTCGACCATCTGGAGCGCGGCAAGCTGATTCTGACTGATGTGAAGATCATGGTGGTGGACGAGGCCGACCGGATGCTCGACATGGGGTTCATCCCCGATATCGAGGAAATCTTCAAACGCACGCCGTTTACGCGCCAGACGCTGTTTTTCAGCGCCACGATGGCGCCCGAGATCGAGAGAATCACCAACACGTTCCTGTCGAACCCTGCCAAGATCGAAGTCGCCCGCGCGGCAACGACGAATGTGAACATCAAACAGGGTGTCGTGATGTTCAAAGGAACATCAAAGCCCAAGGAGCCGGCGGAAAAGCGCGAATTGCTGCGCAAGCTGATCGACGCCGAAGGCGACGCCTGCACCAACGCGATCATTTTTTGCAACCGCAAGTCGGATGTCGATATCGTTGCGAAATCACTGAACAAATACGGCTATGATGCCGCCCCGATCCACGGCGATCTGGACCAGTCGCACCGGACCCGCACGCTGGAAAGCTTCCGCGATAACAAGCTGCGCTTTCTTGTGGCATCTGATGTGGCCGCACGCGGTCTGGATATTCCGGCGGTCACGCATGTCTTTAACTATGACGTGCCCAGCCATGCCGAAGACTATGTGCACCGGATCGGGCGCACCGGTCGCGCAGGCCGCACAGGCACCGCGATCATGATCTGCATGCCAAAGGACGACAAAAACCTCGAGGATGTGGAACGTCTTGTGAACGAGACAATCCCGCGTCTGGAAAGCCCTCTGGGCAGTGTGCCTGCACAGGATGACAAACCGCAGCAGGCCGAAGAAAAGCCAAAGCGCACCCGCAGCCGCCGCAGAAAAGACGAAGCACCTGATGTGAAGGTCGCGGAAAAACCTGCCGAAGCCGCGCCGCAGGACGAAAAGCCGGAACCCCAAGAGCAGCCACAGCGCGACGAAACGCCCAGACAGGACCGTGGGCGCAGTGGCCGCGGACGTGGGCGCAACGAAACCGAGGTCGTCGGCATGGGTGAAGAGACGCCCGCGTTTATCGCCAAGAGCTTTGCCGAGCGCGCGAAAGAGTAGAAGGCGTGTCGGGGTAGACCCCCGACACCACACTTACCCCAGCCTGCTTATAATCACGGTCACTTCCGGCTTCTTGCCGATTTCGGCCTGCGCGGAACGGCGTGCGATCATCTTGAGCTCTTTTTCGAGCTTGTCGTCGTCGCGCAGCGTTTTCGCATTGGCGCGATTCACGAACTGGCTCAGGTCTTCTTCGACGACATCGACCAGGGCGGCGTTGTTCCGGCCCGTTTCGGGCAAGCCCATGATTTCAACCCAAGGGTCGCCCAGCGGTTCGTCGTTTTCATCGATGATCAGCGTCACGATCAGATGCCCGTTCAGTGCCATGCGAATACGGTCGCGCACCACGCCGTCCAGCGCGCCGATCTGCACGGAACCGTCCAGATAGGTGCGCCCCGTTTCGATATATTCGGCCACGGTGGGCTGATTGCCGGACAGGTCGATCATCATGCCGTTGACGGCGACGATACCCGACAGGCCGCTTTGCGCAGCCAGCTTGACATGTTCGCGCAAGTGCCGGTGTTCACCGTGCATCGGGATGAGCGTTTGCGGTTTGGTAATCTGGTGCAGCCGCTCCAGATCAGGGCGGTTGGCGTGGCCGGACACGTGATATTTGCCGCCCGCATCGTCAATCACATCGACACCCAGTTCGGACATCTGGTTCATGATGCGGATTACGCCGCGTTCGTTGCCGGGGATGGTCTTGGAGGAAAAGAGGAACGTATCCCCATCCTTCAGCTTGATCCCCATGTAATTGCCCTGCGCCAGTTGCGCCGAGGCCGCACGCCGTTCACCCTGAGAGCCTGTCACCAGCAACATCACGTTTTCACGGGGCATTTGCAGCGCATCTTCGGGGGATACGACAGGAGGGAACCCTTCGAGAATCCCCACCTCGGTCGCCGCTTCGACCATGCGGCGCATCGCGCGGCCCAGCAGGACAACCGAACGATCCGCCTTTTGGGCAGCAATCGCCAGCGTCTTCAAACGTGCGATGTTGGAGGCAAATGTCGTCGCCACGACCATGCCGGTCGCCTCTTTCATCATGTCCACGATTGCATCGCCGATAGAGGATTCGGACCGCCCCGGATCAAGCGAAAAGACGTTTGTACTGTCGCAAACCAGCGCCTTGATGCCGTCCTTTGACACCTCTTCCCAAAGCGCCTCGTTCCACGGGTCACCGACCACGGGGGTTTCATCGATCTTGAAGTCGCCCGAGTGCAGAACGCGACCTTCGGGTGTGTCGATCAACAGACCCGCACTTTCGGGAATCGAATGGCTGATCGGCAGGTAAGAGACCGTCAATGGCCCGCATTTGATCATTTCAGGGTACACACCCACGACCTTGACGACCGATGGCGGATGCCCGTGTTCTTCAAGCTTGCGCCGGGCGATATTGGCAGTGAAGGCGCGCGCGTATACGGGTGCGCCAAGCCGTTCCCAATAGTGGCCGATCGCACCGACGTGGTCTTCATGCGCATGGGTGATGAAGATACCTTCGATCTGCGCCTTGCGCGCCTCGAGCCATGAAATGTCAGGCAGGATCAGGTCCACCCCCGGAGAGCCGTCCATATCGGGAAAGGTCACACCCAGATCGACCACGATCAGCCGCTCTTTGCCCGGCTTTCCGTAACCGTAGACATAGGCGTTCATGCCGATTTCACCGGCGCCTCCAAGTGGTAGATAGATCAGGCGGTCGTTCATGCGTTATCCTTGTTGTACGTATGGATCACGGTCAGTCCGTGAATTGTCAGATCGTCCTCGAACGCGTCAAACAACGGTTCGGACTGTTGGAAAAGTGGCGCCAAACCGCCGGTCGAGATGACCTGCATCGGGATGCCGCGCTCTGCCTTGATCCGCGCGCATATCTCACGCACCAGCCCGATGTAACCCCAAAAGATACCTGATTGCATGCAAGCCACCGTATTGGTGCCGATCACAGCCTGCGGTACGGTGATATCTACGTGCGGAAGCGCGGCTGCGGCGCTGTGCAGCGCCTCAAGCGACAGGTTCACACCCGGCGCGATGACACCGCCGACGTAGGCACCATCTTCGGCCACCACATCAAAGGTCGTCGCCGTCCCGAAATCAACGACAATCAGGTTGCCCCCGTGCCGGTCATAGGCCCCCGCAGCATTGACCAGACGGTCCGGCCCCACTTGCGTGCCTTCATCAACGCGCGGCTGTGCTGGTAACAGACACTCCGGTTTGCCCACGACGATGGGACGGCAGTTATAGTAGCGATCCGCAAAGACCCGCAGGTTCCAGACCACACGCGGCACGGTCGAGCTGATGATGACCTCGTCGATCATCACATCGACCTCCTGAAACCGCATCAGCGTGGACAGCCAGACATAGTATTGATCCGCCGTGCGCTGCCATTCAGTGCTGGTGCGCCATGTCGCGATGAATTCGTCGCCGTCCCAGATTGCAAACACGGTGTTGGTGTTGCCGCAGTCGATCGCCAAAAGCATAGGGCCGCCTCCTCTTAGAAAAACACGTCTGCTGCCGATATCGCCCGAGGGCCGGTGCCGGTAATCAGGACAAGGTTGCCGTCACCGTCGATGCTGTCAAAGATGCCGGTTACATCCTCGCGGCCCGTGCGCGCTGTGATCACTTCACCCAAGCGTGCGGCATTGGACATCCAGTCGTCGCGGATGCGGCTAAAGCCAAGGCGCAGCAGCTTCGCCTCTTGCGTGGCATAGGCGTCGGCAAGTGTGGACAGAAAATCCAGCGGGTCCACCTCGCCGCCACCCGCATCAGCCAGACAGGTGGGTGGAAAACTGGCGTTCTGCACCCCTTTGGGTGCATGGCGCAGGTTGACGCCGATCCCGATCGACAGCCAATCCACGAAAGGGCCCTGCCCGCTGCTTTCCAACAGAATTCCCGCAACCTTGCCCCCTGACAGCAAGACATCATTGGGCCATTTGAGCGCAAGCTTTTCGGTGGGCACATAAATGGCCAGCGCCTGATAAAGCGCATTGGCCGCAAGGAAAGACCTTTTGGCCGCTTCGGCTGCGGTCGCTTCGGGCTTGAAGATCAGTGAGGCGTTCAGGTTTCCCGCTGGCACAACCCATGCCCGCCCGCGCCGACCACGGGCCGCAGTCTGGGTTTTTGCCATGATCCATGTGGGGCGGTCGATATTTTTTACCTGCCGCGCTGCTTCGGCCATGGTGCTGTCAACAGTGTCAAGCACGACGCAGGCATAGCCTTCCGGCCATGGCCCATGCCCTGCCGCGTTAGTTGACAAGCGTCGCTGCCGCTGCTGCAGCGATAGGCTCGATCCCGAAAAGGTTCACGACCCCAAGCAACATCACCGCAGCAGAACCCATCAAAAAGATCCATAAAACTGGATTCATCTTGCCGTCGAGCTGTTCGCCCTCTTCGCCGAAGTACATGTAATAAACGATGCGCAGATAGTAGAAGGCACCGATCACCGATGCGATCACACCCGCCACCGCCAGCCATGCCAACCCGCCGTCATAGGCCGCACGCAGCACGTAGAATTTGCCGAAGAATCCGACCATCGGCGGCACACCTGCAAGGCTGAACAGCAGTACCAGCATCGCAAGCGCACGCAGCGGTTGCTGCTTGGAATACATCTTGAGGCTGTCAATATTCGTCACAGGCCGCCCGTCACGCTCCATCGCGAGGATAAAGGCGAAAGTGCCGATGTTCATGGTCACATAAATCGCCATGTAGATCAGCATCGCCTGCACACCAAACGCGGTACCTGCGGCCAGTCCCATCAGCGCAAAGCCCATATGCGCGATAGAGGAATAGGCCATCAGGCGTTTGATATCGCGCTGCCCGATCGCAGCGATCCCGCCAAGGAACATGGACGCCACGGCAAGGAACGCCACAATCTGCTGCCAGTCGCCGACAATGCCACCGAATGCGTCATGAACAACACGCGCAAACAGGGCCATCGCAGCGACCTTGGGCGCGGTTGCAAAGAAGGCCGTGACCGGCGTGGGCGAGCCTTCATAGACGTCCGGTGTCCACATGTGGAACGGGGCCGCGGAGACCTTGAAGGCAAAACCCGCGATCAGGAACACAAGACCGAACAGCAGGCCAAGCGAAGGTTCGTCCGCCGTGGCCTCTATGATACCCGCAAAGAGCGTGGTGCCTGCAAAGCCATAGGTCAGCGATGCACCATAAAGCAGCAAACCGGAAGACAGCGCGCCAAGAACAAAGTATTTCAGGCCCGCTTCGGTCGATTTCACGCTGTCTCGGCGCAGGGATGCCACCACATAAAGCGCCAGCGACTGCAATTCGAGCCCCATGTATAGCGCCATCAGATCGCCCGCCGATACCATGACCATCATGCCGACAACGGCAAGTGCCACCAAAATAGGGTATTCAAACCGCAGCAACCCGCGCCGCTGCATGTAGTTTTCCGACATCAGAAGGACTGCAGCGGCCGATACAAGGATCACAACCTTGGAGAACCGCGCGAATCCGTCATCCACGAACATACCGCCAAAGGCAATATTCGTGCCCTGCCCGTTGATGGCGATCCAGACCGCCAGCAGCACGAACAGACCGGATGTCGCCCATGTCAACAGGGGGGCCATGCCGTCTTTGGTGGTGTAGACTGCGGCCATCAATGCGCCCATGGCATAGACCGCCAGCACAATCTCGGGCATCAGGATTTGGATATCAGCGCCAATCATAACGGGCTTTCCTTAATTCGAAGCGAACTGCGTGGCGGCCTCGAAGGTTGCCAGTGCAGTTTCATAGTTGCCGACAAGCGCGGATACGCTCGGGCCGATAATATCGAGGACCAGTGCAGGGTAGACACCCAAGAGCAGCGTCATCGCCACCAGCGGCGCAAAGATCATCCGCTCGCGCGTGGTCATATCCTTGATCGTCTTGAGGCTTTCCTTGATCAGGTCGCCGAAGACGACGCGGCGATAGAGCCACAGCGCATAAGCCGCCGACAGGATCACACCGGATGTCGCGAAAACGGCGATCCATGTGTTCACCTGAAAGATGCCCATCAGAACAAGGAATTCACCGACAAAGCCCGATGTGCCCGGCAAACCCACGTTTGCCATCGTGAAGAACATGAAGATCAGCGCATAGGCCGGCATCCGGTTGACCAAGCCACCATAGGCGTCAATCTCGCGGGTGTGCATCCGGTCATAGATCACGCCGACACACAGAAACAGCGCACCGGAAATAAAGCCGTGGCTGATCATCTGGAAAATCGCACCGTCGATGCCCTGCTGGTTCACCGCAAAGATACCCATGGTCACGTATCCCATATGGGCGACAGACGAATAGGCAATCAGCTTTTTCATGTCTTCCTGCACAAGTGCCACCAGTGAGGTATAGACAATGGCGATGGCGGAAAGTGTCAGAACCAGCGGCCCCATCACCTCGGAGCCGACAGGGAACATCGGCAGGCTGAAGCGCAGAAAGCCGTAGCCGCCCATTTTCAAAAGAATCGCGGCGAGCACCACAGAACCCGCCGTTGGTGCCTGCACGTGCGCATCCGGCAACCACGTGTGGACCGGCCACATCGGCATTTTCACCGCGAAGCTTGCGAAGAACGCCAGCCACAGCAGCGTTTGCATCCCACCGACGATCTGCACACCCAACAAGCTGAAGTTTTCGGTGCCGAAAGTATGTGTCATCAGCGTCGGAATGTCGGTCGTACCAGCAGCAGAGAACATCGCCACCATGGCAACAAGCATGAGCACCGAACCAAGGAAGGTATAAAGGAAGAACTTGAAGGATGCGTAAATCCGGTTCTTGCCACCCCAGATACCGATGATCAGGAACATCGGGATCAGACCTGCCTCGAAGAAGAGGTAGAACAACACCAGATCAAGCGCGAGGAACACGCCCAGCATCAGTGTTTCGAGGATCAGGAAAGCGATCATGTATTCCTTGACCCGCGTTTTCACGTCCCAGCAGGACGCGATCACCAACGGCATCAGGAAGGTGGTCAGCATCACAAACAGGATCGAAATACCATCGACACCCATCTTGTATTGCAGCCCCAGCAGCCAGTCGCGGGTTTCCACCATCTGGAAACCGGTGTCGGCAGCGTTGAAGTTGCCCAGAATAAAGAGCGAGCAAATGAACGTCACCGCCGTCGTGACCAGCGCCACCCATTTCGCATTGCGCTGTGCGGCCTCATCTTCACCGCGCAGGAACAGCGCGAGAATGACCGCGCCCAGGAGCGGCAGGAACGTTGTGAGTGAAAGAATATTGCCCATTAGTTCGCTCCCCCGAACAGCGTCATCCAGGTGAGAAGGACCGCGATGCCCAGAACCATCGCAAAGACATAGCTAAAGATGTAGCCCGACTGCGCGCGCCCGGCGAGGCGCGTGAGAAACGGGACGATGCCCATAGCGACACCATTGATGCCGCCATCGATTGTCTTGGTGTCACCCTGCTTCCACAGGATGCGGCCCAAGGCGAATGCGGGGCGTACGAAGATGAAATCGTAGATTTCGTCAAAGTACCATTTGTGCAGCAGAAACTGATACAGGGGGGCCTGTTGCTTGGCCAGTTTCGCAGGCCAGTCGGGACGGCGGATATACATCTGATATGCCAGACCGAAG
Source organism: Yoonia sp. (assembly GCF_046498525.1). Taxonomy (GTDB): domain Bacteria; phylum Pseudomonadota; class Alphaproteobacteria; order Rhodobacterales; family Rhodobacteraceae; genus Yoonia. The sequence goes on from NZ_JAWOAN010000239.1 coordinate 7,668, forward strand.
CCTGCAAGCATTGCAACGAACGGTGCGAGCTTGACCCAGACAGGCACCTCATGCGCGTCGTTCAGCACATGGTTGTCGGGGCTGTTGTGGATCGCCCCTTCACCGGGTGCGCCGACAAGGTTGTAGTGGGCCTTGCCGTGATCACCTTCGGCTGCCGCTTCGCCATTCTCGGAGGCTTCCGCATATGGCACCCCGAAGAACTTGCCGACCTTATCGTTGGACCCGAAGAAAGAGCCGTACCAGACCATGCCGGAAAACACCGCGCCAACGGCCAGAATATAAAGCGGCACCAGCATGGAATTAGGGCTCTCATGGGCATGGTCATGGGTGTGCTTGTCACCGCGCGGGGTGCCGTAGAAGGTCAGGAACATCAGACGCCAGCTGTAGAAACTGGTCATCAGCGCCGCCACGACAAGCATCCAGAACGCATAGCCGCCAGCGGTGGCTGCATAGGCGCTTTCGATGATGGCGTCCTTGGACACGAAACCTGCAAAACCAATCGGGAAGCCCACATAAAGAAGCGGAATACCGACGCCCGTAATCGCCAGCGTGCCGATCATCATCATCCAGAAGGTCTTGGGGATCTTATGGCGCAACCCGCCATAGTTCCGCATGTCCTGTTCGTGGTGCATCGCGTGAATGACCGAACCGGCCCCAAGGAACAGCATCGCCTTGAAGAAAGCGTGTGTCAGCAGGTGGAACATCGCAACCGAATAAACGCCAAGGCCGGCGGCGACGAACATGTAGCCAAGCTGCGAACAGGTGGAATAAGCGATTACGCGCTTGATATCGTTCTGGACCAGACCGACGGTGGCTGCAAAAAATGCAGTTGTCGCACCAAGAAAGACGATGAATGTCGTCGTCGCCTCGGCATATTCCATCAGCGGTGACATGCGGCAAACAAGGAAAACACCGGCGGTGACCATGGTCGCAGCGTGAATCAGGGCCGACACAGGTGTCGGGCCTTCCATCGCGTCAGGCAGCCACGTGTGCAGGAAGAGCTGGGCCGATTTACCCATCGCACCGACAAACAGCAGGAAGGCAATCAGGTTCAGCGTATTCCAGTCACGCCACATGAAAGTGATCGCATGGTCCTGTAGATCAGGAATGGCGGCAAAGATATCGTCAAACCGGACGCTGTCAGTAACAAGGAACAGCGCAAAAATACCCAGCGCGAAACCGAAATCACCCACGCGATTGACCACAAAGGCCTTGATCGCTGCCGCACCGGCAGACGGCTTGCGGTAGTAGAAACCGATCAGCAGGTAGGAGGCGGCGCCTACGCCTTCCCAGCCAAAGAACATCTGCACAAGGTTGTCGGCAGTCACCAGCATCAGCATCGCGAAAGTAAAGAACGACAGATAGGCAAAGAAACGTGGCCGGTAGCTTTCGTGTTCTTTGAAATTCTCGTCATGGGCCATGTAGCCGAATGAATACAGGTGCACGAGGGCCGACACCGTGTTGATCACGATCAGCATGATCGTGGTCAGGCGGTCCATGCGGATCGCCCAGTCCGTGCTGAGCGTACCGCTTTCGATCCAGCGCAGGATGTTGACGGTGTAGGTGCCGTCGGGATGCGCAGAAGGATCAAATGTCAGGAACACGACCCACGACAGAATCGCGGCAAGAAACAGAAGGCTTGTCGCGGTCCATTGCGCGGCTGTCTCACCGATCAGCTTCCAACCGAAACCGCAGAGTATGGCCCCCACCAGCGGGGCGAATAGGATGATGGTTTCCATTGGTCTTAACCCTTCATCACGTTGACGTCTTCAACGTCGATGGTTCCACGGTTGCGGAAGAAACACACAAGGATCGCAAGGCCGATCGCAGCCTCGGCGGCGGCGACGGTCAGCACGAACAGAGTAAAGACCTGACCGACCAGATCACCCAGATAGCTGGAGAACGCCACAAGGTTGATGTTCACCGCCAGAAGCATCAGTTCGATGCTCATCAGCAGGATGATCACGTTCTTGCGGTTCAGGAACAACCCGAAGATACCGATGACAAACAGGGTAGCCGCCACTGTGAGATAATGTTCAAGTCCGATCATGAGGACAGTCCTTCGATCTGGTTCGCGGTGAAGATTTTTCGCGAAAAATCTTTCATTACAGGCCCTGCCCCGGTTTGACATCCTTGAGTTCCATCGCCTTGGCCGGATCGCGGTACATCTGCGCCAACACGTTCTGGCGTTTGATGTCAACACGGTGGCGCAACGTCAGTACAATGGCACCGATCATCGCAACCAGCAGGATCAGCCCCGAAAGCTGGAACAACAGGATATATTTGTCATAGATCAGCATACCCAGCGCACGGGTGTTATCGAGATCACCGGCTGGAGCCGCGATCCGTCCCTCGACCCCGTCAGAGTAGCCCCAGACGCCAAAGGCCAGCGCCAGTTGCATCATGATCACGACGCCAATCAGCAGCGCCAACGGCAGATATTTCGTCATTTCCGCCTTCAGTTCCGCGAAATCCACGTCAAGCATCATCACAACGAAAAGAAACAGCACCGCAACCGCGCCCACATAGACGATAATCAGCAACATCGCTACGAATTCGGCCCCCAAGGTCACGAAAAGACCGGC
>NZ_JAWOAN010000022.1:0-36490 GCF_046498525.1 Yoonia sp.
ACCGTCGCGATACCGAAGAGCGGTGTCATGATGGCCGAGGCAACCATGAGGATCACGCCCATTCCCAATGCGGCCAGAACGATCCTGACCATTCTTTGCTTGAAACGCGCGTCAAATCTGGCCGCATCACCCATCGTGCGGGCGCCGCGCACCAACAAAACAACCATCGCCCAGCCTGTTATCGACGTGCCAATTGCGGCCGCTGCAAATCCGATGAGTGGCGCAAGGCCAATCGCCAGAGCGGCGTTCAAAAGCATGGCGATCACGGCATAGTAGAACGGCCGTCTGGTATCTTCGCGGGCGAAGAACAAGGGCTGCAATGTCTTTTGCAATACGAAGGCGGGCAGCCCCAAGCCGTAGATTGCCACAGCCAGTGCGGTTGCCGTTGTATCTGTACTGGTAAACGCGCCACGTTCAAACAGGACGCTGACAAGCGGCAGCGGGATCGCCATCAGCGCGACAGAGGCGGGAATAGTCAGTGCCAGACTGATCTCTGAGGCCCGGTTGAAGGCGTCACGCCCGCCTGTTTCGTCACCGGCGCGCAAGCGGCGTGACAGGTCGGGCAGAAGCACTACGCCAATGGCAATTCCAACAACGCCAAGCGGCAACTGATAAAGCCTGTCGGCATAGCTCAGCCATGCTACAGCACCGTCAAAAAAACTTGCAACCTGCCGCCCGACAAGCAGGTTGATCTGCACGACACCGCCGGCAAGGGCCGCAGGTGCTGCAATGATCGCGAGCCGTTTCAGTTCCGGCGTCATTTTGGGCCGGCTGATGCGCAGTGCGTACCCCGCCCGCTTGGCGGCGATCCACACAACGGCAAGCTGGGCGATCCCGGCAAGCGGGACGGCAAAAGCCAGTGACTGGCCGATGACCGTCTGACCGTCTTTTCCCGTGCAATCGCAGGCGAACCCTGTCACGACCAGCGCCAACACGAAGATGATGTTTAAAAGAACGGGGGCCGCTGCAGCGGCAGTAAAGCGTCCGGTCGCGTTCAGGACACCCGATAGCAACGCAGTCAGCGAAATGAAGAGGATGTAGGGAAAGGCGATCCGGCCATAGTAGACGGCCAGATCAAAACGTTCGGTTCCCAGAAATCCACTGGCCATGAGCGTCACAAGGGCAGGCATGAAGATCACGCCGATCACGGTAAAGACCGTGAGGATTGCGCCTAGCCCGACAAAGGCATCCTCGGCAAACCGGTGCGGATCGTCGTCGCCTTCCACCTTTTTGGAAAACATCGGCACGAAGGCCATGTTGAAGGCACCTTCGGCAAAAAACCGGCGGAACAGGTTGGGCAGGGAGAAAGCGATGAGGAACGCTTCGGCAACGGGGCCGGTCCCCAGAAACGCGGCGATCATGATGTCGCGGACAAAACCCATGACGCGACTGAGCAGCGTCCAGATACCGACCGTGAAAAAGCCGGCCATCAGCCGGACGGGCTTCATGCGCGGCACTCGGGGTTTTTCCAAGACCTTAATCCGGTGCGTAGGAATGAATTGGCGCCTTTCATGGCTGTCACCCTGCGGCAGCGCGTTCGGCGCCTTGGATGATCGCTTCGCGCAGCTTGCGTTCGAGTCCCGCCCGCTTGGCCTCGGAGTGGTATTTCAGGCCGACCATGTCTTTGACATAGAATGTATCGACAACCTGCTCTCCGTAGGTCGCGATGACGGCAGATGCGATGTAGACATGATTGTCCGCAAGCGTCCGCGTCAGATCATAGAGAAGCCCCGGGCGGTCGCGGGTATCCACCTCGATGATGGTGTAGATCTCTGACCCTTCGTTGTCGAAACTGATGTTGGTCGGCACCTTGAAGGCGCGCTCGCGTTTCTTGATCTTGTCCTTGTCCTTGAGCGCGTCTTGCGCGACAACCTCGCCTCTCAGGGTGCGTTGGATCATCTTGCGCAGACGCGGCAGGCGGTCGGCCTCGTAGGGGTTACCGTCGTTGTCCTGGACCCAGAACACCGCCGTCGCATACCCGTCTTTCGACGTGTAGGTGCGGGCATCGACCACGTTCGCGCCAACCAGCGCGAGAGCCCCTGTCATGCGGCTGAAAAGCCCCGGATGATCGACCATGGCAAAGCAGGCCCGCGTCGCGTCGCGGTCTTCATCGAGCATCAGGTCGATCTTGATCTCGTCGTTGGAAATATCGCGCAGCAGCTTTGCAAAGATGATCTGCGCGGCCAGAGGCAGCCCTTGCCAATATGGCCCGTAATGCCGGCCCATCTCAACTTTGAGCGCTTTGCTGTCCCAATCGGCGAGGGCGGCACGCAACGCGCGCTTGGCCTCTACCTCGCGGGTTTCGCGGTTCAGGTCTTCAAGACCCGTCTGGAGCGCCGATTTTGTGGCCTTATAAAGATTGCGGATCAGTACCGCCTTCCAGTTATTCCATGTCCCCGGCCCGACGCCACGAATGTCGCAGACGGTCAGCGCTGTCAGAAGATCCAGGCGTTCCACCGATTTTACCGCCTTGGCAAAGCCGCGCACGGTCCGGGGTTCCGCGATATCGCGTTTTTGCGCCACATCAGACAGCAGCAGGTGATAGCGGATCAGCCATTCGACCGTTTCACATTCCTTTTTGTTCAGCCCAAGACGCGGAGCGACCTTGCGTGCAATCTGCGCACCCAGAACCGAGTGGTCCTCGTTGCGGCCTTTGCCGATGTCATGGAGCAGGAGCGCCACATAAAGCACTTTGCGGTTCACACCGCGTTCCAGAATACCCGAAACAACAGGCAGTTCTTCGTTCAGTTCCTTGCGCTCGATCTGGGCAAGGTTGCTGATGCACTGGATCGTGTGCTCGTCGACGGTGTAGTGATGATACATGTTGAATTGCATCATCGCGACGATCGGCGCGAATTCCGGAATGAATGCGGCCAGCACTCCCAATTCATTCATCCGTCGCAATGCGCGTTCCGGATTACCGTGTTTGAGCAGCAGATCAAGAAAGATGCGGCGCGCCTCTTTGTTTTGCCGCATGTCTGCGTCGATCTGATCGAGGTTTGCCGAAATCAGGCGCATGGCATCCGGATGCAGCAAGGTGCCTGTGCGCAAGGCCTCTTCAAACAGACGCAGGATGTTCAGCTTGTCCGCCAGAAAAGCCTTTTCATTGGCGACCGTCAGGCGGTTTTGCTTGATCGCGTAAGGCGCCTTTGCCTTTTTGCGCCGCTTCAGCAGCCGCACCATCACAGGTTCCTGCTTGGTGTGGTTCGCTTCCAGCGCGGTCAGGACGATACGGGTCAATTCGCCAACATGTGTCGCCTGCCGGAAATAGGCCTGCATGAAATGTTCGACACCGCGCCTGCCGCCGTAGTCGCTAAAACCCATTGCTTCCGCGACTTCGACCTGCATGTCGAATGTCAGTTGGTCGACAGGCCTTCCCGCAAGCAAATGCAGATGGCAGCGGACCGCCCAAAGAAAGTCTTCAGCTTTGACGAAGGTCTTGAATTCTTCGGGAGTGAAGACCCCCAGATTGACCAGTTCCGCGGCATCCTTGACGCCGTGCACGTATTTGCTGATCCAGAACAGCGACTGCAAATCGCGCAAGCCGCCTTTGCCCTCTTTGACATTCGGCTCGACCATATAGCGCTGGCCGCCCTGCTTGCGGTGCCGTGCGGCGCGTTCTTCGAGTTTCGCTTCGATAAAGTCGCTTGCGGTCGACTTGAACAACTCCGACCACAGTTTGCTCCCCAATTCGGCTGCAAGCTCCTCGTCGCCTGCAAGATGGCGATACTCGACCAATGAGGTGCGGATCGTATAATCTTCCCTCGCCAGCCGCAGGCAGTCTTTGACCGTGCGGCTGGAATGGCCGACTTTCAGTTTCAGATCCCACAGGATGTAGAGCATGGATTCAATCACGCTCTCTGCCCAAGGCGTGATCTTGTAGGGGGTCAAGAACAGCAGGTCGACGTCGGAATGAGGCGCCATTTCCCCGCGACCGTAGCCCCCCACGGCAATCAGCGAAAGCCGCTCGGTCTCGGTGGGGTTCGGAAGCGGATGAAGGTGTTCCGTCGCTACCTTCAGAACAGTTTTGACAAGCTGATCGGTGAGCCAGCTATAGGCTCTTGTTGTGGGGCGGGAGGCGAACGGCTGTGCCTTGAAAGCAGATGCGATCTGTAGCCGCCCGGCATTGCGGGCTTGTGTCAGAGCATCTACGGTCGCTGCTCTGATGGCCTTTTCCGATGGCGCATCCGCGATCGCCTGTTCGATCTGGGCAGTCACTGCACCTGCATCAAAAATGGCAGACGCCGGACAGATCAAACCGTCCGGCGCTTTTGCGTTTTGCTGTGAAGCAGGATCAGAGGCCGGGGCCACCAAAACTTCTTGGGGCTTGTTCAAGGATTACAACCTGATTGTTTTGAATTGTAGCAACGGCAAGGCCGCGCTGGTTTAGTCCGTTGGGAAGCAACCGGAAGATGCCGGATGTTCCCCGGAATCCTTGCGGCTGGATCAGCGCCGCTTTTGTCAAAGCCTCGGAGTCTCCGGCGGCGGCCAAGGCACCGATCGCCGCGATGCCATCATAGGCCAGCCCGGCAAGCGGATGCGGCGTCTCGCCATAGGTGGCAGCATAGCGGTTGGCGAAAAGGGCTGCGGGGCCGGGATCGGGCAGGGCGAACAAACCGCCTTGAAGCCCGGGAAGCGCTGCAAGCTGCGGGAGCGTATCCCAACGTGTCAGCCCAATCAATTGGCTCTGGCTGGTATCCATCCCCGCATCGGGAAGTGCTGTTGCCAGGATGGGCAGGTCTGCGTTTGCTCCCGCCGTTGTAAAGACAGCTTGCGCACCGGAGTTGCGGACACTGGAAACAATCCTGCGTGTCGAAGTAAAAATGCCCTGTTGCGACAGCGGGTAGCTTTCGACGGCAACGATTTCACCGCCGTTTGCTTGGACCGCAGAGGTGATCGCATCGCGCCCGACACGACCGGCCAGATCGTCGCCATACAAGACCATAAAGCGGCTTATCCCCTGGCGCGTGCCGAACTGCACAAGACGTTCGGCGGTGTTGTCGAACGTGGACCCGAGAATAAAGACGTTGCCGCCGGCGAAAGCGCGGTTGTTTGAAAAAGCCAGAACATTCACATCGCGTCCCGCGATCGCGACGCCGGCCGCGTTTGCGGCCTCGCCGTAAAGTGGGCCGATGATGATCTTTGCGCCCTCATTCACAGCGCGTGTCGCGGCGGTGGCCGCTTGCTGTGGATTGCCACCGGCGGTATTGTAGACGCGCAGATCAATGGTCACACCATTCAGGTCAGCGATGGCAAGACGCGCGGCATTCTCAAAATTCCGCGCAAGCAAATTATCTGTTTCCTGTGCGGAACCGCCCGGCACCAGAAGAGCGACGTCAATGGGTTCGGCAGGGTCAATCTGGCGGCCGACATTGGCATCCGGTGCCAAAGTCACGTCACAGGCAGCAAGCCAAAGCAGCGCGGTGCAAGCAAAAAAGCGCGCCAGCGCCTTGCGGGCGGTGCTGAAAAGAGCAAACATGGGCGATATTCCTCCTGTTTCGTGCGAATGACAGTTGGCGCAAGCCTCACGTCCCGCCGCGATGTTGAGGGTCATCATAAAGCAGGGGGCTCGCGGGTCCAGAGATGAATTTCATAAGCAAGCCACTCTCTGCCGGTCTTTATTTTGTGGCAACCCCGATTGGGTCTGCGCGCGATATGACGTTGCGTGGTCTTGATATTCTTGCATCCGCCGACCTGATTGCCGCCGAAGACACGCGGACGGCGCGCAAACTGATGGAAATTCATGGTGTTCCGCTGAACGGGCGCAAGGTCGTGGCGTTCCATGATCACAGTGGCGAAGGCGCTGTCGCGCGCTTGGTTGCGGATATGAAGGCTGGAAAATCTGTAGCCTACGTATCAGAGGCCGGTACGCCACTGGTTGCCGACCCCGGCTATGAACTGGGGCGCGCGGCCATCGCGGAAGGTATTGCCGTGACATCTGCGCCGGGGGCGTCTGCAGTGCTCGCGGCCTTGACCGTATCCGGCTTGGCAACGGATCGCTTTGCCTTTGTCGGTTTTCTGCCGGCAGGCAAGAAACAACGCGAAACCGAAATAGCCGCGCTGCGGGATGTACCGTTTACGCTGATTTTTTATGAAAGCCCGAAACGCGTTGGTGAAATGTTAGGTAATTTGCGCGAGATATTGGGAGATGAGCGGGAAGCGGTCGTCTGCCGTGAACTGACGAAGAAGTTTGAAGAGGTCACGCGCGGGTCACTGGGGGAACTTGCTGATAAGTTTCAAGAGCGGTCCGTAAAAGGTGAAATCGTTGTTTTGGTTGGTCGCGGCGGGGCCGTTGACGTTGCTGATGATGATGTAAGTGCGGCCTTGCGGGAGGCGATGAAAACGATGCGCGTCAAGGATGCAGCAACAGTGGTGGCCGGTGCGCTGGGATTGCCGCGCAGGCAGGTCTACCAGAAGGCATTGGATATGGGAGATGACGAGTGAGCGGGACAGTTGGATATCATGCGGGATTGGTGGCCGAAGACATTGTCGCCAAGGACTATGCCAGGCGGGATCATATCGTCGCGGCGCGTCGTTGGCGTGGGCGCGCAGGCGAGATTGACCTGATTACACGCGAGGGTGACACAGTTGTCTTTGTCGAGGTGAAGAAAAGCCGCAGTTTTGCCAGCGCTGCCGCACGCCTGGGCCGCAGGCAAATGGAGCGTATCGTCGCGAGCGCCGGAGAGTTCTTGGCAGGCGAACCACGTGGGCAATTGACCGATGTGCGGTTTGACCTGGCGGTTGTGAACGGCTTTGGTGGCCTCAAAGTGATCGAAAACGCTTTTATGGAAATGTAACACACCATTGCACATGGTTTGATGCTGCGTCATCTAGTGGCGGAATACCCAATACAAGAGGCTGGCCATGTCGCTGAAGATCGCTTTCCAGATGGACCCTATCGGGCCGATAGACATTGATGCGGACAGCACTTTTCGGATTGCGGAAGAAGCGCAGTCGCGTGGACATTCGCTTTTCTATTACACGCCGGACAGGCTCGCTTATGATCAGGGCCGCGTGACCGCGAAAGGCTGGCCCCTGACTGTGCAGCGGGTGAAGGGCGACCATTTTCGACTTGGCGAAGAGCAGACCATTGGTCTGTCGGATGTTGATGTTGTGTGGCTTCGGCAGGACCCGCCTTTTGATATGAGCTACATCACGACGACCCATATTCTCGATATGGTGCATCCTGACACGTTGGTCGTGAACGATCCGTTTTGGGTGCGCAACTATCCCGAAAAGCTGTTGGTTCTCAACTTTCCCGATCTGACGCCACCAACCATGATTGCCCGCGATCTTGCAACGCTCAAGACGTTTCGTGACAAGCATGGTGATGTGATCCTCAAGCCGCTTTACGGTAATGGTGGCGCGGGCGTCTTCAAGCTCAAATACGGCGACAGTAACCTTGCCTCGTTGCACGAACTTTTTGCCGGTATCAGCCGCGAACCATTGATCATACAGCAGTTCCTGCCTGACGTGGTAAAAGGTGACAAGCGCGTGATCCTGATCAACGGGGAACCTGTCGGCGCGATCAATCGTGTTCCGGCCACCGGAGAGACACGGTCCAACATGCATGTCGGCGGGCGCCCTGAAAAGGTTGCCCTGACGGACCGGGATCGTGAAATCTGTGCACGGATCGGGCCGCTTTTGCGCGAAAAGGGCCAGATATTTGTCGGCATAGACGTGATCGGTGACTGGTTGACGGAGATAAACGTGACATCGCCTACCGGCATCCAGGAGCTTGAGCGTTTCGACGGTGTCAATATTGCCGAAAAGATCTGGCATGCAATCGAGGCCCGGCGCTAGACCTCTTTGGCCATGGCGAGCCGGTAGCTGACGGCCTCCGCGACGTGGGGGTGGCGCACATCTTTGGACTGCTCGAGGTCCGCAATCGTGCGGGCGACGCGCAGGACACGGTGGTAGCCACGGGCCGAAAGACCGAACCTTTCGGCCACTTTCACCAAGAGCGCGCGCCCCGCAGTATCCGGTGTCGCGATTTGCGCGAGCAAGTGGCCCTCCATATCCGCATTTACCCGGACTTCGGGATGATCTGCAAAGCGGGCGGTTTGCATGTTGCGTGCCTGTTGGACGCGTGCCGCAACATCCGCAGAGCTTTCACCGGCTTCGGGCAGGTCGAGGTCGGTGAAGGCCACCGGCGGGACTTCGACACGCAAGTCGAATCTATCCATCAGCGGGCCGGAAATGCGGCCCATGTATTCCTCGCCACAAACCGGCACGCGGGCGCAGGCCCGCGATGGGTCTGAAAGGTAGCCGCATTTGCATGGGTTTGCCGCTGCCACCAGCATAAAACGGCAAGGATAGCGCACATGCGCGTTGGCGCGTGCGACCACGACTTCGCCCGTTTCAATGGGTTGCCTGAGCGTTTCAAGGACCGCCCGGGAGAACTCCGGAAACTCGTCCATGAAAAGCACGCCATTGTGCGCAAGGCTGATTTCACCCGGTTTCGCAGTGCGTCCGCCGCCGACGATTGCGGCCATCGAAGCGGTGTGGTGCGGTTCGCGGAACGGTCGGTCACGGTTGATCCCGCCTTCGTCCAGCAAACCGGACAGCGAGTGAATCATGGAGGTCTCGAGCGCCTCGGTCGGTGTCAATTGGGGCAGGATGCCGGGGATACGCGCGGCCAGCATGGATTTACCCGATCCCGGAGAGCCGACCAGCAGCAGGTGGTGGCGCCCGGCCGCCGCGATTTCCAAAGCCCGCTTTGCCCGCTCCTGGCCCTTGACCTCTGAAAGATCCCGCGTGCCTGTTCGCCCCAGAACCTCACCGGGCGTGGCAGGCTGCAAGACGGATTGCCCTGTGAAGTGCCGCACCATATCGGCCAATGTACGCGGTGCGATGACATTGACGGTCCCGACCCAAGCGGCCTCTGCACCGCAGGCGTGTGGGCAGAGCAGTGTGCGGTCGTCTTGCGCAGCAGCCATCGCCGCAGGCAGTGCGCCGACGACCGGAACAAGCGTTCCGTCCAGCGACAGCTCGCCAAGTGCGACGGTTTGTGCGGCGTCGTCGTGCGGGATGATTTCGAGCGCCGCAAGAAGCGCCAATGCAATCGGAAGATCAAAGTGTGATCCTTCCTTCGGCAGATCGGCAGGCGACAGATTTACCGTGATCCGCTTGGAGGGCAGCGCAATCGCCATTGCGGTCAAGGCGGCACGCACGCGCTCGCGTGCTTCTGATACCGCTTTATCTGGCAGTCCAACGATAGAGAATGCGGGTATTCCGGGTGTCACCGCGCATTGTACCTCGACCAGCCGTGCCTCGATCCCTTCAAATGCTACCGTATAGGCTAAAGCGACCATGGCCGTCTCCCGTTCATGGTTAACGGGTAGGCGCATGTTCTTTAAGAAAGGTTAATTTTTTCACCGGGCCAAGGCGCGTGCACCTCCTGCAGTGCGGCATTGCGCCAACGCTCATCCGTGACGCTGCCCGTCACGGGCTGTGATTGATGTGGTCTACCACCCAGCCCGCGCCGGTATTTTGCAGGACCGTCACCGAGAGGTTGTCAATCCGATGGCCGAATGTCTCATATGCGCCAATGCCAAGCGCCCGCTGCACCTGCGTCAGGATAACGCCGAAATGTGCCACGACGATCAGGTCGTGATGGCCGTCTGCCAAATACCGGTCGACTGCGCGATCGACCCGCAGCCGGACCGTATTCCAGCTTTCGCCATTGGGCGGGGCCACATGACCGGGCGTTTCCCAATAGGCACGGATCGTGACCGGGTCTTCGGCCTCCACTTCATTGAAGTTGCGCAGTTCCCAGTCACCAAAATTGATTTCACGCAGGTCCTTGTTGTGTGGCAAACGGACATCGGGGTTGAGGACGTCTGCGGTCGCCGCTGCCCTGATCAGGTCGGACGAGACGACGGGCGCGTCGGGCAAGAATTGACGCAAACGGCCAATCGCCGCCAAGTCGGACAAATCCGCGGGAATATCGGACCAGCCGACCATCGACTTGGCATGGGTCGGTCCATGGCGCACCATCCAGAGCCGTGTCACGGCAGGCTGCCTTTCAGCACCAAAGGCAGGCCTGCCATCACGGCGATGACCAGATTTGCTTCCGCGCCGATCCTTTGGTTCAACTGCCCTTGCGCATTGCGGAATTTACGCGACAACGCATTGTCGGGAACAATGCCCTGACCCACCTCGTTCGAGACAACAACGACGGGGCTATTTCGCAGCTTGAGTGCGGTGATGAGTGCGGCGCTATGCGCGTCTATGTCATGATCGCCCAAGATCACGTTCGTTAGCCAAAGCGTTGCACAATCGACCAGCACCGGTTGGTCGTCCTGTGCATTTGCCAAGGCTGAGGCAAGATCGAGCGGTTCCTCAATTGTCAGCCAGCCATCCCCGCGCATTTCGCGATGGCGTGCTACTTTCTGCGCCATTTCGTCGTCGAATATCTGGGCTGTTGCGATATAGGCAGGGTGTTCGTGACCACCCTGCAAAACAAGGCTTTCAGCAAAAGCGGATTTCCCGGAGGCAGCGCCGCCTAGGATGAGAGTGAGGTTCGGCAATGCCATGGGCGCAACTTTATCTGATCCATTTCGTTCATGCCTGCGTAACTAATTCAGACAACAAAGTTAATGCATGACACTGCTATCTGGGAGAAATACAATGGGCGTTACCGGTTTTTCTGATCAAACTTTGTCTCGAACAGCGATGAAAGCAGAACTGCTGGATGCTGAGACCGAACTGGCGCTTGCCTATGCATGGCGGGATCAGCGCGACGAAGAAGCGCTGCACCGGTTGATCACAGCTTACATGCGGTTGGCGATCTCGATGGCATCCAAGTTCAAGCGCTACGGTGCCCCGATGAACGACCTGATCCAAGAGGCATCTGTTGGCCTGATGAAAGCAGCGGACAAATTCGACCCTGACCGTGGCGTTCGTTTTTCAACTTATGCGGTTTGGTGGATCAAGGCATCGATTCAGGATTATGTTATGCGCAACTGGTCGATGGTTCGCACCGGTTCCACATCTTCGCAAAAGTCGCTCTTTTTCAACATGCGCCGTGTGCAGGCCCGTCTGGAGCGCGAAGCCGCCGCCGAAGGCCGCACGATTGACAAGCACGAGATGCGCGAATTGATCGCCATCGAGGTCGGTGTGCCATTGCATGATGTCGAGATGATGGAAGGGCGCCTGTCCGGGTCCGATTTTTCACTCAATGCGACACAATCAGTGGACGATGAGGGCCGGGAGTGGATCGATGCTCTCGAAGACAATGGCCCGCAGGCTGCCGAGACCGTTGCGCACACGCATGACAACGACACGCTGCGCCAGTGGCTGCTGACGGCGCTGTCGAACCTCAATGACCGTGAGCAATTTATCGTGCGCGAGCGCAAGTTGCGCGACGATCCACGCACGCTCGAAAGCCTCGGGACAGAACTGGGCCTGTCGAAAGAGCGGGTCCGCCAGCTTGAGGCTGCGGCATTCGGTAAAATGCGCAAATGCCTCGAATCCCAAAGCACCGAAGTTCAGGGATTTTTGGGCAAATCGTGACATTGTCTTTCCGGTCTGATCTGACCTAGTGTCAGGCAACCCCGACCGGAGACAGCGCATGCTCGCAAACAAGCATATTCTCTTGATTGTTGGAGGCGGCATTGCCGCCTTCAAATCGTTGGACCTTGTGCGCCGTCTGCGTGAGAAAGGTGCGCAAGTGACACCGGTTCTGACCAAGGCAGGTTCGGAATTCGTCACCCCACTCAGCCTTGCGGCGTTGTCCGCGTCCAAGATTTATCAGGACTTGTTCAACCTGACCGACGAGGCAGAGATGGGACATATCGAATTGTCCCGTGCTGCCGATCTGGTCGTGGTTGCGCCCGCAACGGCGGACCTGATGGCAAAAATGGCTGGCGGCCACGCCAATGACCTTGCATCGACCCTGCTTCTTGCGACCGACAAGCGCGTCTTGATCGTACCTTCGATGAATGTCCGCATGTGGGAACATCCCGCGACCCGGCGCAATCTGGCGATGTTGCAGGATGATGGTATCTTGGTTGTAGGCCCGAATGAGGGCGATATGGCCTGCGGCGAATATGGCCCGGGACGGATGGCGGAAGTACCAGAAATCATCGCGGCCATAGATGCCGCACTGTCTGACGGGCCGCTCAAGGGGCGGCATATCCTCGTGACCTCTGGCCCGACACATGAACCGATTGATCCGGTGCGCTATATCGCCAACAGGTCTTCGGGTGCGCAGGGCACGGCGATTGCCAAGGCATTTGCGGCGCTGGGCGCACGGGTCACTTTCGTCACCGGCCCTGCCGACGTCCCACCCCCGTTGGGTGTCACGACAGTAAAGGTGCAAACGGCGCAGGACATGCTCGCTGCGGTGCAGGCGGCCGGTGCTGTGGATGCCGCTGTCTTTGCTGCGGCTGTTGCGGATTGGCATGTCGCCAACGCGGGCAAGAGCAAGATCAAAAAAGACGGTTCGGGCCTGCCGACACTTGATTTCGCCGAAAACCCGGACATTCTGGCAACCGTGTCGCAGATGTCTGGGGGGCGGCCAAAGCTGGTTGTCGGTTTTGCCGCCGAAACAGACGATGTGATTGCCAACGCCACGGCTAAGCGGGCGCGCAAGCAGTGTGACTGGATCGTTGCCAACGATGTGTCGCCCGAAACAGGGATAATGGGCGGGTCTGAAAACGCTGTAACCCTGATCACAGCGGCAGGTGTGGAAAGCTGGCCGCGCATGTCCAAAGATGCGGTCGCGGTGACGCTTGCCCGACGTATAGCCGAGGCGATTGCGTGAGTGTGACAATCCAATTCCAATGGGACGAAGGGGCCGACCGGAGTGTCGGTTTGCCCGCATATGAAACAGCAGGGGCTGCGGGTGCAGACTTATGTGCAAATTTGCCTGATCGTGCGGCAGTGACGATACCCCCCGGACAACGCGCCCTTTTGCCCACCGGACTGCGGATGGCCATCCCTGTAGGGTACGAGGTGCAGATCAGGCCGCGTTCGGGTTTGGCCTTGAAGCATGGCATGACATTGCTGAACACGCCCGGCACCATTGACAGCGATTACCGCGGACCTCTTGGCGTGATCATGGTCAATCTTGGTAGTGAAGTCTTTGACGTCACGCACGGGATGCGGATTGCACAGATGGTTGTCGCCCCCGTCGTGCAGGCGCGATTTGAAACGGTGACGACGCTTGATGAAACGGCCCGCGGCGCGGGCGGCTTTGGGTCCACCGGCCAATGATTATGGTTGGCACAATGGCGATCACCCTTTGGGTGATCGGTTGGCTGATGAAAGTGCCCTATGCGGTGCGCTGGAACATGATGGCGATCCTTTTGGTCGGTGTCATGATCATCCACGTGATCCTGCCTGATGGGCATCCCCTGCGTATGGCGACGGGTGGGGATGTACGGCTCTGGGCGATTTTCCTGGGTTTTGGCGTTTTGGTGTGGCTGTACCGCAAATTTCTTGGCAACCTGCGCGCCCGCGTCAAATCGCAAGAAGCCCCCGTGGTGAAACCGGACAGTTTTTCCCAAACCGAGCTTGACCGTTATGCCCGCCATATCATCCTGCGCGAAGTCGGCGGACCGGGGCAGAAGGCGCTGCGCAATGCGAAGGTTCTTGTTGTCGGCGCCGGAGGGTTGGGTGCGCCTGCATTGCAGTATCTTGCCGCTGCCGGTGTTGGCATACTCGGCGTCATTGACGACGACGTTGTCGAAAATGCCAATCTGCAAAGGCAAGTCATCCACCTTGATCGCAATATCGGCATGCCCAAGGTGTATTCTGCTGCCGAAGCAATGAAGGCGCAGAACCCGTTTGTGACGGTGCGGCCCTATCAGCGCAGGCTTGATGCAGATGTCGCGGCCGACCTTTTCGCAGATTATGACCTGATCCTTGACGGTAGTGACAACTTCGAAACCCGCTATCTGGTGAATGCAGCGGCCTTCGCGGCGAAAAAACCGTTGATCGCCGCCGCTCTGACCCAATGGGAAGGGCAGATCAGTGTTTATGATCCCGCCAAAGGCACACCATGTTACGCCTGCGTGTTCCCTCAGGCTCCTGATCCGGCACTGGTGCCAAGCTGCGCGGAGGCAGGCGTGATCGGCCCGCTGCCCGGTGTGATCGGTGCGATGATGGCGGTCGAGGCGGTGAAACTGGTTACGGGTGCCGGCGAAACCCTTGGTGGCCGTTTGCTGATCTATGACGCGCTCTATGCCCAGACGCGGACCATTGCGGTGAAACCCCACGCAGACTGCAAGGTTTGCGGGGGCAGGGGCCTGACTTCGGCTGGCTAGGGCTATGGTGTTTCTGGCGCAGCGTATTACTTATCCTTCAAAGGAGACTTCCCATGACAAACCCGCTGCTTGACGATTGGAACACACCGTTTGGCCTACCGCCCTTTGACCGGATCACCGACGCGGATTTCGCCCCCGCCGTCGATGCGGCATTGGCCCAATCACGTGCCAATATCGCGGCAATCGCCGACAACCCCGACGCACCTGATTTCGCGAACACGATCGAGGCCTTGGAGCGTGCCGACGATACGCTGGGCCGTGTCTTGGGGGCGTTCTACAACATCGCCGGAGCCGACAGTAACCCCAAGCGCGAAGCCTTGCAGCGCGACTTTGGGCCACTGCTCAGCGCCTACGGATCTGAAGTGTCAGAGAACAAGGCGCTTTTTGCGCGGGTCGATGCGGTTTGGCAGAAACGGGATCAGCTCGACCTGACGGATGAACAGCAACGCGTGCTGATGCTGACCCGCCGTGGCTTTGTGCGGTCCGGCGCGCAACTTGAAGGCAAGGCGGCAAAAGATCTGCGCGCCGTGAAATCGCGGTTGTCCGTTCTGGGTACCGCGTTCACGCAAAACCTTTTGGCTGATGAACGTGAATGGTTCATGGCACTGGACGAAGATGATCTGACTGGCTTGCCCGATTTCGTTGTCGCCACTGCAAGGGCAGCCGGTGCGGACAAAAAGGCCGGAGGTCCGGTTGTCACCCTGTCACGATCCTTGATCGTGCCGTTCCTGCAATTCTCGGAGCGCCGCGACCTGCGCCGACGCGCCTATGAAGCATGGGGTGCGCGTGGTGCGAACGGGGGCGAAACGGACAACCGCGGCATCGCGACCGAGACGCTGAAACTGCGCGAAGAGCGCGCCAAACTGTTGGGCTATGACAGTTTTGCCGGTTTCAAGCTTGAGACTGAAATGGCAGGCACAGCCGGTGCCGTGCGCGATCTGCTGATGCAGGTCTGGCAGCCGGCCAAGGCCGCCGCCGAAGCAGATGCCGCTTTCTTGCAACGGATGTTGCATGCCGATGGGTTCGACGGGCCATTGGAGCCGTGGGACTGGCGTTTCTATGCACAGAAGCGCCGCAAGGAATTGCATGATCTGGATGAGGCGAAACTGAAACCGTATCTGCAGTTGGACAGGATGATCGAGGCGGCATTCGCCTGTGCAAACCGCCTGTTCGGGTTGGAGTTCGCGCCTGTCGATGGGCCTGTCTATCATCCGGATGTCCGCATGTGGGACGTCACCCGAAACGGTGAACATGTTGCCGTCTTTATCGGTGACTACTTCGCGCGCGGTTCCAAACGGTCCGGCGCGTGGTGTTCGGCGATGCGGTCGCAACAGCGGTTGAGCGGGGAAATCCGTCCGCATGTCGTGAATGTGTGCAATTTCGCCAAGCCCGAGGCAGGCAAGCCTGCGCTCTTGTCTTATGATGATGCGCGGACCCTGTTCCATGAATTTGGCCATGCCCTGCACCAGATGCTGTCGGATGTGACCTATGAAAGCATCTCTGGCACGTCGGTTGCCCGCGACTTTGTAGAGCTGCCGAGCCAGCTTTATGAACACTGGCTTGAGGTACCCGAGGTGCTGGCCGAATTTGCCACACATGCCGAAACGGGTGAACCCATGCCAGAGGATTTGCTGAGCCGGATGCTGGGTGCCGCGACCTATGACATGGGCTTTCAGACGGTTGAATATGTGGCCTCGGCGCTTGTCGATCTGGGTTTTCACGATGGTGCGGCCCCCGCTGATCCGATGCAGCGGCAGGCGGAAATTCTGGAAGAGATCGGGATGCCCCATGCCATCCGGATGCGCCACGCAACGCCGCATTTTGCACATGTCTTTGCGGGCGACGGCTACTCCAGCGGTTATTACAGCTATATGTGGTCCGAAGTGATGGATGCCGACGCATTCGCGGCCTTTGAAGAGGTGGGCGATCCTTTCGACCCTGCCACAGCCAAACTGCTGGAACAAACCGTGCTGTCATCGGGTGGATCGGTGGATGCTGCCGATCTTTACACTGCCTTCAGGGGCCGTATGCCGGGTGTCGAGGCGCTCTTGAAAGGGCGCGGGCTGGATCAGGCGGCCTAGGGGCGGGTGTCGTCGGGGTGTCTGGTAACCCCGACGGGGTCCTTGTGTATCAAGACATCTGTGCGCGGGTAGGCTGCGATGATGGCCCGCCGCAGGGCGGCCCCGATTTCATGAGCTTCGTCAAGTGTCTGCGAGCCTTCAAGCTCGATATGCAGGTTCACAAAAACGCGGCTTCCGGCGACACGGGTTTTCAGGTCGTGAAAGCCTTGTACACCATCGAAATTTGCGACGATCCCGGCAATCCCCGCGATCATCTCGGGGTCGGCCTGCCGGTCCATCAGCGCGTCCCAAGCCGCCTTGCCAATTCTGAAGGCCCCGAAACCCAGAAACGCCGCCGCCGCCAGCGCCACGACACTGTCGATCTGGTAAAGCCCGAAAGCGGCCGAAGCCCACAAAGCGATGATTGCACCGATATTCGGAATTAGGTCTCCCAGATAATGCAGGCTGTCGGCCTTGACGACCTTGTTGCCTGTCTTGGCGGCCACATGCCGCTGCCAGAGCACCAGCCCAAGCGTCAAAACGATGGAAAAACCAATGATTGCAATGCCTTGCCCCTCACGTTCGGGCAGCACCACGTTGTCGTCCAGCAGCCGGAATATTGCGGCCACCGCAATCACGCAGGCAGAAATCATGATGAACAGCGATTGTCCGAGCGCTGCCAGATCTTCGGCGGATGTATGCCCGAAATTATGTTCCTCATCGGGCGGCTTGGCTGCATAGGCGATGGCGACCAATCCGCCGACCGACATCATCAGGTCCAATGCACTGTCTGCCAGCGTGGCGGCCACGGCAAGCGATCCGGTCTGGCCAAGCGCCCAAAGCTTTGCAAGCACGAGGATAAGCGCAACCGAGACAGAAAGCAGCCCGGCGGACAGGTTCAGGCGGGTGTCAGTGCGGTCGGTCATTCCCGGATTTCGGCTTCAGCGACGCCCCAGAGCGCGGATTTCAACGCCCAGCCGCTATAGCCGCCCGCAGAAAGCTGGCACCACTCCGGATTGCAGTCGCCCAGCCGTGCGACGACCCCCGGTTCCAGCACCGCATTTTCCAGTGCGTTTGGTTCGGGGCGTGTCCGCAGAACAGTGTCGGGTGCTTCTATGACGACGGTACGAGCGCCAGACAGCATCCGGTAATGCACCCATCCGCCCTGTCCATCGCGGTCGATCACGCGCCGCCAGTGACCGTATTCGGCAACCACCTGAAGCGGCATCTCCTGCCTTTGGAACACCCAGTCGATCCTGTGCGAAAGGGACGGACCGCGGCGCACATTGGCTTCGCTCGCCCGAAGCGACACGTAGCGCGGCAGTGGCAAGTTTGTTTCGGGGCCGATTGCGGGGCCGATAACGGGGCCTGTGTCGCCTTCTTGCGCGCAAGCCGCGCTCATGCTGACGATGATCGCGAAGGCTGCGATCTGAAAAACGCGAAACCAATGCGCTGATGCACCCATTGTTTGCCCTAACTTCTCAATTTTGCGGCGCGCGGTTCTTGTGCTGCGCGTCCCTTTGGCGCAACCTGCCACGAGAAGACAAAGTTGAAAACCCGTGGGAGGGAATTGCATGCCAGGTAAGCATCTAAGTGTTGTCGTGACGCGACGGTTGCCCGAGGTAGTCGAGACCCGACTGAAAGAGCTTTTCGACGTCGAGCTGCGCGAAGACGACACGCCGATGACCGCGGCGGAACTGGCCGATGCAATGGAACGGGCCGATGTCCTTGTTCCAACGATCACCGACCAGATCGATGCCAAGCTGTTGGGGCGCGCGGGCGAAAAGCTGAAGCTGATTGCGAATTACGGCGCGGGTGTCGATCATATCGATGTGGCGACGGCGCGTCAGCGCGGTATCCACGTCTCCAATACGCCGGGGGTCGTCACCGAGGACACAGCCGACATGGTCCTTGCGTTGATCCTTGCCGTGACGCGGCGGATGGCCGAAGGGATGCAGCTTGCCAAATCCGATGGATGGTCCGGATGGTCGCCGACGGCGATGCTGGGCGGGCGGCTCAAGGGGCGGCGGCTGGGCATCCTCGGGATGGGGCGGATCGGACAGGCAGTGGCACGGCGTGCTGCGGCATTCGGTATGCAGGTGCATTATCACAATCGCAGGCGCCTGCGCCCCGAGATCGAAGACGAGCTGGATGCGACATATTGGGAAAGCCTTGACCAGATGGTGGCCCGCATGGATATCCTCTCGATCAACTGCCCGCACACGCCATCGACATTCCATCTGATGAACGCGCGGCGGCTGAAACTGATGAAACCCGAGGCGGTGATCGTGAATACCTCGCGCGGCGAGGTGATCGACGAAAATGCGCTGACACGGATGCTGCGCGCGGGCGAAATCGCGGGCGCGGGGCTGGATGTGTTCGAGCGGGGCCACGAGATCAACCCGCGCCTGCGCGCACTGCCCAACGCAATCCTGCTGCCGCATATGGGGTCAGCGACGCGCGAAGGGCGGATCGAGATGGGCGAAAAGGTGATCGTGAACATCAAGACCTTCGCCGACGGCCACCGCCCCCCCGATCTTGTTGTGCCTTCGATGTTGTGAGGAGGGGGGCGGCGCAAAGTTGTGAGCCGATGATGTGCTTTTCGACGTGGTCGGGGCAAAGCTGACCTTCATGAGTTTTGCAGCTAATGACAGCTAAGAGCCCAGAGTGGCAGATGCTGCGGTTTGTACGAGTGTCTGCTATTACGGGTAGCGCCATAACCTTCAAAAACAGGTCAGATTTTGAACGGGGTTTTTGGTGGCGTCAATCGGTATGGTTTGCACATGTGCCAAAAATGAGGGTCTGTGGAAACTTAACTTGGTTGGTGTTGTCGTCAAGCTCATCATGTGTTGAAGTCGCTCCAGCGAGAAAAGGGAACTAAATTTTGAGAAACATTTTATTAAGTGCTTCAGTTCTCCTGTTTGGTTTATCAAATCTTGCGTCAGGGCAGGAAAATAGACTGTTATCTCTCGAACTGGTTAGCGCCGAAATTGACGACAACTCACGCAGCTTGACGGCATCGTTGTTACGCCGAATGCAGTTGGAGTCCGGTTTGACCGTCACTGTTCTCGCCAGGAACAATAGTGATGGAGCGATCATTGATATTAACCTTTGGGAAAGTGCCTGCGGAATTCTGGAAGAGGGCAACTCAGTAGAACCTGTGTGCGGAAAGCTCCACCAAATCATCCTGCATGACGGCAATGGCAATGATCTGCGCGGAGGGGCTACGAAGCAAAGTCTCACACTTTACCCGAGCGAGCAGTCTATTATTACAATACATGGTCGGCGGCCGGCTTCGACAGATGGTTCGTTTACATTGATCATTGATGGCGTTTCGCTGACTGGAAGCGCCAACCAGTAAATTCTCCGTCGTTTGGGCAGTTTACAACGTAGATCACTTCCGGCTCTAAAAAGTCGCTCTTACGCCTACACTACCGCACCAATAACGACCGTTTGTTGAAGGGCTTCACCGAAGCCGACATTGGCGCAGCCGCAGCAAACGGCAGCTTCGTCCGCAACGCCGTCATTCGTGCAGAGCGCGGTGAAAGTCAGCTTCCCCACCCGCACCTCCCCCCCGTTCATTCCGTGTTAACGATCGCCGCCGCACGCTGTGTTAACCATGCTTGGCTGCACGCTCTGTACATACGCTTTCTGTACGCCTTCTGTACGTGATCTGTACCGGCCGGACCCCTGCAAACCCTTGCGTTAACCCGCTGTTCGCGTCCCTGCGGCCACGGCGCCGCCCATCCCCCACCGCGCGTTGCCCCTGCCTGTCGCTTTTGCGCATTAAGCAGTCGGCTGGTTCTTTCGCCGTCGCACCGTTTCGCGCAGATTAGCGCCAAAGGTGCCAAGGGAGTCGCTCACATGAAAACGCAAGTCAAAGCATTGGTCGTCGGTGGCGGCGCAGTGGGGACATCCATTGCCTATCACCTCGCCAAAGCCGGTTGGGACGATGTGATGCTCTTGGAGCGGGATGAGCTGACATCAGGCTCCACTTGGCATGCGGCGGGCCTTTTGCCCTTGTTTAACATGTCTTTTGCGACAACCCACATCCACAAATACTCGGTCGATTTCTATAAATCCCTGGAAGAGGAAACCGGTCTGAACGCCGGTTTTGCCGTGGTGGGCAACCTGCGCATGGCCCAAACCCAAGAGCGGATGGACGAGTATATGCTCTATGCCTCCACCGCTGAAACCTGCGATGTGCCCTACGTCTGGATGACCCCCGACGAGATCAAGGCGAAATGGCCGCTGATCCGCACCGAGGACCTCAAGGGCGCACTCTATCACCACACGGACGGCTATATTAACCCCGCCGACATGACGCAGGCGATGGCCAAAGGCGCACGCCAGCGCGGTGTGGCAATCGAACGGAAATGGCAGGCCGACGCGTTCCACTGGAACGGTCAGGCATGGGAAGTAACCTGCACCAAAATGGTCGAAAAGGGCGGCAACCTTGTGCCCTCTGACGAACAGATCGTGGTGACGGCAGAACATGTCGTCACGGCATCCGGCAACCACGCGCAGACCACCGCGAAAAAGCTGGGTATCAAGATACCCGCTATCCCCGTGGAACACCAATTTATCGTGATGGATCAAGACCCTGCGTTGGTGCAATTCCGTGCCGAAGGCCATGCTGAACATCCCGTTATCCGTGACGCCGACGCCCAGTCTTATGTGCGTGAAGAGCGTGGCGGCTGGATTCTGGGTGTCTACGAAGAGGGCGCGCCTGCCGTCTTTGAATATGGCGTGCCCGACAGTTTCCGCGCCGATCTTTTCCCCCTCGATCTGGAACGGATCGAAGACCAGTATATGGCGATGATCCACCGTATTCCGTCTTGCGAGGAAAGCGGTCTGAAAGACGATTTCAACGGTCCGATCTGCTATACCCCCGACGGCAACCCCTTGGTCGGACCTGCACCGGGATTGCGCAACATGTGGCTGGCCGAAGGGTTTTCCTTTGGTATCACTGCGGCCGGTGGCACGGGGTATTACCTTGCCCAGATGATGGTCGATGGTGAAGCCGAAATCGACATGGCGTCACTTGATCCCAAGCGTTACGGCGACTGGATGACGACCGAATGGGCGGCCCGCAAAAACGAAGAGGCCTACGCCCACGTCTATATCCTGCACCATCCCGACGAAGAGCGCCCTGCCTGCCGGCCGCTGCGCACTGCGCCCGCCTATGACCGTCAAGCCGCACGTGGCGCGCAGTTCGGGTTTGTGAATGGCTGGGAGCGCCCGAATTACTATGCGCCGACGGGTTTTAACGATCACGACAACCGCTCTTTCCGCCGCGGCGGTTGGTGGCAGTATGCGGTCGAAGAAGCAAAGGCGATCCGCGAAGGTGTCGGGCTGATCGACGCGACAGCCTTTACCAAACACATCGTAAAAGGCCCCGGCGCGACTGCGTTTCTGGACTGGTTCACCACCAACAAGCTGCCTCGCGTGGGCCGGATCAACCTGACATATGCGCTGACGGATCATGGAACGACCCGGACGGAATATACGATCGTCCGTTTGAAAGACGATGAATACTACCTCGTCTCTGCCGGTGGATGGACCGACTATGATGCCGATTTCCTGCGCAAGGCGGTTGCGGACAAAGAAGCCGAGTTTGGCCGGATCGACGTCCAGAATGTCACGACCCAATGGGGTGTCTTCGCTATTGCCGGCCCAAAGTCGCGTGATGTGCTGAACGACGTGATCAAGGATGCCGACCCGGCGACCGCATTGTCGAACAAGCGGTTCCCTTGGCTGTCTGCCAAGCAGATCGAACTGGGCATGTGTCCTGTGAACGCAATCCGCGTAGCCTACACGGGCGAGTTGGGTTGGGAGTTGCATCACCCGATTGAAATGCAGAACTACCTT
Source organism: Yoonia sp. (assembly GCF_046498525.1). Lineage (GTDB taxonomy): Bacteria > Pseudomonadota > Alphaproteobacteria > Rhodobacterales > Rhodobacteraceae > Yoonia. The sequence continues at coordinate 22,205 of NZ_JAWOAN010000022.1, forward strand.
TTTGATCTATTGGAAAAGGCCGGTGAAAAGCACGGCATGAAGCTGGTCGGCGCACGTGCGCAAAACTGGCTACGGCAGGAAAAATCCTATCGTGCGTTCGGCAACGAACTGGGGCGCGATGCGACACCGCTGGAAGCCGATCTGCCGCGTTTTGTTGACCAGTCCAAGGATTTCAACGGCAAGGCCGCGATGGAGGCCAAGGGCATCCGGTCCAAATGCGTGACTTTGCTGATTGATGGCCCGTCGGACGCGGACCCTTGGGGCCGTGAAGCCCTTTATGCGATGGACGGCACCCGCGTGGGGCGGTTGACTTCGGGTGGGTATTCGGTGGCTTTCGAGAAGTCGATCGGCATGGGGTACGTAAAGCCGGAATTGGCTGAAGTCGGGACAAAGCTACAGGTCAAGATGCTGGACGAGTTGTGGGATGCAGAAATCGTCGAGGACAGTCCCTACGATCCCAAGAACGCAGCGATCCGGGTAGATGGGTGATCTGTCGCTGGGACCGTGCCAAACTTAGGTCATGAGAACCTTTGAGGTGATAAAGCTGCAACAGTGTCTCTTGACAGATCAGACGCCGCCCCGCTGACCAGATCGGCAAGTAACTGGCTGGCTGCAGGGCTGGATTGCATCCCGTACCCGCCTTGGCCTGCGCACCAGATAAAGCCGGGGTCGTGCAGATCGGGGCCGATCACAAGTGTGCGGTCTGGCGAGAATGTCCGCAGACCGGCCCACGAGCTTAGCAGGCGCGTGACAGGTTCGGTGACATGCGCCTCATAGCGGGCCAGACCTTCTGCAAGCACCATGTCATCGGCATAGGCGTCATGCGGAATGGTCAGGTCTTCTTCGGCGGGAGAGACGATCAGCGCGCCTGCATCCGGCTTGGCGTACCAGTCTTCGCCGGGGCCGAAGATCATCGGCCATTTGCTGACGTCATGGCCACCGGGTGCGGGGATGCGTGCCATAGAGCGTCGCAATGGTGTAAAGCCAAGTGGCGCAATACCCGCCATTCCAGCGATCTGATCGACCCAGGCACCTGCTGCATTCACGAGGATGCGGGCCTCGAAAACAGCCGTTCCGGCACTGACTGCCCATCCCTGCTTGGTCCGCCTTATATCGTCGACCTGCGCCTTTGTGCGGATCGTGGCGCCATTGTCACGCGCCATGCGGGCGAATGACTGGATAAGCTTGTCTGTGTCTATATCCCATGCTGCTGGGTGAAAGGCCACGCGATCGACGGCTGCATCATCAAGGATGGGCACGATGATTTTGGCCTCTTGCAGGGTCATGCTTTCGAGTTGCATCTGCCTTTGGTCGGCGTCAAACGCTTCCGCCATGCCTTTGCTGCCAAGCAGCATCAGGCCGCGTGGGCTGAGAACGCCCGCATCATCGTGAAACGCATGGCTGGCAGTGTTCAGGGCGATGGTCGACGGTTTACCATAGTTTTGTTCAAACAGCGCGGCTGACCTGCCAGAGGAGTGATAGGAAAGCGCATCTTCGGCTTCCAATACCATCACGCTGCCAAGATCGGACAGACGCGCGGCGGCGGAAATGCCGGCGATGCCACCGCCGATGATCAGAAAGTCGATCACTGTTCTTCGAGCCTGTCTGTCGCAGGAGCTGGTGTGATGCCGAGCGCGCTGATCTGGGCATAGAGTGCCGCGTTCATTTCAAAAGACACTGCATCAAGCGATGGCCGCAACTGGTCGGCAGATCTCGCAGAGATGATCGGCAATGGCTTTACCGCGTGGTGCGCAGCCCACGCAACCGCAAGTGTTGCCGCGGTCACACCGATACTTGCCGCCAGCTCTGCCAGCTTGCCCGCAGTGTCATGCATCCAAGCTTGATCATACCGGGCCCGATACCGTGTATCTTCGGTCAACCGGCCGGTTTGGCCTTGCGCGTATTTACCCGTCAGAAGCCCGCCACCCAAGGGCGAATAGGGGACTACAGTGATCCCTTGATCCGCTGCCATCGGAAAGAGTTCTACTTCGCTCTGGCGCTTTACGAGGCTGTACATGGGCTGGATGACGTCAATTCGTGTGCCAAGCGATTTGGCTACCGCCTGTGCCTTCATCACCTGCCATGCCGCATAGTTGGATACCCCGATATGCCGGATCAGGCCCTGCGATTGCAATTCTGCCAACGTGGTGAATGTTTCCTCCAGTGGTGTGTCATCGTCAAATCGGTGCATATAAAGCAGATCCACGGCATCTTCGTTCATCCGCTTGCGGGAAATGTCAAAGTGTTCGAGGATCATCGCGCGCGTCGCGCCATTGGTATAGCCCGCCTTGGTCGCCAGATAGATATCCTCGCGCGCTGCTTTGATCAGCGCACCGAGAATCGTTTCAGATGCGCCTTCGGTATAGACATATGCCGTGTCGAAATGATTGATGCCGCCGGCATGGGCGGCCCCGAACATGGCGGCACTTTCGGCTTGGTCGGCCTTGCCGCCAAACTGCATTGTGCCGAAGGTTAGTCTGGAAAGCGGGGCGCCGCTGCGCGTTGTCAAATCTGTCATCTCCGGACATTGTCATGCCTGTGGTACGATGAAAAGAGAGGCCGCCATCAATTGCCAAGGGGCCTCGCGCATTGACAGTCTCGGGTTTGGAATGGCTATTGTGCGGCAAGTGAAATCAACCTTTTATCTCAGAGCGTGTATGCCATTTCTTTCATCCATCCTTACCAGAGCCCGGCAGCCATGAAGGGTGCTTTCCCGGTTGCAAAGCCCGGTCAGGTGGTCGGATTGTTGGGAGGGTCGTTTGACCCGCCACACCCGGGTCACGTGCATATTTCAATAGAGGCGCTGAAACGCTTTGGCCTGGACCGGCTTTGGTGGTTGGTGTCACCGGGGAATCCCTTGAAGGAAAACGGTCCGGCACCATTGGCGGACCGTATGCAAGCCGCATGCGCGATTATGCAGCACCCACGTGTCATGGTAACTGACATCGAAGCGCGCATTGGCACCCGCTACACTGCCCAGACTCTGGTTGCATTGCGCAGACGTTATCCGGGCGTACGTTTCATCTGGTTGATGGGAGCAGATAATCTGGCGCAATTTCACCGCTGGCAGGATTGGCGCTGGATCATGGAAACGGTGCCGGTCGGCGTGTTGGCACGGCCCGGTGACCGGATTTCCGCCCGTATGTCCAAGGCCGCCAAAATTTATGCTCAGGCACGTCTTCCGGCGCAGGCGGCGCATATGCTGGGCCGTGTGGATGCTCCGGCATGGACATTTGTAAATCTGCCGATGTCGGGTCAGTCATCCACGGCCATTCGCAAGCGGGGTGAATGGTGATGCGTCTTTCACGCCGCGCGATGTTGGCAGGGGCTGCTTCCACGCTTGCGACAACCGCATTTTCAGAGGCACCGCTGACGTCGCCCCGCCCTACGGCGCGGGTCCTGGCGCAAGATGCGGTCGCCAGAATGGTGGCATCCAAAGGGTTCTCGGGTGATTTCGGTGTGCTGGTCGCCGACCTGAAGACAGGAGAGATTCTCGAAAATATCGATGGCGCAAAGTCGCAACCGCCTGCGAGTGTCACAAAGGCGTTTACAGCACTTTACGCGATTGAATCCCTGGGCGAAGATCACGCCTTTGAAACACGCATATTTGCTGATGGGGAAATTAAAGACGGAATTTTGGATGGTAATTTGATTTTGGCGGGTGGCGGAGACCCGAACCTTGTGACCGATCAGATGGCAGAGCTTGCACAGCGTTTGAAGGCAACGGGCCTGCGCGAAGTAAAGGGCGATTTCCTTGTCTGGGACAATGCACTGATCAATCAGGACGAGATTGATGCAACCCAATTCGATTACCTTGGGTACAATCCGACGATCACAGGTTTGAACCTCAACTTCAACCGCGTGCACTTTGAATGGAAGCAGGAGGGCGAGGATTATGTCATGCTCATGGATGCCCGGAGCGCAAATTATCGCCCGGCGGTGACAACCGCAAGGATCAGGGTTGTTGAGCGCACGTCGCCGGTTTTCACATATAGCAACACAGGCGATGCAGACCAGTGGACGGTCGCCAGTTCCGCTTTGAACAAGGAAGGGTCGCGGTGGCTACCGGTCCGCCATCCGGCCCTTTATGCAGGCGAGGTCTTTGCCAGTTTTGCGCGGAGTCAGGGGATTATCTTGAAGCCACCCGGGGAAACCGCCAATGCACCAACCGGCATACCGATTGCCAGCTTCGAAAGCGCGGCCTTGCGCGAAATGATGCGTGGTATGTTGCGATTTTCCACCAACCTCACCGCCGAGGCGGCTGGTATGGCCGCGACGGCAGCGCGCGTCGGCAATTTGCGTGGCTTGAGGACTTCGGCTCTTGGCATGGCGCGATGGGCTGACGCACGTGCTGGCGGGATCGCACCTTCTTTCGTCGATCATTCGGGCTTGGGTGATCAATCGCGCGTGTCGCCGCAGGATATGGTGCGATTGCTCAGCGCCCCCGATGTCATGTCCGTTTTGCGACCGATCATGCGCGACATCCGTTTGATCGGCGACGACCAACAGGTGATCGACGATCCGCAGGTTTCGGTGAGGGCAAAGACCGGTACATTGAACTTTGTCTCGTCGCTTGCCGGATACCTGCGCACCAAGAGCGGCCGCGATCTGGCCTTCGCGTTTTTTGCCGCTGATCTGGACGCGCGTGAAGCAGGCAAGCTGACCGGCGCGGAAAGCCCGCCCGGTGCGCGTGGCTGGAACACAAGGACGCGTCGCCTGCAGCAGGACATCCTCAGGCATCTGGCGTTCAGGCTGACCTGATCAAAGGGTCATGTGCCGTGCGCGCGACCCGCGCTCGATTGCGGCGGCGTGCAGGCGATCGAGGTCCAACTCTTCGCGAATCTCTTCGAGCATTCGCACCTCTGGGCCCACAATGCGCCCATCGGCAGCAGCGACATCGCAAGACAGTGCATAAGCTGTCTCGTACAAACGCTGCGGCAGGGCCGTGCGGATCAGGCCGAACAGGGCCTCAAGACCGTCTTCTTGCTCAAGCAGCTCGAATACCATCTTGGACATGCGCGGAAGTCTTTCCGCATCATAGCCCGCAAAAATTGGCAGATTATTGATCGCGTTGCTCATTTTCACAAGCTCCGCTGTGCGGATATGCTCGTCTGAAGCGGAAACCGCGATCATCAGTGCGGCAAGCGCATCTTGTGGAGTCATCGGGGCGTCTTCGAGCATGATCATTTCCTTTGCATCTCACCCACGTTTATTGACGCCTTGCCTGTCTCGCAATAGGGAGTGCGCGTTGCGGCAATCATAATGATGCCCTTTGAAGATGTGAGATAAACCATGAGCAGTTTGCGTGAAGCGGCGATGACGTCGAAGGCTTGGCCTTTTGAAGAGGCGCGCGCGTTGCTGAAACGGTATGAAAACAAGCCGCCCGAAAAAGGCTATATCTTGTTTGAAACCGGTTATGGTCCGTCCGGTCTGCCCCATATCGGCACATTTGGCGAGGTTCTGCGCACCACGATGATCCGCCGCGCGTTCGAAGTCATTTCCGATATACCCACAAAGCTGATCTGTTTTTCCGACGATCTGGACGGGATGCGCAAAGTGCCGGGCAATGTGCCCCAGCAGGACATGCTGGCCGAACACATGCACAAGCCGCTGACATCCGTGCCCGATCCGTTCGGCACACACGAAAGCTTTGGCCATCATAACAACGCGATGCTGCGGCGGTTCCTTGACACCTTCGGATTCGACTACGAGTTCTATTCGGCGCGCGAGTTCTATCAGACCGGCCAATTTGACGAGGTGCTTTTGCGTGCGGCTGCCCGCTATGACGAGATCATGGCAGTGATGCTGAAATCCTTGCGCGAAGAGCGCCAAGGGACCTATTCGATCTTTCTGCCGATCCACCCTGAAACGGGCCGCGTACTTTATGTACCGATGAAAAATGTAGACGGCGAAAAAGGCGAGGTCACGTTCGACGATCCTGATGGCCGTGAATGGACCTTGCCTGTTACCGGCGGGAACGTAAAATTGCAGTGGAAACCTGATTTTGGTGCCCGCTGGGCTGCACTGGACGTCGATTTCGAGATGTATGGCAAGGAACACGCAACGAACACGGCGATCTATGACCGGATTTGTGAAATTCTGGGCGGGCGCAAGCCGAACCACTTTTCTTACGAGCTTTTCCTTGACGAGAACGGCCAGAAGATTTCAAAATCTTCCGGCAACGGCATCTCGATTGATGAGTGGCTGACCTACGCCTCGACCGAATCCTTGAGCTATTTCATGTATCTCAAGCCGAAGACGGCCAAGCGGATGCATTTCGATGTGATCCCGAAGGCTGTGGATGAGTATCACCAGCAGCTGCGCGCGTATGAAACGCAGGATGATGTGGGCCGCGCCAACAATCCGGTTTTCCATATTCATGGCAACAACGTGCCAGTCTCTGACATGGTCGTCCCGTTTGCGATGTTGCTGAACCTTGCCTCTGTGTCCGGTGCCGAGGACAAAGAGACCCTGTGGGGCTTTATCCAGCGGTACGCGCCCGAGGCGTCCGCCGAGATGAACCCGCAGATGGATCAGGCGGCGGGCTTTGCCGTGCGATATTACAACGACTTTGTGAGGCCTGCGAAAGTCTATCGCGCGCCAACCGATCAGGAGCGTGCTGCCCTGTCCGATCTGGCCGAGCGGCTGAAAGCGTGGGAAGGTGGTCTTGATGCAGAAGAGCTGCAAACGATGGTCTTTGCGGTCGGCAAGGAACATGGTTTTGATCCTCTCCGTGCGTGGTTCACAGCACTTTACGAAGTACTTCTGGGCGCATCGCAGGGGCCGCGGTTCGGCGGGTTTATTGCGCTTTACGGTGTGGATGAAACCGTCGCCTTGATCGAGCAGCGACTGGCGGCCTAGACCTGCCGCCGCAAAAGAAATGAAACTAATCTGCGTTTTCCTGCGTATCTCTTAGGAATAGAGACCAAAGGAGGGCGCGGATCATGCGCATATTGGCATTTGTTTTCGGCTTCTGGATTGCGGCGACAGCGGCTTTTGCACAGGACGGCGACGCGATTGAAGCGGTGATTGGCAGCCAGCTCGAAGCGTTCAATGACCGCGATGTTTCACAGGCGTGGGAATATGCCAGCCCAAATATCAAGCGACTTTTCGGGAGTCCCGATAATTTCGGCATGATGGTCCAGCGAGGCTATCCGATGGTCTGGGACAACGCCGATGTGCGGTTTTTGGAACTGCGTGATGTGCGCGGGAACCTTTGGCAAAAGGTGATGGTCCGCGATGCAAACGGCGGTTTGCATATCCTCGATTATCAGATGATCGAAACCGCAGAGGGCTGGCAGATCAATGGCGTGCAACTGTTGCCATCGCCTGACGTGGGCGCCTGAGCCTGTTGCGCAGCTAACCGTCACGGTGCTGTCAGCCCCTTTTTAGACCATGACGATAGCCCTTAGGCAGGTGGCCCGATGTTGCACTGGGCCTTTTTTGCATTTCTCAAGCTTCAGGGGCTCTTATTCATGAATAAATCAATTACCGACGGGATCGTTTTTGACCCATTGCCGTTTTCCGCAGGGCTCGCGCTGTGGTCCAGTACGGACGGCACACCGGGGTCAGATACCTACGCGGGCAGCGGGTCGGGTGTTTTTGTCGCGGCTGATCAGGATTTTGCAGGCTGTCTTGAACTGCTCAAAACCGGCGCCATCGCGCGGGTCCGTTACAAGGGCGAAACCCCCATTTTGCCGGGCTGTTATTTGCAAATCAAAGCGCGGGTCAAGGCGGTTGCGGGCGCGTTGCCTGCGGTCAGCATCGCCGGTTGGGCCGGGGCGGGAGGCGGCGCGCAACTAGCGGGCGTGAGCGAAGTCGGCACGTCTGTGCAGCTGACAACATACGGCGAAATCGTAGAGGTGACAGCCATTGTCGCCACCGCCGACAGGACAGGCGTTGATCTGGTCTGGACAGGTGCCCAATACGGTCACTTCGGGATTGATCTGACCGGCCCGACGGGCGGCGTGGTACGGCTGGATGATATCACGATCACTGATGTTTCATCGGCGTTCAATGGTGATCTGATGGGGTTGGTGGACGTGCGCGACTATGGCGCAAAGGGCGATGGCGTGACCGACGACAGTGCCGCCTTCAATGCCGCAGATGATGCGGCTGATGGCCGGACGGTGATGGTGCCTGAGGGTGATTACCTGCTTGCGGGTAACGTGACCATGGAAAATTCGGTCCGGTTTGTGGGACGCATTGTGCAGGCAGCCGAGTTTCGCTTCATTCTCCAGCAAGGCTTTGACTACGACAGCTATCTGTCCGCGTTTCGGGACGAAGAACTGGCGTTCAAAAAGGCTTATCAGGCGCTTATCAATTTTGCTGATCACGATTCTCTTGATCTGTGCGGTCGTCGTGTTCTGCTGACTGCACCTGTCGATATGCAGGCCGCCGATCCCAGCCGCACGCGGTTCGAGACACGCCGTGTCATTCGCAATGGCCAGTTTCAACCGGCTGACGGCGCCGCCTGGGACACGGTCGAGGTCACGTCGCAGGCGACATATGCCGCGAACGATGACAACCGCCTGACCAATGTCGTGAATATAACCAGCATACCAGTTGGCGCTTTGGTGCAGGGCAATGGTGTGGGCCGCGAGATTTATGTGACCTCGATCAACGAAAGCGCGCAAACGCTGGAGTTGAGCCGCCCGCTTTTCGATGCGGAAGGGACACAGATTTTCACCTTTACGCGCTTTCAGTACATGCTTGATTTTTCGGGCTATGAAAAACTCAGCCAGTTCATTCTGGCTGACATCGAATTTCAGGGGCGGGGTGTGGCGAGCGGGATCATGATGGCCCCCGACGGGTTCACCTTTCATGTCCGTGATTGCTTTGTGAACAAGCCCAAGGACCGTGGGATCACGTCACCTGGTCGCGGCTGTCAGGGTATGATGATCGACCGCTGCCAATTGATCTCGGACGAGCAGGACGTGCCAGTCGCTGCCCGCGTCAGTATCGGGTTCAATGCAAACGCCAATGACGTCAAGATCAGGGACAACCGGACCAGCAAGTTCAAGCATTTCTGTGTCTTGGCCGGTTCAGGCAACCTGATCAGTGGTAACCACTGGTTTCACGGCGATGACGAGGTGAACGGTGTGCGAATGGGGGGCATCATTCTGACCCTGCCCAATCCGAAAAGCATCTTCACGGGTAACTACTGCGACAACAACTTTATCGAATGGACCAATGAACACGACGCAACACCCGCCTTGGGACTGCAGTTTTCCTTTGGTGGTCTGACGATTACGGGCAACATGTTCACCACCAATGACGTGGCAGAATGGTTCAATTTTATCGTGATAAAACCCTATGGCCCCGGTCATTTCATCAACGGCTTTGCAGTTGTCGGCAATGTATTCCGTTCGATCAATGGCCGGATCGACCGGGTCGAGAATGTTGATACGACTTTTGCAGATCTCGATTACAGCCGGACACGCAGTTTTGAGTTTACGGGCAATACGTTCCACAACGTGAACGAGCCCGTGTCCAACCCTGTGTCCTTGACGCACACGCAGGCAACCGAGGCCACAACATGGGTCCTGCAGACTGGCAGCGTCCTGCCATTCGGTGGTCGGGCGCTCACCGTGGAAAGTGTCATGCCCGCAGGGGCGATCACCAACACTGGCGGCAATCGCGTCCATGACCTGCCTTGGTCCGAGGGCGAGCAGGGCAGCGACCTGCGTGATGTGGACCTGAATTGGAGCGAGCCTGTGAAAGGACAGGTCCGCTATTCAGTCAGGATGGACCGGACTGGTTCGTAATTTGGTGGGCACAAGAGCAAAGGGTGCCTTTGTCGGCACCCTTTTTGCGCTATCGAACGGGCCTTTCCCAACGAGTCCAAACACTTATGCTGCACCGCAGAAAAATGCTGCACTGCCGCGCAAACTGCGCTATAATACTTCGAGTTTGATCAATCTTGAGGGGAACAGCATGACGCCCGCATTTACACTATCTCTCGCAGCACAAGGATTGCAGGTTGCAAGTGCCGTCATCGGCCAGCAAATGCGGTTCGCTGGTGCAGTTATCGAACAGACGTCAGTGGCACAGCGGGCGCTGATTTCACCGTATTACGGTGCTCCGAAAGCCAAGGCTGCGACAGCGCCGGCCAAAAAGAAACCGGCTCCCAAACCCGCAGTCGCCGAAGCGAAGGTCGCGTTGGTTCCTGCGTCCGAAACGGTGGCTGAAAAGCCTGCCCCAACCAAAACGAAACCTGCTGTTGCGGCTCCGGCCGAAGCAACAACGCCCGTGATAGAGGCGAATCCGGTTGCACCGAAGGCTGCAAAAACCGAGGTCGCTCCCAAAAAAGTTGCTTCGAAACCTGCGGCTGCAAAGCCTGCTGGAAAGGCTGTGAAAGCCGCCCCTGCGAAAACGAAGCCCAAGCCAAAAGCGAAAGCCGACGTAGCGCCGAAAACGAAAGTGGAGCCAGAGGCTACCGAGGCAGCCCCGGTCGCACCTGCAAAAGCCGCAGTGCCGCAAAAAGTGGTCGCCAGCCAGCCAGCGCCGAAAAAGGCTGAGGTTGCCCAGCCTGTCGCGCCTATAGCCGAGCCGAGCAAGCCAGACCCCAAAGCGGCAGCGCCTGCGCCGGCAACCAAGCGTGCCAAACCGGTGACGGTGGCCGATGCACCTTGGAATGGCAAAGAAGCACCCAAATCCGACTCATAATTCGTCGCTGAAATGCTTGACCAAAACCCACCATGCACCCTGTGCATGGTGGGTTTGCGTTCGTAAGCGTTGTTCGTGGTGATTTGTAGGTCTACTTCTGTCTTTGGGAGGACAAACATTCATATCACGAGGCTCAAAATGTCACTCCGTCCCGATAACACTCTGATTTCTAACCGTGAAATGCTGCTTGCACTGCTTGCAGCACCTTTCCTTGCAATCGGTGCCGCATTGCAAAGTATTGCACTCAACACAGCACACGCCCAAACCCTGCGCGAACTTGCCGCGATCTCTGATGAGGAACTGCAAGCCAGAGGTCTGACACGCGCGGATATCGTCAGTATGGCGTTCCGTCACGACGGCTGAGCGGCCTCCGCTCATGCCGTGGCACACCACCTCGAATGCGGACTTTCCCTGCGCAGCGTTTGACCCAAATCAAAGCAGCCTTCAGGTGCTGATTTAAGAATTGCGCAGTCCGGGCCTGCAAAGGCTTGGATTCGGCTGCGTTTTCGCCATGATGCAAGCCGACAAACAAACATCAGGGGGGATATATCGTGACCGATCAACCAGCCGGAACCTATGCGCCATCAGCCGAAATGTCCGCAGGGGCACATGCTGACAAAGCAATCTACGATGCGATGTACGCTGCATCGATCGACGACCCGGAGACATTCTGGGGTGAACATGGCAAGCGGATTGACTGGATCAAACCCTATACACGGGTGAAGAACACCAGCTTCGCCCCCGGCGATGTGCATATCAAATGGTACGAAGACGGTACGCTGAACGTCAGTGCCAACTGCATTGACCGGCATCTGGAAACCCGTGGCGATCAAACTGCGATTATCTGGGAGCCAGACAGCCCCGACGATGACGCGCTGCATATCACCTACAAAACGCTGCATGAGAAAACGTCGCTGATGGCGAATGTGCTCAAAGAGATGGGCGTCAGCAAAGGTGACCGCGTCGTACTTTACCTGCCCATGATCCCCGAGGCGGCCTATGCCATGCTTGCCTGCGCGCGTATCGGCGCGATCCATTCGATTGTTTTTGCAGGCTTTTCGGCCGAGGCGCTAGGCGCACGGATCAACGCCTGTGACGCCAAGGTCGTGATCACCGCCGATGGTGCCCCGCGCGGTGGCCGTGTGACGAACCTCAAGGACAGCGTTAATCAGGCTTTGCTGAACGACTTTGACGAAGTGAAGTGCCTTGTGGTCAAGCGCACCGGCCAGCAGATCGCATGGCGGAGCGATCTGGACTACTGGCTGCACGAGATGGAAGAAAAGGTAAGCGCCGATTGCCCACCGACCGAGGTGAACGCCGAAGACCCACTGTTCGTTCTGTATACTTCGGGGTCCACTGGCCAGCCCAAGGGCGTGGTGCATTCCAGCGGTGGTTATCTGGTCTATGCAGCGATGACCCATCAATATACCTTTGATTATCACGATGGCGATATCTTCTGGTGCACGGCAGATGTGGGCTGGGTTACAGGCCACAGCTATATCGTTTACGGCCCACTGGCGAATGGCGCGACCACCGTCATGTTTGAAGGTGTGCCGACCTACCCTGATGCAGGCCGGTTCTGGGCCGTGTGTGAAAAGCACAAGGTCAACCAGTTTTACACCGCGCCCACAGCAATTCGTGCGCTGATGGCGCAGGGCAATGATTTTGTGACCAGATACGATCTGTCCGATATCAAGGTGCTGGGCACCGTGGGCGAGCCGATCAACCCGGAGGCTTGGAACTGGTACAACGATGTGGTCGGCAAGGGCAAAGCGCCCATCGTTGATACGTGGTGGCAGACCGAAACCGGTGGTCACCTGCTGACACCGCTGCCCGGTGCCACTGCGACCAAGCCAGGTTCCGCGACGTTACCGTTCTTTGGCATTCAGCCGGTCATTCTGGAGCCGACTACAGGCGAGGAAATCCATGATACCGCTGCCGAAGGCGTGCTTTGCATCAAGGATAGCTGGCCCGCCCAGATGCGCACCGTCTGGGGCGATCACAAAAGGTTCGAGAAAACTTATTTCAGTGACTACAAGAACTATTATTTCACCGGAGATGGCTGTCGCCGCGACGAAGACGGGTATTACTGGATCACAGGCCGCGTCGATGATGTGATCAACGTATCCGGTCACCGCATGGGCACGGCGGAAGTCGAAAGCGCGCTGGTCGCCCACGCAAAGGTGGCAGAGGCCGCCGTGGTCGGCTATCCACACGCCATCAAAGGGCAGGGCATCTACGCCTATGTGACGCTGATGAACGGCGAAGACCCTTCCGATGAGCTGCGCAAAGAGCTTGAGGTCTGGGTCCGGTCCGAGATCGGCCCGATTGCAAAGCCCGATCTGCTGCAATGGGCCCCCGGCCTGCCGAAAACACGGTCTGGCAAGATCATGCGGCGCATCCTGCGCAAGATCGCCGAGGATGATTTCGACGCGCTGGGCGATACGTCAACGCTGGCCGATCCATCGGTGGTGGACGATCTGATCAAGAATCGGATGAACCGGGGGTAGGACCGCTCTGTATTGCCAATGACAAAACCGCGCAGAGATGCGCGGTTTTTTGTATGGTGAATGGCCACATTGAGCCCAGAGTGACCGATGCTGCGGGCTGCACGAACGTCTGCAATGTCGTTCTAGGGAGCTTTAATCCCATCAGGGAAGACTATCTCGTCTCAGCTGTTAGATGTTGAAACAGCGCCTTCGTGGTGGATACTAGATCATTGTTCTGCAAATGCATTGGGGCCTCCGGCAAAGCTGGCGCGATTCAGCTTGGGCAGTCTACCTGGCAAATTTTCACTAGACGGTCTTTGAAATTTTCGCTTCAAGTTCGCGAATTTGTGGCTTCAGATAGTAGGTCTTCACTAAACCGCAAAGCACCATGAAACCAAGGATGACCAATCCAGCCACAAGATTGACTGTACCGGTTAGAAGATACGAGGTTAGTAGAATAGCCAACACTCCAAATGTTCGCAGGTCGCGTTCTCTTCTATCTAAACCTTTGAGGCGTTCTAGTTTTTGGTTATCGGTCATCTGTTTTTTGCTCTCAGATTTTTCGCTTAGACATTAGCATTTTTGTCCTTCTTAAACTAGAGTTTGGGATTGCCATGTCACCTGAGCGAACACCAGCCGTTGGTGCCAAATCAGCGAATGTCTCAAAAGTCCGCACACCCGCCACTCGGCTGTGAAACGGTGTTCTGCACCGCCGCAAGTCGGGTTTGAGCCCATACGAGACGCGCTACTTGGAGCGGTATTTGCCAAGCAGATGGGCAAATACTCTAAATTCTTCCTCTGCGTGCGCGTCTTTCAGCCCGACAGTAATAGGAAGGTGCCTATTGCCAACTTCGATGTAGATATGTGGGCCAATTGTGAGTAAGCGTTCCCAGGAGAGCACCGTCGGTTCAACTTGACAGCTTGAAGTTCCACGGCAGCAGATCATCTATGCAGCTTTGCGGATGGCCGTTGGCGATCGCTGTCAGGGTAGCCTTGAGATAGGCGAAGGGTTCGACGCCGTTGATCTTGCAGGTCTCGATCAGCGAGGCGATGCGGCCCCAGGCGATGCCGCCTTCGTCGTGACCCGCGAAGAGCGCATTCTTGCGATTGAGAGAGATCGGTCGGATCA
>NZ_JAWOAN010000046.1:0-17070 GCF_046498525.1 Yoonia sp.
CCACTTCAGCCGCAAAAGACTGTGGCGGTTTCACGTGATGCAGCAATGGATACTTGCGGAAGAGTGCGGCGACTTCGGCGTTCAAAGCATCTTCCACATTTTCAAGCGTGGCACCCTGTTCTACCTGTCCGGCAGCATCGGCGCCAAAGTTCATGTCTTCACGGAAGGTGAATTGTTTCTCTGCCAAAGCAATTTCAGCCATGGCAGGCTCGGCAATTGCAACATCGGCATAGCAAGGCGTACCGCTGTCGTCATCTTCTTCCGGGGGAACCATTGCTGCCCGAGCAAGTAGAAGCGGTCCGATTTCCGAGCAATCAGCCATTTCCGCAACTTCGGCATCAGCATTCCGTGCCACCCGCGCCAGTGCGGTTTCAATATTGCTGACCGCCGAAAGCGCAAGCTTTGCCAATAACCCGGGCGCCGTACCGGACCCCGCCAGCCCATAAAGACTGGGGATAAGATCATAAAGGTCATCGGTTTCATCCGCCCCCCGATCCGTCAACAAAATGGCACTCAGGTAAGGGTTTCTCCGCTCAGCCGACAGCGCGATGGCATGGGTCAGCTGCCCTTCGATCCGTTCATCCATCACGAGCAGGTCAATCGTATCCAGACGGATCAGCGCGTGGGCCACCGCTTGCGTATCGACCGACAGGATCTGAAACCCCTTGTCGATCAGTGCGCGTGCGGTTTCGACAGATGCTTTGGCATCTTCACGTAGAATGAGGGCTTTCATCGGATTCTCCTGATCATTGACAGCTATGGCCACCATAGGAACGCAACCCTTAAATTTTGCTGAAAATGTCACAGGCGTTTTGCGTAGGCTTGGCCCCTGCCCCGGTTCCGCCTATAGAACAGGTGCAACACCAAAGGGCGCGGGCATATGCGGACAGCGACGATCACACGGCAGACCGCCGAGACAAACATCACAGTCACCATCAATCTTGATGGCACCGGCACTTATGACAACCAGACAGGCGTGGGCTTTTTTGATCACATGCTGGACCAGTTGTCGCGCCATGCGCTGATTGACACGACCATCCGTGCCAGCGGTGATCTGCACATTGATGACCACCACACCGTCGAGGACGTGGGTATCGCACTGGGTCAGGCCCTGACCGAGGCTCTGGGCGACAAGCGCGGTATCCGGCGCTATGGCAGTTGCCACCTTGCCATGGATGACGCGCAAGTGCGTTGTGCGCTGGATTTGTCCGCGCGCCCTTACCTGATCTGCAATCTTGACCTGCCGTTCGGCAAAATCGGCACCTTCGATACCGAGCTTGTACGCGAGTTCTTTCAGGCGCTCAGCACCCATGGCGGGATCACGCTGCACATCGACAAACTGCACGGCTTCAACGCCCACCACATCGCAGAGGCGGCGTTCAAAGCCGTGGCGCGTGCGCTGCGCGAGGCGGTCGAGACCGATCAGCGCAAGGCCGATGCAATTCCATCCACCAAGGGCAGCTTATGACCACGGCACTCGTCGATTACGACAGCGGAAACCTGCATTCGGCGCAAAAAGCGTTCGAGCTGATGGCAGCCGAACGCGGCACGGGGTCGATCATCGTAACCTCCGACCCCGATGTGGTGGCAAGGGCCGACCGGATCGTGTTGCCGGGTGACGGTGCTTTCCCGCATTGCCGGGCCGAACTTTTTGCCCGCACCGGACTGGCCGAAGCGATCGTCGAGGCCGTAACCACCCGCGCGCGCCCCTTCTTCGGCATTTGCGTCGGGATGCAGATGATGGCGACCACCGGCCATGAGTACGAAAAGACACCGGGCTTTGGCTGGATCGCGGGGGATATCCGCAAGATCACGCCTGACGATGCGGCATTGAAGGTCCCCCATATGGGCTGGAACGATCTGGTGATCGACCATCCACACCCTGTGCTGGACGGGATCACGACCGGCGATCACGCCTATTTCGTACACTCCTATGCGATGGAGGTAGCCAACCCTGCGGAACGTCTGGCCCATGTGGACTACGGCGGCGACGTCACCGCCATCATTGGCCGCGACACGATGATCGGCACGCAGTTCCACCCCGAGAAAAGCCAGGAGGCCGGATTGCGCATGATCGGCAACTTCCTGCGCTGGACACCTTAACCACGCCGCACAAGAGCGCCCGATAGAAAGCAGAGCCCATGTTGAACCGCCGCCATTTCCTTGTCATTGCCGCCGGCACTTTGGCCGCCTGCGGAAATCGCCGCGCCGCACCACCTGCCAGTCGTGCGGCGCGCATACCGCTTCATCCCAACGAGACACCGGAACTACGCCGCCTGATCAACAAATATGCAGCGTTGCATGACGTTCCCGTCACCCTGCTGCACCGTGTGATCATCCGCGAAAGCACCCATAACCCCGCAGCACGCAACGGCCCCTATTACGGGCTGATGCAAATCCTGCCCCAAACGGCGCGCAGCATGGGCTATCGAGGATCGCCCGAAGGGCTGCTGGATGCGGAAACGAACCTCACCTACGCGGGGCGCTATCTGCGCGGGGCATGGCTCGTCTCGGACCGGGACGAGCAGACGGCAGTGAACTGGTACGCGCGCGGGTACTATTATGAGGCCAAACGGCGGGGCATGCTGGTCGAGACCGGATTGCGCAGCGGGTGATATTTGCGGGGATCGGATGTAATGTAGATTTTTGTGGACAGTTAGTTTCTGCTGTCATTTTATTCGCTGCTTGACAAAACAGTGTCCGGTTCGTGCAAATTTTGTTGAATAGCTCTTCTTGATGTGAAGGGCGTCGGCTGATTCAATTTTCCATGGCAACGGGGATCAGACGATGATGGGACCGAAGCAGGAGGCTCAGGCGGCGCAAGTATCGCCCGTCGGGTAGTACACGGGCGGTTCCGCGAAAGTGCCTTAATGTGACACCAGTTTGAGAAGACGGTCGCACGCTGAATCGCGGACGGTTGATCGTGCAAAGACCAGCCGCAAAGCTCTTTCAAAAACTGTTCAGAAGCACCGAGAATAAACAAGACTTGGGACCAGAGCCAATCGTTTGAATGTCCCAAAGTACCAAGAATAAAGTAAGTATCTGATAAACAGATGGTGGGCGACCCTGGAATCGAACCAGGCGTGAGTCGCCTCGAGGGAGTTACAGTCCCCTGCCACACCTTGCGGCCTGTCGCCCACTGCGGCGGTGATTACCCGCGGTCCATTGGTGCGTCAACCGCAAAAGTGCATGTCGGTGCGATCCTCTTCACAGACCGAGCATTGTCAGGTATCGCCTGCAGGAAAGCAAAGGTTGGGACGTTGATGAAAAAGCCAAAGTGGGTGATCGCAAAAGAGCAAGGCAAGCGGCTTGCAGCACAGGAAACGATATGGCTGTTCGGGCTTCATGCGGTGCGCGATGCGTTGGAGAATCCCGCGCGGCAAAAGCTGCGGCTGGTCGTGACGCGCAACGCGCTGGAGCGGCTGGGCGATGCGGTAGAGCAAAGTGGGCTGGAGCCGGAGATTTCGGATCCACGCAAATTCGCAGCCCCGCTTGATCCGCAGTCGGTGCACCAAGGCGCCGCCCTTGAAGTCAAACCTCTGGATTGGGGCAGTCTGGAAGATATCGCACTTGGCGAGGGACTGATGCCGCCGCGTATCGTCTTGCTCGACCGCGTCACCGACCCGCACAACGTGGGCGCGATCCTGCGTTCGGCCGAGGTATTCGGTGCGCGTGCAGTCGTGGCGGTGCAACGCCATTCGGCCCCCGAAACCGGGGCACTGGCCAAGACCGCCAGTGGTGCGCTCGAACGCCAGCCCTATCTGAGGGTGCGCAATCTGGCGGATGCGATGGAGGCCCTCAAGGGCATGGGGTACCTTGTGTTGGGGCTGGATGGCGAGGCTGAACACACCATCGAAGCCGCCGTTGAAGGCAAACGCGACCGGCCCGTGGCACTGGTGCTGGGTGCCGAGGGACCGGGCCTACGCGAAAAGACCCGCGAAACCTGTGATCAACTGGTGCGGATTGACGCGGCGGGCGGATTTGGCTCGCTCAACGTCTCAAATGCGGCGGCTGTCGCACTATATGCTGTCAAAGGCTGATTGATAGGACGCGCATATGGCTGCCACGAAAATTGCAACCTGCTGTTATTGCGGCACCAAAGCTGCTCTCGTTTTACGTGGCACAAACAAGCACGAATTGACCTGCAGCAAATGTGGTGCGCCCCTGCGGGCACTGAAAATGCTGCCAAAGCAGCCCGGAGCGGTGACTGCGCAGGCGGCGGCAACCACGCACCCCGCCAAGCGCAAGCGGGTTGAGAAATACCCCGAATACCGCAACGAGCGCCCTGTTAAGCGCAGGAAATCCAAAGGTTTCGGGCGCCGTGTGATGTCCGATTTCTGGGACGTGGTCGAGGATGTTGTGGATGAGATTTTTGATTAGCAGCCCTGTAAACGGTTTGGCGCAGTCGGTCGGGGCGTTGCAGGAGTGCTGGATCTTTCAGGCAATAACACCAAGCGCCATACCGCTGGTGTCGCTGAACACAGTGTAATCACATTTGCCTGATCTGGCCTTTCGCGATCGCTTCCCGTTCATACATGAAATTTGGAAGCGCGCTCTTGGAACCCGCGCGCTTTTAATCACTGTCCCTCAGTTCCATAACTTGCGCCCGGGTTATCCGGGCGCTTTTTTGTTTGATAGATGCAGGCTAGGGTGCGGCATGGAATATTCAGATAATCACCTTCGCAAGATTCTCAAACGCACCAAGACGGTCGCGATCGTCGGTGTCTCGGCCAATGAGATCCGCCCAAGCTTTTATGTCGCCCGCTATCTGGGGCTGAAAGGTTATCGGGTCATTCCGGTCAATCCCGGTCTGGCCGGGCAGACCCTCTTGGGAGAGACGGTTTACAGCGATGTGAGCGAGGTGCCTGACGATGTTGACATGGTCGATATCTTTCGCCGGTCCGAAGCAGTGCCGCCTATCGTGACAGCAGCACTGGCCCGCTGGCCCAATTTGCAGACAATCTGGATGCAGATCGGTGTGATGCACGCGCAGGCTGCCGCAGAAGCCGAGGCGCGGGGTGTCGATGTGATTCAGGATCGCTGTCCCAAAATCGAGTATCAGCGCCTGTTTTCAGAGTTGCGTATGGGTGGCTTTGCGACGGGTATCATCTCTTCAAAACTCGAACTCTGAAGCCGGTATTCATCAAAAAATCATAACTTGCCACAAGAATGGCACAATTGTCGCACAATCTGAACGGGCTGCGGCGCAAAGATGATTCCATAAGTATCAAATTGCAGATGCTTTGAATTTGACTTTGCGGGCACAGCGATAGTTGTTTTCTTCAGTTCCCGTATCAGTGCTCGTTTTTTCGTTGTTCCTCGCAACCATGGATAACCGATGCAAGAAACAAGAATTATTGACGCCACCCAGACCTATGACCAGAAGGGTCAGGGTCTGCCGGCCGGTTTGGAATTGCTTGGCGGCAAATTCAAAATCGAGAGCCAGATCGGTGCGGGCGGATTCGGGATTACCTATCTTGCCAAGGACGTATTTCTGGAGCGCGCTGTCGTGGTCAAGGAATGCTTTCCTGAGTCGATTTGCATGCGTTTCGGCAATCGCGTCACCGTAAATGCACCCAGCTACGATGCACAGTACCGCAAGATCGTCGAAATGTTCATGCGCGAGGCGCGCAGCCTTGCGCGGTTGCGTCACCCCAATATCGTCAGTGTGCATCAGGCATTCGAAGAAAACGGCACCGCCTATATGGTGCTGGACCTGTTCGAGGGCCGCGATCTGCTGGATGTGATCGAAGACGACAACGATGCGCTCAACCCCGATCAGGTGCACGATATTCTGGTCAGGGTTCTTGATGCGATTGATCTGGTGCACAGCAACGACTTGCTGCACCGCGATATCTCGCCCGACAATATCCTGCTTGATAAATGGGGTACGCCCGCGCTGATCGATTTTGGTGCGGCCCGCGAGGATGCCAGCCGGAAAACATCCGCCGTTTCGACCATGCTGGTCGTCAAGGACGGCTATTCCCCGCACGAGTTCTATGTCTCCGGTGGCATTCAGGGCCCGTGTTCTGATCTGTATGCCCTGGCTGCAACGATGTACCATCTGATCGCTGGCAAGGCGCCGCCTGTCAGCCAGACACGTGTGGCGGCCCTTGCCGACCACAATGATGATCCCTACCAGCCGCTCGCAGGGAATTTTCCACAGTATGAGCCCGCGTTTCTGCAAGCCATCGACCAGGCAATGCGCGTGGCGCCCAAGGACCGTATCCAATCCGCAAAGGAATGGCTGACCCTGATTTCGCAAGAAAGCAAGAAGGTCAAAAAAGTCAAAATTCCCGAGAACAAGTCGCTTACAAAAACAATCAGCGAACTGATCGAAGAGACGAACAAACAACTGACACCGGCGACATGGCAGGAACCTATCGCAGCACCCAAACCCGCCAAGCCACAAAGCACGGACCAACGCTATCGCCCGGAATGGGTGGAAGAGTTCAACCGTGAAACCGTAGAATTCGCCGAAATCAAGCGTCGTGAAGCAGAGCGCGCTGCAGCACGCGAGGCTACGCGCCGGGCAGAAGAAGCGCGTCTGGCCAGACAGGCGCGTCTGGCCGAGGAAGCAGAGATCGAGGCCAAGCGACAGCAGAAACTTGCTGAAGAAGCGCGGTCCTCGAAGATTCTGGGTTGGGTAACAGGCGGAAGATCCGCCTAGGTCCGGGCGGCTTTTTCGGCAATCCCGGAGGTACTCTGGCGCGCTGCCAGCGTATCGAGCACGTCCTGAAGCGGCACTTCCCTTGCCGCGAGCATGACCAAGAGGTGGTAGATGACATCTGCCGCCTCGTTGGTCAGACCTTCGCGATCACCTTTGACGGCTTCGATGATGGCCTCGACCGCCTCTTCTCCAAACTTCTCGGCACATTTCTCGGGCCCCTGAGACAACAATCTGGCTGTCCAGCTGCTGTCCGGGTCCGCACCCTTGCGGGATGCGATGATCTCGGCCAATTCGTTCAGGGTCATGTCAGTCTCACAGGTATGCCAGCGGCGGCCATATGGGCCTTGGCTTCGCCGATAGTGTAGGTGCCGAAGTGAAAAATCGAAGCGGCCAATACCGCAGAGGCGTGGCCTTCGGTGACCCCTTCTACAAGGTGATCCAGCGTTCCGACACCGCCCGAAGCAATGACAGGCACATCTACGGCATCTGAAATGGCGCGGGTCAGGGGCAGGTTGAAGCCTGTCTTTGTGCCATCGCGGTCCATGGACGTCAGCAGGATTTCACCGGCCCCTTTTTCAACGACGGTTTTTGCGAATGCGACCGCATCAATCCCGGTCGGGCGTCGCCCGCCGTGGGTGAAGATCTCCCATTTGCCGGGCGCGACAGTCTTTGCGTCGATCGCCACGACAATACACTGCGACCCAAAGCGCATCGCGGCCTCGGCGACCACATCGGGGTTTGCGACAGCGGCAGAGTTGAAGCTGACCTTATCGGCCCCTGCCAGAAGCAAGTCGCGCACGTCGTGGTGGGTCCGCACGCCGCCGCCGATGGTCAGCGGCATAAAACACTGTTCCGCCGTGCGCGTGGCCAAATCGAACATCGTGCCACGGTTTTCCTGCGTTGCCATGATGTCGAGAAAACAAAGCTCATCCGCGCCTGCGGCGTTGTAAGCAATGGCCGCATCCACAGGGTCGCCTGCGTCGATCAGATCAACAAAGTTGACGCCTTTGACGACACGTCCTTCGGCGACGTCAAGGCAGGGAATGATCCGTGTTTTCAACATGGGTTCTGTTTAGGCGGCTGTGGCGCAGGCAGCAAGCGCAGTATTTTGAGTTTTTTGGCCAAGATGAAGAAGCGGCTAGCGCAGCATCCTGAGCGCTGCGGCAAGATCAATCGCCCCGTCATAAAGCGCACGGCCCGAAATCGCGCCGGATATCACACCGGTATCCTTGAGCGCAGTCAGGTCATCCATCGAAGAGACACCGCCGGACGCGATCACGGGGATATCCACTGCCCGCGCAAGTGCGGCGGTTGCGTCGATGTTAGGTCCTTTCATCGCCCCATCGCGCAGGATGTCAGTATAGATGATCGCCGCGATGCCCGCGTCCTCGAAGGATTTGGCAAGGTCGGTGACGATCACATCCGTTTCCTCCGCCCAGCCACGGGTCGCCACGCGGCCATTACGGGCATCGAGACCCACGGCGACCTGTCCGGGGAAGGCGCGTGCGGCCTCGCGGACAAGATCGGGGTCTTCGACCGCAACAGTGCCAAGGATCACGCGGGCCAACCCCTTGTCGAGCCAGCGTTCAATCGTCGCCATATCACGGATACCGCCACCCAGTTGCGCTGGAACGGGGCAAGCCTTCAGGATCGCCTCTACGGGTGCGGCGTTGACCGGTTCGCCTGCGAATGCACCATTCAGATCCACCAGATGGAGCCACTGGCAGCCTGCGGCTACAAATTCCTTGGCTTGCGCCGCCGGGTCGTCGTTGAAGACGGTCGTCTGATCCATGTCGCCATGCACAAGCCGCACGGCGTTTCCGTCTTTGAGGTCAATAGCAGGATAAAGGATCATCGGGCAGGCACCTTTCGCGTTTGGCCGCTTTATGCATGGCGTGCGCCGGATTGCAACGCAGGCTTTGACCCGACGTCTTTCTTGGTTGCAGGCCCGTCGCCCGCGCATGATCCCGCGCAGAACTCAGGGAGGAGACGAGTATGAAGAAACTTCTTATCTTGGCGGCTTCGCTTTTGGCGTTTGCATCGGCCGCGGACCGAAGTCGCTGAGGTGCGTCTGCAGCTCATCGTGGCTGTCGTAATGGAAAAGAAATGAAACAAACAACCCGATCAGCAGGTGCAAAGAATGCTTAGAAATCGCCAGATTCTGTCCAACAAATGGAGAGAAGCTTACAGACCACTTTACCCATGCAACAGGACAAGCAACATTGCGATATGGTCTTTCATGGTAGCCGGTTTCGCGACACCAGGAATGGAATAAACACGCCGAGTACCAGCAAACGAAATACATGATGCGCGGCCACAAAAGCAGGCTCCAGCCCTGTTTCAACGGCGAGAGCCGCCATGATTTCAACCCCGCCGGGGGCAAATGCCAGCAGCAAGGCGGCAGGAGGCAATCCTACGAGCCTCGCGGCAAGCCCTGCACCCAGTGCAGCAAACGCGCAGGCGATCAGCGTCATCACAAGACCGGCAGCCAGTGCGCTACCAATTTGCCGGTGCGAAAAACCGCGAAACCGCGTTCCGATCAGCGAGCCCATACAGACAAAGGCGGCAGCCGTCAGCCACGGCGGGATCGCGCCGGGTGTGTAATTCGCGCCATGCCCGATAGCCGAGACCGCCATCGCCCCGATCAGCAGTGGCGCAGGCATACCGAGGCGTTTGAGCAGTAAACCCGCAACGACGGCCAACACAAAGGTCAGTGCAAGCGCAATTGGCGCAATCGTTCCGGTATCCATAAGTTGCGCTGTCCCTTTGACCCCCCAAAGCGAAATGAGCACCGGAACCAGTAATGTCAAAAGCAGGACACGGACGGTCTGCACCAGCGCCACCCGCCGAACGTCTGCGTCGACTGCGGTCGACATGCTCAACACGTAACTCAAATGCCCCGGAGTTGCGGACAGCAGGGCGGTCATCCGGTCATATCCAAAGCCGCGAATGAGAAGTCTTTGCGCCACGATCAAGGTCAGAAACAGGCTGACGGTGAGTACAAACAGCGACAATGGCCATGCCATCGCGGTCGCGATCACCTCGGGTGTGACGGTGCTGCCAATGGTGATGCCGATGGTCAGGAATACCCCGTCGCGCAAGCGCGCCGGAATTGCCGTGCGCAGGCCAAGGATCGTTGCCAGTGAAACGGCAGCGGCGGGGCCTGTCAGCACCGCCGCTGGAAAACCGCTCGCCCAGAACAGCGTAGCCCCAGCAAGGCCGACCCCAAGTGTCGGCAGCGCTTCTTTCCAGTCCGTGTCAATCGACATCACAGGTCAGCCGACAAGACGGCGATGTCAGTCGCCATCTGCCACGCCTTCGGCCCGCTTGCGCGCACGGTAGGCGCGGAAACTGGGCAGCACGACCAGCAGCACCGCCAGTCCCAACAGCCCCAACGTCATCGGACGTTCAAAGATGAAATCAAAGCCGCGATAGAGCTGCATTGCACGGGCAAAATTGTTTTCCAACATTGTGCCAAGGATGAAGCCGATCAACAGCGGCGCCAGCGGATAGTCGGCAAAACGCAGGATCGTCGCGATAACCCCAAAGCCCACGAGGATCAGCAATTCGGTCGCATTGTTCTGCCCGAGATAGCTGCCCATCAGGGTAAAGAACAGGATAAACGGGATCAGAAAAGTGCGCGGGATCGTCAGGATTTTCGCGATATAGGGGATCAGTGGCAGATTCAGGATCAGCAGGACCAGATTGCCAAGATACATCGAGATGATCACGGCCCAGAAGATTTCCGGCGTATCGATCATCAGCCGCGGTCCGGGCGTCACGTTCAAGGCCAGCAGCGCGCCCAACAAGATGGCAGTTGTGCCGGATCCCGGAATGCCCAAAGTCAGCAATGGAACGAAAGACCCCGTGCAGGCGGCGTTGTTCGCGGTCTCTGGGGCCGCGAGCCCTTTGACAGAGCCTTTGCCGAATTCTTCCTGTTCGGCGCCCTTGGCGATATTGCGTTCAACCGCATAGCCCAGAAAAGAGGCGATCGTTGCACCGGCGCCGGGCAATACGCCGATAAAGAACCCCTGTATCGACTGACGCCCGATTACGGGTGCGATGCTGCGCGCCTCGGCACGGGTGATGCGCAGTCCGGTGATCTTTCCACTGCCGCCTGTGGCGGCACGGGCAGGGTTCATCACCAGAAACAGCGCCTCTGGCAGGGCGAACATCGCCATGGCCAGCGTGATGAATGAAAAACCCGATTGCAACTCCATCATGCCAAAGGTGAACCTTGGCATGTTCGTCAGCGCTCCTTCACCGACCGTTCCAAGTAGAAGCCCCAGAATGGTCATCATCAGCGCCTTGGCCACCTGACCCGTACCGGCAAACGCCGCGATTGCAGAAAGCCCGACGACCATCAGCGCGAAATACTCGGCCGAATGGAACAGCAGCGCGACAGTGGAGAGTGCTGGCGCAAAGATCATCAACAGGATTGCGCCAATCGTGCCGCCTGCAAATGACGCCACAGCCGCAATCGTCAGTGCCTTGCCCGCCTGCCCCTTGCGGGCCATCGGATAGCCGTCAAAGCTGGTGGCGACGGTGCCTGCGACCCCCGGCGCATTCAGCAGGATCGACGATGTCGATCCGCCGAAGATCGCACCGTAATAGACCCCCGAGAGCAGGATCAGTGCTGCCGTCGGATCGCCGATGCCGATGGCGACAGGAATCATGATGGCAATGATCGACATCGGCCCCAGCCCTGGCAACATGCCGATCAATGTCCCGACCATACACCCCATCACAACCATCATCAGATTGAATGGCGTCACAGCGGCAGAAAGCCCAATCAGAATACCCTCAAGCATTTCGGCCTCCTTACATGAATATGCCTGGCCAAGGGCGCAGGAAAATCCCGAGCACCTCTTGCACCAGATACCAGATCGACCCTGCCGCGATGACTGCGACGGGGATCAGGATATGAAACCGGCGTTCGCCCAAAATGACTGCGCCAAGCACCAAAAAGCTGATTGTCGACCCAAGAAAACCAAGCGAGCGCAACGTCAGCGCGTAGGCGACCATCAGCGCCAGCAGACCGAGGGCCTGTCCGACATGATAGTCCCCCAAACGGCTCAGGTCGATTGTTCCGTCCTTGGGTTTGTCATCCGCAGACGGCGGCTTGGGGGTGAACAGGACGATAAGCCCGACCATGATGCCAAGCACCGACAGTATCTTGGGAAATGTGGATGGCCAAACGGGGTTGCGCCGCAGGATCGGCGCCAACTGGTCGTCCATAGTAAAAAACGCGGTATAGCCAAAGACGCAACATAGCGCGATAAAGGCCAGCGCGATCCAGCGATCAAGCGCCATTCGTCGTCCCTCCGCTTTGTGTGATTCATAATTCGGTGAGCGGATACCCCGGCGCGGCAGAACCTGCCGGGGTATCTTTGGTCAATGCAACCAGCGGTCCGTGTCGATTACAGGAAACCCAGATCGCGCATCAGATCGCCGATCTGCTTTTCCTGTGCTTCAAGGAAAGTCGCGAATTCGTCGCCGGGGCGGAAGATATTGACCAGACCCATGCGTCCGCGCACCTCTTCCCATTCGGGGGTTTCCATCATCGCGCCCAGCATGTCCTGATAAGCGGTCAGTTGTTCTGCGGGCAGGTTCGGGGCGGCAAAAAATCCGCGCCAGTTGACGAATTGCGCGTCGATGCCCTGCTCGGAAAAACTGGGGGCGGTGTCATAGGCGGGCACACGCTCGGGCGATGTAACGCCGAGAATTCGGATTTCGCCCTGATCGGCCAATGCGACCGCTTCGGAAAAGCCCGTGGATAGCGCATCGATTTCACCCGACAGCAGACCGGCCATAGCTTGGCCACCGGCGTCATAACCGATATAGTTAAATGCGGTCGGGTCTTCGCCCGCACCCTGCATGATGATCGCCGCAACAAGATGGTCCATGCCACCTGGTACAGAACCGCCACCGATGGCGAAATCCTGCGGACTTTCGCGATACATTGCCAGCGCCTCTTCCATCGAAGTGACGGGGCTGTCGGCGGACACGACCAGCGCCGCATAGTCGCCAACAGTGCCAGCGACCAGCGTCAGGTCACGGAAGCTTTGCGAAATCTCGCCGGTCAGGGCGCGTATCACGATCGGCGTCGAATTGACCATGAGCGTGCCGTGGCTGCTGCTTGCGTTTTCGATCAGGTTGGCGATTGCGACGCCGCCGCCGCCACCGGACATGTTTTCATAAGTCGCCGTACCGACGATGCCAGAATTCATCAGTGCCTCGCCTGTGCCGCGTGCCGTGCCGTCCCAGCCGCCGCCGGCGCCGCCGGGGATCAGGAAATGTACGGAATCCATCATTTGATGTCCGTCGGCGCGGGCCATGCCCGACATCGCAACGGTTGCTGTAGCCGCAGCGATGATCGTACGGCGTGTCCACTCAAGAGTGTTCATTGGTTTTTTTCCTCCCATGTTACAGGCAGTCCTCCACCGCCCGTCACCTTCATAAATCACAAAAAGCTGACAGAAGCCTGACAGGGTGCTAAAGCCTTGCGAGGTCAGTGCAGTCGCAGGGGGGATATTGGTGCGCTATCTACTGGTAGAGGACAATATCGAACTGTCGGAAGCGGTCATAAAGCGGCTGGCGCTTGATGGTCATGCGGTCGATCATGCCACGACGCTTTCGCAAGCCGAGGATTGTCTGTCCGCCGCAAGCTACGATCTGATCCTGCTTGATGTGATGCTGCCCGATGGCGACGGGCGCGATTTTCTGGCCCGCAGCCGCGCGCATCTTGAAACACCGGTCATTGTTCTGACCGCCCGTAGCCAGGTGTCTGACCGTGTCGGCGCGCTTGATCAGGGGGCGGATGACTACATCACAAAGCCGTTCGATTTTTTGGAACTCGAGGCGCGATGTCGCGCTGTCCTGCGGCGGCGCGGAGGATCGGCGCGCAATGAAATCGCCCTTGGTGACGTAATTTTCGATCTGCTGGCTGGAACCCTGCGCCACGGTGACGAGACACTGGAATTGCGCAGCCGCGAAATCCGCCTGCTTGAGGTATTTGCGCGCCATCCGGGCCAGATCATGTCGAAATCGCAACTGATGGACCGGCTGTTTTCATACGACACCGCCGTGACCGAAAACGCGATCGAGGTCTATGTGGGCCGCCTGCGCCGCCGCATCGACGGGATCGGGCTGCGCATCGAAACAGTGCGCGGTCTGGGGTACCGTATCGAGACCGAGGTCGCATGACGGGCGAGACAAGATCTATCAGCAAACGGCTGACCTTGCTGTTGGCAGGTGTCGCGGCTCTGTTGTCCGTCCTCAGTTGGGGCATGGTCACCGCCCTTGCGCGCGAAGCGACGCAGCGCACACAGGACAATGTGCTGGCCGCTTCGGTGACGACGATTGCCGAAACCCTGCGCAGCGAACAAGGTGAAGTTCGCCTTGAACTGCCCTATGCCGCGTTCGCCATGCTGGGTGCCATCAGCGAGGACCGCGTGTTCTATCGTGTGACCGCCGGTGACGGAACGCTGACCGGCTATGACGACCTGCCACAGCCGACGGCGGGTAGGCATGGTCAGGTCCGGTTTGATACGGAAAGTTACGGCGCGGCATCGATCCGCATGGCGTCGATATCCCGATTGATTCTGGCTGGCGAAGGGCCGGTACCTGTCACAGTCACGGTCGGCCAGACCCGCGACGGTGCCGGTGCGATCGCCGCCGAACTGTCGCGGCTTGCCGCGGTCCTGTCTGTGGCGTTCTTTCTTGTCGCTGTAGCGCTGTCGGCCTTTGTCGCGCAGACCTCGCTCAGGCCACTGAACGAGATTGCAGCCGCCGTGTCACGGCGTGGCCCTTCGGACCTGCGACCGCTGCGGCGCGCAGCACCAACCGATCTGGCCCCCTTACTCACCGCGCTGAACCGGCTGATGGAGCGATTGCAGCAATCCATCCGCCGCTCGGAAGACTTTATCGCCGAGGCCGCGCACCGCATCCGCACGCCGCTGGCCGTCGTGCGGACACAGGCCGAAATCGCCTTGCGCACCGTGTCGGGAGAGCCTGAAAAGGACAGACTGCGCGGGATCATACGCGCCGTCGACGAAAGCTCGCGGTCGGCGGGGCAACTGCTGGATCATGCCACAGTGGCCTATCGCACCGAAGATCTTGTGCGCGACAAGCTGGATCTGGCAGAACTGGCGTCGCAAACCGTCGCCGGCATGGAGCCGACGGCCGCCATGCGTGACATCCACCTGCATATTGAGGCCAAGCCGACGCGGGTCAGCGGTGATGCAGTGTTGATTGAGACAGCAATCCGCAACGTTTTGGACAATGCGATCAAATATTCACCCGAGGACACCACCGTGCGGCTATCCATCACCCAAGCCGAAGGCGAGGCACGCCTGACGATAAACGATCAGGGTCCCGGCCTTGGCGATGAACCCGTCGCGTCACTGACCGAACGTTTCCGGCGCGGCAAGAACACCGAAAGCATCGTTGGATCAGGTCTTGGCCTGACAATCGCGGCGGATGTTCTGGGCGCCCATGGCGGGCGGCTGGACCTCGCGACCAACACAAACGGGAGTGGAGGCGCATGCGTATCGCTTATCTTGCCCTTGGCCTGATCTTCTGGTCCTTCAGTGCCGCATTCGCGCTGGAGATCGAGGACCATCGTCTTTTCCCCGGCACCGGAGACCGGGTCCTGCGGATCGTCTCGACAACGGATTTGGACGTTTTCGAACCTTACATCTTTGCCTTTCAGGACGACCGGCCCGAATTTTCAGTCGACTACACTGTCGTTTCGTCAACCACGTTGTACAGTGCAATCCGTGCGGGCGCGCAATTCGATCTTGCCGTTTCATCCGCGATGGATTTGCAGTTTCAGCTCGCCAATGACGGCTTCGCCCTGCCCTATCGCTCTGCGGGGACCGAAACTCTGCCCGACTGGGCGCGATGGCGTGACCTCATCTTTGCCTTCACCACTGAACCTGCCGTTGTCGTGATCAACAGCGCCTCTTTTGCCGGACTTGACCTGCCCGCCACCCGACAAGAACTGATCGCAGTCCTGCGCGACAACCCCGACCGGTTCGCTGGCGCCGTCGGCACTTATGACGTGCGTGAAAGTGGTCTTGGTTTCTTGTTCGCAACGCAGGAGGACCGGTCATCCGACGCCTACTGGCGACTGAATGAGGTGATGGGGCGGCTGGGTCCGCGGCTTTATTGCTGTTCTTCCGACATGATCAAAGACGTTGCCGAAGGCAGGCTGGCATTGGCCTATAATGTTCTGGGCAGCTATGCCGCAGGACAACTGGCGCAGGACCGGTCAGGCGGAATGCAGATCCTGAGGATGCAGGATTTCACGAATGTGATGTTGCGCACAGTGCTTGTTCCTTCCACCGCGCAGGAAACCGAAGCAGCAGGCGCGATGATCGACATGCTTGCAAGGCTGGCCTTGCGCGATGTGCCCGGTGACTGGCCGCTTCCGTCGCTCAGCCAGACCGGTGCGAGAGAGCCTATGGGCTTTGGACCGATCCGGCTGGGACCCGGGTTGATGGTCTACCTTGATTCGCTCAACCGCCGCGCTTTTTTGACCGAATGGGGAAATGCGATGGAGCAGCGATAGAGCGGTCGAAATACGTACTTTGCAAGGCTCACCATCTGCGAATTTTGTTGAAGAACTCTTCTTGATTTGAAGGGGGCGACTGGTTCAATTCCCGTATCGAAGTGGGGAAATCGAGCCGCGATGGAACCGAAGCAGGAAGCACAAGCAGCGCTGTTTTACGCGTTCTCGCTCAATGATCATGTCCCGCAAGATCACCTGCTGCGGTCGATTGACCGGTTCGTCGATCTGAGCGACATCCGCCGGTATCTGGCCTTGTTTTAGGCCACACAGGCCGCCTTTATATTGATCCTGAACTTTTAATCCGACCGACGCACCACGCGCGGTGAAAGAATATCTGAGAGTCGTGGACGATGCGGCCTTTGGTGCCGCGTCGACTGTTGATCCCAAGTTCACGTCGCACTCAGACCCAAGCAGTCAATGGACCGCAGCGCAAAAAGGTCCTGCATTCTTTGCCTGGTCGCCAGCCCCCAAGAAACATCGCGCACCTCTGGCATGGGTACCGAAGAATGATCGAGGGTCTTGGCGCACCGCTGAAGATTGACAGCATAAGATGCCGACGTCGCTCGTCGTAATCTACCTGCCCTGTGATCCTGATATGCCAGCGACATTGACGCACTGGACCTGGCCTGCACCCTGCACGCATCCCTGATGGCTCATATACCGCTTTTGCTGCGCCAACCAACGAGGTTCAAACCGGCAAAGAGAATAGCTGCGACGCAAACGATGGAAGGTCCTGCCGGAGTATCGAACAGATAGGCGCCTTGAAGACCGGCGACAGCCGAGATGGCTCCGATCACGGCAGCGATCCCCGCCATAGCCTCGGGTG
>NZ_JAWOAN010000077.1:0-4770 GCF_046498525.1 Yoonia sp.
ACCTACGGCTGGGGCTATACGCTTTATTACGCCACGAACTTCATCTTTACGGGGCTTGCGGTATCTATCGCGTTCCAAGCGCGCCTTTTCAATATCGGTGGCGAAGGGCAGGCGTTGATCGGCGGCTTGGGTGTTGCCGTCATCTGTCTGTTCATTCCATGGCCTCATTGGACATTGGCATTGCTGGGCGCGGCCATAGGTGCCGCCGTCTTTGGCGCGGCATGGGCCGCGATCCCTGCGTTCCTGCAAGCCAAGCGCGGGAGCCACATCGTGATCACGACGATCATGTTCAACTTCATCGCGGCGGCCGTGCTGAACTATTTCCTGATCGGCGCGCTGAAGGCCCCCGGCATGGAACCCGCAACACCCAAATTCCCCGAAGCGACGCATCTGCCATCGTTTCAGGACATGTTCAACTTCGGTGAAACCACCTTCTTCCGTGGCGCACCGGCCAATGTCACGTTCTTTGTCGGACTGGCCGCATGTGTCGCGCTTTGGGCGTTGATCTGGAAAACACGGCTGGGCTATGAAATCCGGTCCTTCGGACATTCGGAATCCGCGGCCAAATACGCGGGCATCAGCCCGACCAAAATCATCATGGTCACCATGCTCATCTCAGGCGGTCTTGCCGGCATGATGGCCATCAACAACGTACAGGGCGAGGCTGAACGACTGGTCCTGAACGCAGTGGAGGGGGCGGGCTTTATCGGCATCGCCGTCGCACTGATGGGGCGCAGCCATCCTTTCGGGGTGTTGCTGGCGGCCCTTCTTTTCGGCTTTCTATATCAAGGCGGCGCAGAACTCGCCCTATGGACGTCGATCCCCCGTGAGTTGATCATCGTAATACAGGCATTGGTGATCCTCTTTACGGGCGCACTGGACAATATGGTGCGCATGCCGCTCGAGCGGCTATTTCTAGCAATGAGGAGAGCAAGAAATGATGGCAGGACAGTTTAAAGTGGGTGTCGATGACGACACCGGCGCGGATCTGGGCTTTGTGCTCAGTTGTCTGGCACTTGGAATGATCACGATGGAAGAGCTGCACCAATGGGTGCACCATGTGATCGATCAGGCCCCGGCGGGCGATGTACCACCGCACCTTGTGGCGCTGCTGGCGCTGCAAAAACCCACAAGCGTGCTGATGCCCGCTGAAAACGTGATGCCTCGGGTCCCCCATGACCCGTTCATCACGGATGAGCGGTTTGACGCGATGCTGGGTTTGCAGTTTTTTCTACGCAATGATCGGACCCAAGCAGTCGATATCACCCAGGAAGAGGCCGAAGCCGCCCTCAACCGCAATCCAGAGGTCGCGGACCGTTTCTTTACCCTGTTCCCGTTCCTGATGGAGAAAGCCGCCTAAATGGACTTCGCGACCCTTTTGCAGATGCTGGACGCCACGTTGCGTCTGGCGACCCCGCTTCTTCTGGCCTGTCTTGCAGGCCTCTTTTCCGAGCGGGCCGGTATCTTTGATATCGGGCTTGAGGGTAAGATGCTGGCTGCGGCCTTTCTTTCCGCCGCAATTGCCGCTGTGACGGGTAATGTGTGGCTGGGGCTTTTGGCGGGGATCGGCGCGTCGTTGATCCTGTCTGCCGTACACGGGCTGGCCTCGATCACGTTTCGCGGCAATCAGCTCATTTCCGGTGTGGCAATCAACTTTCTTGCGGCGGGATTGACCGTTGTTGTCGCCCAAAGCTGGTTCGCCCAGGGCGGGCGGACACCGCAACTGGCAGGCGGAGCGCGGTTCAATCCCATTGAGCTTCCCTTTGCCGAAGCGCTGCAAAACGTACCGATCCTTGGGCCGATTTACTACGAACTCATCTCGGGCCATACGATCCTTGTCTATGTGGCGCTTCTGATGGTGCCGCTGACATGGTGGATATTATTCCGCACACGCTTTGGCCTGCGCCTGCGGGCCGTGGGGGAAAACCCCGCTGCGGTCGATACGGCGGGTGTTTCCGTTATCGGGCTGCGCTTTGCCGCTGTCGGCATCTGCGGCGTACTTTGTGGTATTGCGGGCGCTTACCTCGCGACCGCGCTGCAAGCGGGCTTTGTCAAAGACATGAGCGCCGGACGCGGCTATATCGCACTGGCTGCCCTGATCTTTGCGAAATGGCGTCCTTGGTACGCGCTTTATGCGTGCCTGCTGTTTGGCTTCCTGCAAGCCATGTCACTGCGTCCCGATGTGATCGAAGGGGCCATCGGTTTTCAGGTGAACGGTCAACTGCTTGATGTGCTGCCCTACATCCTGACCGTCGTTATTCTGGCAGGCTTCGTTGGCAGGGCGATCCCGCCACGCGCTGGAGGCGCACCATATGTCAAAGAACGCTGAAGATCTTGCAAAGCAGATCAAGGATGTCGCGGGTGATGAACCGGTCCGTGTCGGTTTGATCCTCGGGTCCGGCCTTGGCCATATCGCCAATGAAGTCGATGGGGTCGCGATCCCTTACGGCGATCTTGACGGATTTCCACATGCCGGTGTTTCCGGCCACAACCCGAACCTCGTCGTTGGCGATCTTGAAGGTGTGCGTGTCGCGGTCTTTGGCGGCCGCGCACATTACTACGAAAGCGGGCGTGGCGATGCGATGCGTCTGCCGCTTGAGGTGCTCAGGGCGCTTGGTGCGGACACCATGATCGCAACCAACGCCGCAGGATCGATGCGGCCGGATATGCCGACAGGGTCGATCATGTGTCTGTCGGATCACATCAACTTTTCGGGCCTCAACCCGCTGATCGGTGAACCCACCGACGCGCGCTTTGTCCCCATGAAGGACGCCTACGACCCGCAAATCCGCAAAGCATTGCGCGCTGCGGCAGAGGCGTCGGACGTTGAAATGGCCGACGGCGTCTATGCCTGGTACTCCGGCCCCTCGTTCGAGACCCCGGCAGAGATCAAAGCCATCGCGATGTTGGGTGCGGATGCCGTTGGTATGTCCACGGTTCCCGAGGTGATCCTCGCGCGTTTCCTTGGCCTCAAGGTCGCTGCCATCTCGACCATAACCAACATGGCAGCAGGAATGAGTAACGAGTCGATCAGCCACGAACACACCAAAGCAATGGCGCCAATCGGTGCTGCAAAGCTGGAAAAAGTGCTGCGCGGTTATTTGCGATCGGCTTCTTAAGTCCAATGCACTCGCAACAATAAGTCCACACGACAGAATTGCTGCATTTGCAGCATAATTTGCCTCACACCATTTGACATGCGGGCCGTATAGGTTTTTTGTTACGCGCAGCGGCACAAGCGCTCGGAACAGCTCATGCAGATTTACCTCCCCATCGCCGAAGTCTCGGTGAACATTTTCCTTTTGTTGGGACTGGGCGGAATCGTGGGTGTTCTGTCGGGCATGTTTGGCGTCGGTGGCGGGTTTCTGATGACGCCGCTTTTGTTCTTTATCGGCATCCCTCCGGCGGTTGCGGTTGCGACCGAGGCAAACCAAATTGTCGCCTCGTCATTTTCCGGCGTCCTCGCCCATCTGAAACGAAAAACCGTCGATCTCAGGATGGGCACGGTGCTCCTGTTAGGCGGCTTGGTCGGCTCCGGCCTCGGCATTATTCTGTTCAACTATCTCAAGGCGCTTGGTCAGGTCGAACTACTGGTCCAGCTTTGCTATGTCGTGTTCCTCGGCATGATTGGCTCACTGATGTTCGTCGAGAGCCTCAAAGCGATCCGTAATGCATCGAAACCCGGTGGCAGGGCGCCAAAGCGGCGCAAGCACAACTGGATACACAACCTGCCCTTCAAAATGAAGTTCAGGGTCTCCGGTCTCTATATCTCGGTGATTCCACCTGTTTTCGTTGGTGTCCTCGTGGGTGTTCTGGCGGCTATCATGGGCGTTGGCGGCGGGTTTATCATGGTACCTGCAATGATCTATCTGCTTGGTATGCCGACCAAGGTGGTTGTCGGAACGTCCTTGTTCCAGATTATCTTTGTAACTGCGTTCACCACCATGCTGCATGCGACAACCAACTTTACAGTCGACGTCGTCCTGGCTGTGTTGCTGCTTGTGGGCGGTGTTATCGGGGCGCAAATCGGCACACGGATCGGTGTCAAAATGAAAGCCGAACAGTTGCGCATCTGGCTGGCTATCATGGTGCTCGCAGTTTGCGGAAAACTGGCCTTTGATCTTCTTGTGATGCCGTCAGAGCTTTATTCGCTCGGCACAGGGGGCCACTGATGATCCGCTTTGTCGCACTCTTCCTGTTGCTTGCCATGCCGGCCAAAGCCGAAGAAATCGTACTAGGCCTGAGCCGTGACGAAGTGTCGATCACGGCGACCTTCGAAGGCTCCGAAATCCTGATTTTTGGCGCCATCAAGCGCGATAGACCTGTCGAAAACGAGGGTGATCTCGGTGTCATTGTAACGATCGCGGGACCGGATAAACCGGTGACCGTCCGCAAGAAAGACCGCCGTGTGGGTATCTGGGTCAACACAGAAGCGGTCGAGGTCGATTTGGCCCCCAGTTTCTATGCAGTCGCATCGAACCGACCGCTCGAAGAAATCCTGACCTTCACGGAAGACCTTAATACACGCGTCAGCACACAGCGCGCCATCCGCTCTGTCGGGGCCACTGTGGAGAGTGCAGAGCGCTTTACAGAGGCACTGATCCGGATTCGGTCTTCACAGGGGCTTTATCAGACGCTGCCCACGGGCGTATTAGTTCAGGAAGAGGCGCTGTTCCGGACCCTTATACCGCTACCGGCGAACCTGACCGAAGGCGACTACAAGGCAGAGATTTACCTGACACGCGGACGCCAGATCGTTGACTTCTATGT
>NZ_JAWOAN010000120.1:0-7492 GCF_046498525.1 Yoonia sp.
ACCGCCGGGGGCGGGTAAGGGAACACAGGCACGCAAGCTCGTCGAAGAACGCAACATGGTGCAACTCAGCACCGGCGACATGCTGCGCGCTGCCCGAACCAGTGGAACTGAAATGGGCAAGCTGGTGGTCGCGGTCATGGACCGGGGCGAACTTGTCACGGACGAGATCGTCATTGGTCTGATCCGCGAACGGCTCGAAAGCGATCAGTCGAAAGGTGGCTACATCTTCGACGGCTTCCCCCGGACCCTTGCACAGGCAGATGCCCTTGGCCGCTTGCTTGTTGATATGGGTCAGAAGCTTGATTGCGCGATCGAGATGCAGGTCGACGATGATGCCCTCGTTGACCGGATAACGGCACGGTCCACCTGCGGGCAATGCGGTGAGGTTTACAACGACCGTACCAAGCCGATCCCGGCGGATGGCAAATGCACCAAGTGCGGCGCATCGGATTTCCAGCGCCGTGCGGACGACAATGAAGAAAGCCTGCGCACCCGTTTGATGGCATACTACAAACAGACCAGCCCTCTAATTGGTTACTACTATGCTAAGGGTGATCTAGAGACAGTGGACGGCCTTGGCAGCGTTGACGAGGTTGCTGCAAGCATCGCGGATGCTTTGGACCGTAACTAAAAATTCCCGTCGAAAATTGTCGGGCGACGCAGGATGTTGCCAAAAATTCTTCGTGCGCCTTGCAGCACCTTGACCCTGTCGGAAATGCCCCCTAAACAATGCCATCCTGAATGGGAATCAATTTGTGGTTAAGGGTCGCACCCTGATCCCACAGAACACCTCGATATGACGCAGCCCGGCGCCCTTTAAGGTCCGGGCTTCCGTTGTGAAAAAAGGGTCTGGTATGACGGACCCGCAACGAAAAGGAATTGCACACGTGGCACGTATTGCCGGCGTAAACATCCCGACTGCAAAGCGGGTTCCAATCGCCCTCACCTACATCACCGGAATTGGCAATGCCAAAGCCGAAGAAATCTGCGCTGCGACCGACATCGATCCCGCGCGCCGTATTAACCAGCTTTCTGACGCAGAAGTACTGGCGATACGCGAATACATCGACGCCAACCTGACCGTCGAAGGTGACCTGCGTCGCGAGACACAGATCAACGTCAAGCGTCTGATGGACCTTGGTTGCTACCGTGGCCTGCGCCACCGTCGTAACCTGCCTGTGCGTGGTCAGCGTACATCCACAAACGCGCGCACACGCAAGGGCCCTGCAAAGGCCATTGCCGGTAAGAAGAAATAAGGGAGGGCTTGATCAATGGCACGTGATACAAAACGCACCAAGAAGAAGGTCTCCAAGAACATCGCCGCTGGCGTTGCGCATGTGAACTCTTCTTTCAACAACACGAAAATCCTGATTTCCGACGTGCAGGGCAACGCCATTGCATGGTCGTCTGCAGGTACGATGGGCTTTAAGGGCTCGAGGAAATCCACACCTTATGCTGCACAAATGGCAGCAGAAGATGCGGGCAAGAAAGCACAAGACCACGGCGTGAAAACAATTGAGGTCGAAGTGCAGGGCCCCGGTTCCGGCCGTGAAAGCGCGCTACGCGCACTGGCCGCGGTTGGTTTCAACATCACTTCGATCCGTGACGTGACGCCGATGGCCCATAACGGTTGTCGCCCTCCTAAGCGTCGCCGCGTCTAATTACACCCAAACGCCTTGGGGCTGTGCATGATTTTGCACGGCCCCAATCCGTCATTTTAACCTCGGGCGTTTGCCTTTTTGGACATGAAGGCAGACTAGTATGGAGGGACGTATGATCCACAAGAACTGGGCTGAATTAATCAAGCCAACGCAATTGGAAGTAAAGCCGGGGAATGACCCCGCGCGACAGGCGACCGTCATTGCAGAACCACTTGAGCGTGGCTTTGGTTTGACATTGGGCAATGCCCTGCGCCGCATTTTGATGAGCTCCCTGCAGGGTGCTGCCATTACTGCCGTTCAAATCGACAACGTGCTGCACGAGTTTTCATCTGTATCCGGTGTGCGTGAAGACGTTACCGATATCGTCCTGAACCTCAAGGGTGTCGCGATCCGCATGGAGGTCGAAGGCCCCAAGCGTCTGTCCGTTCAGGCCAAAGGTCCCGGCATCGTGACAGCCGCCGACATCAGCGAAACAGCAGGTATCGAGATTCTCAACAAGGATCACGTGATCTGCCACCTTGATGAAGGCGCTGACCTTTACATGGAACTGACCGTGAATACCGGTAAGGGCTATGTCGCTGCCGACAAGAATAAGCCGGAAGACGCCCCGATCGGCATGATGGCCGTCGATGCGATCTACTCGCCTGTCAAGAAAGTCAGCTATGACGTCCAGCCGACCCGTGAAGGTCAGGTTCTGGACTATGACAAGCT
This sequence comes from Yoonia sp., assembly GCF_046498525.1. GTDB lineage: Bacteria > Pseudomonadota > Alphaproteobacteria > Rhodobacterales > Rhodobacteraceae > Yoonia. Next base: position 2,373 of record NZ_JAWOAN010000120.1, read on the forward strand.
GACCATGAAGGTTGAAACGGATGGATCGCTGACACCTGATGATGCCGTGGCCTATGCCGCCCGTATCCTGCAGGACCAGCTGTCGATATTCGTCAACTTCGACGAGCCTGAGTCTGCAACTGCCGGTCAGGACGACGATGGTCTGGAGTTCAACCCGCTTCTGCTCAAGAAAGTGGACGAACTGGAACTCTCTGTCCGTTCGGCTAACTGCCTCAAGAACGACAACATCGTTTACATCGGCGATCTGATCCAGAAGACCGAAGCAGAAATGTTGCGCACCCCGAACTTTGGCCGCAAGTCTTTGAACGAGATCAAGGAAGTGCTATCCGGTATGGGTCTGCACCTTGGCATGGACGTCGAGGACTGGCCACCGGACAACATCGAAGATCTGGCGAAAAAATTCGAAGATCAATTCTAATCGCGTGGGTTGCACCCACCCTACGTAGGGTGGGTGCAACCCACCATCGTACAAATGCCCGCACTGGCGGGGAACATCCTGGGCAATTCCGCCCCACTAACGGAGCCAGCGACACGCATCGCATCGGCCCATCCTAAAACAAAATGGAGACTATCACATGCGTCACGCACGAGGTTACCGCCGCCTGAACCGCACCCACGAGCACCGCAAGGCGCTGTTTGCGAACATGGCCGGCTCGCTCATCGAACATGAGCAGATCAAGACGACACTGCCAAAGGCCAAAGAACTGCGCCGGATCGCTGAAAAGCTTGTCACACTTGGCAAGCGCGGCGATTTGCACGCGCGCCGTCAGGCCAATGCGCAGTTGAAGCAGGAAATGCACACAGCCAAGCTGTTTGAAGTGCTTGGCCCACGTTATGCCGAGCGTCAGGGCGGTTATATCCGCATCATCAAGGCTGGCTTTCGCTACGGCGACATGGCGCCAATGGCGATCATCGAATTCGTTGATCGCGACGTAGATGCCAAGGGTGCCGCCGACAAGGCGCGTCTGGCCGAATACGAGGCCGCAGACGAGTAAAATCTGCTGCTTGACCAATTAGAAGCCTCGCCCTCACCGGCGGGGCTTTCGCTTTTTTGCACAGAGAATATGTTTCAACTATGCCCGATCTTTTTGACAGCACACCCGACGATTCCCAAGCAGGCCCCCGCCCGCTGGCGGATCGGCTGCGGCCAAAGAAACTGTCCGAGGTGATTGGACAACAGCAGGTGCTTGGCGCTGATGCGCCCTTGGGCACGATGTTGGCGTCCGGGTCGCTGTCTTCCCTGATCTTCTGGGGCCCGCCCGGTGTTGGCAAAACGACGATTGCCCGCCTGCTGGCCGATGAATCAGACCTTCACTTCATCCAGATAAGTGCGATTTTTACGGGCGTCCCCGAACTGCGCAAGGTGTTCGAGGCCGCCAAGATGCGCCGCCAGAACGGTAAGGGAACCTTGCTGTTCGTCGATGAAATTCACAGGTTCAACAAAGCCCAACAGGATGGATTTCTGCCCTATATGGAAGACGGCACGATTCTGTTGGTAGGGGCCACGACCGAGAACCCGAGCTTTGAATTGAATGCGGCTGTACTCAGCCGGGCTCAGGTATTCATCCTCAACCGACTTGACCTCAAAGACCTCGAATTGCTGGCGCAACGAGCCGAGCAGGAGCTGGATAGGCCCCTGCCGCTGGATGGCCTTGCGCGTGAGGCATTGCTTGAGATGGCTGACGGTGATGGCCGTGCGCTGCTTAATTTGATCGAACAGGTGAACGCATGGAAGACGGACGCGCGGCTGACCACCGATGACCTGACCAAGCGGCTGATGAAGCGCGCCGTAAAATACGACAAATCCGGTGACGAACACTACAACCTGATCAGCGCCCTGCATAAATCCGTGCGCGGCTCTGATCCCGACGCGGCCCTTTACTGGTTCGCACGCATGTTGGCCGGTGGCGAAGACCCGCGCTTTCTGGCCCGCCGCATCACCCGCATGGCGGTCGAGGATATCGGGCTGGCCGATCCGCAGGCGCAGGCTGTCTGTTTGCAGTCATGGGAAACCTATGAACGGCTGGGATCGCCCGAGGGGGAACTGGCACTGGCGCAGGCGGTGACCTACCTCGCGCTCGCGCCGAAATCGAACGCGACATATGTGGCTTATAAGGGTGCCGTTGCAGCCGCCAAAAAGACTGGATCGGAACCGCCGCCTGCCCATATCCTGAACGCGCCGACGACACTGATGAAAGAGCAGGGTTTCGGCGCGGGCTATAACTATGACCATGAAGCCGAAGACGGGTTCAGTGGCCAAAACTATTTTCCCGACACGATGAAGCGCGGCGTCTATTACATCCCCGTTGATCGCGGGTTCGAGCGCGAATTGAAAAAGCGGGTCGATTACTTTGCAGGCCTGCGCGCCAAGCGGGCCAAGAATTGACAACCTGCGCACAAAGGCTCATGGGAGCGGCATGATGACATCTGTAATCTCTGTGGCGCTTGGCGGTGCCTTGGGCGCTGTGTTGCGTTTCCTTGTCGGGCTGACTGTGGCGTTTCCAATTGGGACGCTGGCGGTCAACATCATTGGATCGTTCGCGATCGGTTTGCTTTGGGTCCTGCTCTCGGCACGGGGATTGCACCACTGGTCGCCCTTCGTGATGATCGGGGTCTTGGGCGGTTTCACAACGTTTTCGACGTTTTCGCTCGATACGCTGCGGCTGGTTGAGAACGGGCGCATTGCGGCAGCGGGGGGCTATGTCATGGCCTCGGTTGTCTTGTCGCTTGTCGCCTGCGCGGCAGGTTTGTGGCTTGCCAGAGGAGTAACGGCATGAGTGGTGTCCAAACACGGATTATTGGCCCTGATGACGGGGACCAGCGGCTTGACCGTTATCTGCGGCGTCTGTTTCCGCATCTGACCCAAGGCCGCATTGAAAAGATGTGCCGCAAAGGTGAGGTGCGCGTGGATGGCGGCCGCGTCAAGACCAACACACGACTGGACGTCGGTCAGAAGGTAAGGATTCCGCCTTTGCCATCAGAGGAAGAGGCGGCAGCGGCAGCCAACCTTGCCAAGCGCGGCGTGACGAAGGCGGATGCCAAGCTGATCCAGTCCTGCGTCATCTACAAGGACGACCACATCATCGCGATCAACAAGCCCCATGGTTTGGCCACCCAAGGTGGCACGAACACGACCCGCCATGTGGATGGCTTGGCCGAGGCTTTGATGTTTGATTACGACGAAAAGCCTCGTTTGGTACACCGCTTGGACAAGGATACATCAGGTGTCCTTTTGCTGGCCCGGACCCGTATGATGGCAAAGCAGCTGACCGAAAATCTCAAGCATCGTGAAACACGCAAGATTTACTGGGCCGCCGTTGCCGGTGTGCCCCATCCGCGCGCCGGCACGATCAAATACGGGCTGGTCAAAGCCCCAGGTCATGGTCGTGGCGGCGAAAATGAAAAGATGCGCTGCGTGCATCCGCGCGACATCGCAAGCACCGAGGGGGCCAAGCGCGCGACAACCGATTATGCGGTGATGGATACGCTGGCCAGTCGGGCGGCATGGTGCGCCTTGGTGCCGATTACAGGCCGTACGCACCAGTTGCGTGCCCATATGGCCGAGATCGGCCACCCGATTGTGGGTGATGGCAAATATGGCGGCTCTGGTCAGGAAAATCTTGGTGATGGCTGGGGCGCGGGCATGGGCAGCGAGATCGGGCGCAAGTTGCATCTGCACGCGCGCAGCCTGACGATCGAACATCCGGCGACGGGTGCGATCCTGCATCTAACTGCGCCGTTGCCAGAGCATATGCAGAACACATGGGATTTCGTGGGCTGGGTTGTCGGCCACGCCCCCGTCGATCCGTTCAATATGCCAGATGAGTGACTTGCGACTGGTGATCTTTGACGTCGACGGCACGCTTGTCGACAGTCAGGCCGAGATTATGGCCGCGATGACCTTGGCCTTCGCCTCGGAAGGCATCGCGCTGCCGGATCGCGCTGCTGTTCTGTCTATTGTGGGCCTGTCGTTGGCCGAGGCATTCAGTGTGCTTTGCCCTGAAGTTGACCCATCGCAACGTGGGCGGATGGTGGAAGCCTATAAGGACGCCTTTGTCAGTCTGCGGAGCGACAATCAGGAACTGGGGCCATTGTTTCCCGGCGCGCTGGATGCGCTGGATATCTTGCGCGCGCAGGATCACACCTTGCTCGCTGTTGCGACGGGCAAATCCCGGCGTGGTCTGGATAAGGTTCTGGAGCGGCACGGTCTGACAGGCGTATTCCATTCCGAACAGGTGGCGGATCATCATCCGTCCAAGCCGAACCCCTCGATGATCCTGACGGCTCTGAATGAAACCGGCGTGGTGCCGCAAAAGTCCGTCATGCTGGGCGACACGACCTACGACATGGATATGGCGCGCGCGGCCGGTATCAGCAAGATCGGGGTCACATGGGGCTATCACGCTGCCGAGGCCTTGAGGCCGGATGCGATGATCGAAGATTTCGCGGCGCTGGCGGCCGCTGTGGACCAACTGATAGGGCCTTGAACAATGAGTGACTGGCAACCCAAACGCTTTTGGAAACAGGCGCAGGTCGAAGCCTGTGAAGGCGGGTTCACCGTAAGACTGGACGGACGCGCGGTGCGAACGCCTGCGAAAGCGGCCTTGACGTTGCCGACACAGGCGCTGGCAGAGGCCATTGCACAAGAATGGGACGCGCAGGAAAAGCTCATTGATCCACGCACCATGCCTGTGACACGCGGGGCGAATGCCGCGATTGACAAGGTCAGTACGCAGCGCGTCGAAGTAATTGATTTACTTTCAGAATATGGTGACAGTGACTTGCTTTGCTATCGCGCTGCAGGCCCTGAAGGTTTGATCAAGCGACAGGCCGAGGGCTGGGATCCGATGCTGGATTGGGCCGCCGAGACGCTCGGCGCGCGGCTTTCGGTGGGCGAAGGCGTAATGCATGTGGTGCAAAAGCCGGATGCGCTCGCAAAGCTGGCTAAGGAAGTCGCGGCATTCGATGATTTTGCCTTGGCGGGGGTGCATGACCTGATCAGCTTGTCGGGATCACTGGTTCTTGCGCTTGCCGTCACGCGAAAGGCCATCGCGCCTGAAGAGGCTTGGGCGCTCTCGCGCATAGATGAAGATTGGCAGGCTGAGCAATGGGGTGCAGAC
>NZ_JAWOAN010000135.1:0-7643 GCF_046498525.1 Yoonia sp.
GTCCTGCCCTGATGAGTAACGCGGCCTGCGGTCAACTTTGTCACCAAGGGTGTTTTCAACCAGATGCCCGGCTCTGCCGGTGACCCCAGCGAGGCGATCGTGGTGCCCAGCGCACGTGCGACGGCTGGTTCCGTAGCGGCAACCGCTGCTGCGCGGTCGGCGTCACTTGTGGTATCGAACTGCGCGGCCGTAACTGCCGTCACCGGCGGCTTTGGCGGCGGGGTCGGGTCCAGCGTCGGCGCGGGCATGGCTGCTGCGGGCTCCGCGCCAAAGAACCCCTGCAAAGAGGGCGACGCGCAACCGGAAAGCACCAAAGCGGGCAGGATCAAGATCATTCTCATACGGTCACAGTATGTCGCGGATGCGACCCGCGCAACGGGGCCGATGGCGCTTGCGCAGTCCTCCGCCCGCACTTAGGTTAGGTTTATGACCCAGCCATTGATCGACCCGTTCGCCCGCACCATCGAATATCTGCGCGTCTCCGTGACGGACCGCTGTGATTTCCGCTGTGTTTACTGCATGTCGGAAAATATGACTTTTCTGCCCAAGAAAGAGCTTTTGACGCTGGAGGAACTGGATCGCATGTGTTCGGCCTTTGTGCGTCTTGGCGTACGCAAGTTGCGGATCACCGGAGGCGAACCCTTGGTGCGCCGCGATATCATGACATTCTTCCGGAGCATGTCGCGGCATCTGGAAACCGGCGCTCTACGCGAACTTACGCTCACCACAAACGGCAGCCAGCTTGAAAAATTTGCGGATGACCTTTTTGCCGCCGGTGTACGCCGCGTGAATATCTCGCTTGATACGCTGGACGAGGTGAAATTTGCCGAAATTACCCGCTGGGGCCGCCTGCCGCAGGTGATCCGCGGGATCGATGCCGCGCAAAAAGCCGGGTTGCGGGTCAAGATCAACACGGTTGCGCTGAAAGGCTTCAACGAAGACGAGCTTGAGGCACTGACCGACTGGTGTGCTGCGCGTGATATGGACCTGACCTTCATCGAGGTCATGCCGATGGGCGATCTTGGCAACGAGGACCGCTTTGGCCAATACTGGTCGCTCAAGGATTTGCGTGCGCGTCTTGCAGAACGCTCTGAATTGACCGATCTGCCCGAAAAAACGGGCGGGCCTGCGCGCTATGTCCGGGTTGAAAAGACCGGCCAGAAGATCGGTTTCATCACCCCGCTCAGCCATAATTTCTGCGAAAGCTGCAACCGCGTGCGGATCACCTGCACGGGCGAAATTTACACCTGTCTGGGACAGGAAGGACACTCCGACCTGCGTGCGCCGCTGCGCGCATCAGAGGCGGATGCAGACCTCGAAAGCGCAATCCGCGCGGCGATTGCATTGAAGCCCAAGGGCCATGATTTCGACTATTCGCGCCAGCAGGTCGACGGGCAGGTCAGGCGCCATATGTCGCATACGGGCGGATAAGGTAAGGCGGGTCTTGACCCACCTTACGGTTTGCGCGCCACGAAATCGATCAGGGCCGCCTGCCCCACATGGCCGCTGCCTGCACGCTGGTCTTTTTCATAGGCGCAACACCGCTCTATCGTCCATCCGGCAAAGGCATCGCGCAAAAGTGCCTCTGTATACATGTTTTCAACGTTAGGCGGGCCGCCTGTGCCGCGCCCGACCTGTTCTGGCCGGTACCCGTGCAAAAGGATTCTGCCACCCGGTCGCAACGCCGACTGCATGTCTGCAAACTGGCGCTCCCGAAAATCGGGGCCTGCAAACTGGATGAAAATCCCCGCAACCATATCGTATTGCTGCGTCCAGTCCCATCCGTCCCAGTCGGCCACATGGGTGTTGACCACGACACCTGCATCGCGCGCAAGGTGCTGCGCGCGCTTGACGGCTGTCGGTGACGGATCAAAGGATGTCACCTGCATGCCTTGCATTGCCAGATAGACGCTGTTGCGCCCTTCCCCGTCAGCCACGCAAAGGGCGCTGGCACCCTGCCTCACAAGCCACGGGTTGTCGGGCAGAATGGCGGCAGGAGCAGTTCCGAAAAGATAGTCATCACTCGCGCGGTAACGGTCTTCCCACATCAGGTTGCCGGCATCCGCTGTTCCACGATCTCGGCCCACCAAGAACAGCCCGCAGGCATTGCTTCATCACTGAACACATATTTCGGGTGATGCACATCGGCACCCTCACCGTTGCCCACAAAGATGTAGGCACCGGGGCGTTCCTGAAGCATGAAGGCAAAGTCCTCTCCGCCCATCGTGTAATCGGCAAATCCGCATTTTCCTGCGATAGACGTGGCGACCTCTGCGGCAAATTCGGTTTGCGCCACGCTGTTGACCATGACCGGATAACCGCGCTTGTAGTTGATGGTGGCGGTTGCGCCAAAGGCGGCGGCCGTTCCTTGCGCAATATCGATCAGGGATTTCTCTGCCAGATCGCGGGTTTCATCGGACAGCGCGCGGACGGTGCCGCGCAGGTGCACTGTCTGGGGGATCACGTTGTGCGCCTTGGAGGATGTTTCGAAACTGGTGACCGACACGACGACCTGTTCAACGGGGCTGACGATACGCGAAGCAATGGTTTGCAGAGCGATGACCACATGACTGGCGACCACGGTTGTGTCGATCGCGAGGTGTGGCTTGGCGGCATGGCCACCTTTGCCTTCGATCACCATTTCGAACTGATCGGCAGACGCGAAGAAAGCGCCGGGCCGGATCGCGAATTCGCCCACCGGCAGGCCAGGCCAGTTGTGCATGCCGTAGACTTCCTGAATCCCCCAGCGGTCCATCATGCCATCGTCGCACATCTCCTTGCCGCCTCCTCCGCCTTCTTCGGCAGGCTGAAATATCAGGACGACTGTGCCGTCGAAGTTGCGCGTTTCGGACAGGTATTTCGCGGCACCCAGCAGCATCGCTGTGTGTCCGTCATGCCCGCAGGCATGCATCGCGCCGTCGACCTTGGATTTGTAGGGCAGGTCCGTGTGTTCCTGCATTGGCAGCGCATCCATATCAGCACGCAGGCCGATGACCTTGCCTGATGTGTCCGACTTGCCCTTGATCACCCCAACGACGCCGGTGCGTCCAATGCCCGTGACGATTTCGTCACAGCCGAATTCCCTGAGTTTTTCCGCGACAATCGCCGAGGTGCGATGCGTCTCGAACAGGATTTCAGGATTTTCATGCAGATCGTGCCGCCAAGCGGTAATTTCAGGAAGCAATTCGGCAAAGCGGTTCTTGACAGGCATTTTGTGGTTCTCCGTTGCGGTGTTTGTGAAGGTGACTCAGTCGGCAAGCATATCCACCAGTCGTGCGATAAATGCCTCGCCTTGCTGGAACTGGTCAATGGTAATGAATTCGTTCGGCTGGTGTGCCTGTGCGATATCGCCGGGCCCGCAGATCACGGCCGAGTAGCCGCGCTCCTGAAATTGACCGGCCTCTGTGCCGTAGCTGACCACATTGTTGGCGTTTTCGCCGGTCAGCCTGCGGACCAAGGCCTCGGCCTTGCCATCGGGTTCCGGCACAAGACCCGGCACGTAAAAATACTGTTCGGCAGTGATCCCGGCCTCCGGGCGCACCGACTGCATCTCGGCTTCCAGTTCGGACACCTTGGTAAGGAAACGAACCTGCCATTCAGCGATGTCTTCGCCCGGCACAATCCGGAAATCGAAACCAAAGTAGCAGTCCTTGGCCGTGATGTTATGCGCGGTACCGCCGTTGATCGTGCCCACATGCAGTGTCGTGTAGGGCGGAAAAAAATCTGCGGCCAGTTCGCCGGGTATTCGGGCCGCATTTTCGGCGTTCACCTCGTTGGCCCAGTTGATCAGCTTGGCCGCCATCATGACCGCGCTGACGCCCGTAGGTGCAAGCGAGGAATGCACCTCGAACCCGCGAAAATGCATCTTGTAGCCGATCCCGCCCTTATGTCCGGTGACGACCCTCATCATCGACGGTTCCCCCACAATCACGGTATCGGCGCGGGGCAGACCCATTGCGATCATATGATCGATCATCGGCGGCGCGCCGGTGCAGCCGACTTCTTCGTCATAGCTCAAAGCGATTTGAAGGGGCCGCTTGATGCCGCGTTCCAGCGCCAGCGGGACGGCAGACAACGCCAAAGCATCAAAGCCTTTCATATCGCAGGTGCCACGCCCGTAAAGTTTGCCTTGCCGCTCGGTCACCGTGAACGGGTCCGTGTCCCAAGCCTGTCCATCCACAGGGACGACATCGGTGTGCCCCGACAAAACGACACCGCCATCGATCTGTGGTCCGATATTGGCATAAAGTGCCGCCTTCGTGCCATCATCATTGGGGACGCGGGTAGATTCGACGCCAAACCCTTTCAAGTAATCATCAACAAAATCAATCAGTTCAAGATTGCTATCACGACTGACTGTTGGAAAGCCGACCAAGCGATCCATCAGGTCTCTGGCAGTCAGGGTCATTGCGGTCCTTTCAAAGCTCAGCCCGTTTTCGCGACAAATCCTGCAAAGCACGGGCAGTCAGAGTGTGACCTGTTCAAAGCCCCTCTGCAAACCGGAAACAGCTTGCGGGATCAGAATTTGATGATACCGTTATGGATAATCGCGACCGGATTCAAAAATACCGGCGCGCAAAAGAAAAAATGACACCGAACCATCTGGGAGGTTCACATATGCCCGAAGGGGCGCTGCCCGTCCTGGATGTCCGGGACCTCAAGACAGTTTTCCAAACACGTGGTGGCGAAGTCCACGCCGTCAATGATGTGAGCTTCTCGCTCCGCCCCGGCGAATTGCTGGGCGTTGTGGGCGAGAGCGGTTCCGGCAAGTCCGTCACGATGATGTCGCTGCTGGGGTTGCTGCCTTCCCCGCCTGCCGAAGTGCGCCGTGGATCGGTGCAGTTCGATGGCAAGGACCTGCTGCATGTCTCGCCCGAGACGCTGCGATCCGTGCGCGGGTGCAAGATCGGTTTCGTGTTTCAGGATCCGATGACATCGCTCAACCCGGTTTACAACGTCGGGTTTCAGATCATGGAACCCCTGCGCAAGCATATGGGGATGAGCAAGAAACAGGCTGCCCTCCGCTCTCAAGAGTTGCTCGAATTGGTTGGTATTCCTGACGCCAAACAACGGCTATCGGATTATCCACACCAGTTTTCCGGCGGTATGCGCCAGCGCGTGATGATCGCGATTGCGCTGGCGTGTGATCCGCAAGTTCTGATCGCTGACGAACCGACGACAGCGCTGGACGTCACCATTCAGGCACAAATCCTTGAACTGATGAAAGACCTGCGTGACAAGCTGGGCATGGCCGTGATCTGGATCACGCATGATCTGGGTGTCATTGCGGGCATCGCAGACCGTGTTATTGTCATGTACGGTGGCCAGGTTGTCGAACACGCACCGGTAAACGAGTTGTTTTCAAACCCGCAACACCCCTACACCCGCGCACTGCTGAAAACGATCCCGACCATTCACGGCGAACGCGCCCCGCGACTGACCATCATTGAGGGTCAGCCGCCGATCATGACCGGTGCGCCGAATGCCTGCACCTTCCGCGACCGCTGCGATGTGGCGTTCGACCGCTGCGCCCGCGAAAACCCGCCGCGCTATGATGTGGGAAATGGCCATGACACCGCCTGTTTCTTCGACGCCCGCACAGGAGCCCCGCGCGATGTTTGACGCCGGTCGGAAACCACTGGTCAGTGTGCGGGACCTGAAGATGCATTTTCCCATCTATGCCGGCCTGCTGCGCCGTCGCGTGGGCGAGGTGAAGGCCGTCGATGGTGTCAGTTTCGATGTATTCGAGGGCGAAACGCTTGGATTGGTCGGCGAAAGCGGTTGCGGCAAGTCCACATGTGGCCGCGCGATATTGCGGCTTTACGATATCACATCCGGATCGATCCAGATTGATGACAGGGAAATCGGTACGACCCCGCAGTCGAAATTGCGCGAGATGCGCCCGACTATGCAGATGGTGTTTCAGGACCCGCAGGCATCGCTCAATCCGCGCATGACGGTCGAGGACATCATCAAGGAACCGCTGGACGAACACACCAAGCTGAACGACGCGGAAAAGCGTGAAAAGGTAGGTGAATTGATGGATGCGGTCGGGTTGAACCGCAAGTTTGCCAAACGCTATCCACATGCTTTCTCGGGCGGGCAGCGCCAGCGGATCGGGATTGCGCGCGCATTGGTGTTGAACCCCAAGTTCATCGTTTGCGATGAACCTATTGCGGCGCTTGATGTATCCATTCAGGCGCAGGTGGTGAACCTGCTCGAAGACCTTCAGGAACAATTTGGTCTGACCTATCTGTTCATCAGCCATGACCTGTCGATGGTCCGCCACATCGCCACCCGCGTCGCCGTGATGTATCTGGGCAAAGTGGTTGAACTGGCCTCGCGCGAACACCTTTATGCCGATCCTCTGCACCCCTATACCAAGGCGCTTCTTTCTGCGGTGCCAGAGCCGGACCCCAGCCTTGCGCGCAGGAACGAGCGTATCATCCTCAAGGGCGATGTCCCCTCTCCGTCCAATCCACCCAAGGGCTGCAACTTCTGCACACGCTGCCCGTCCGTCATGGATATCTGCAAGGATGTAGAGCCCGCCTATCGCGAAGTACGTCCCGGCCGGTTCACGGCCTGCCATCTTTATAACTAGTCAAACGACACTGCCGACGCAACGACAGGTCAAGAGTTAAAACACAGCACCAACAAGGAGAAGACAACATGAACCTCAGAACAGCCCTGATGGGCGCTGTCGGGACGGTTGCCGTTGCGCAATTGGCATATGCTGATGCGCATGAAGGCGAACGCGGTCGCGATGGCCAGCTCAACATCATCTATTGGCAGGCGCCATCAATCCTCAATCCGTTCCTGTCGGGCGGCACCAAGGACGTCGAAGCCTCGTCAATCATTATCGAACCACTGGCCCGTTACAATGAAACCGGCGCACTGGTGCCGTTTCTGGCCGAAGAAATCCCGACAGTCGCCAACGGCGGCGTATCCGAGGACCTGACTTCGATCACATGGAAGCTGAAAGAGGGCCTTTTGTGGTCTGACGGCACGCCGGTCACATCAGCCGACGCGGTATTCACGGCGGATTACTGCATGCACCCCGAAGGCGGTTGCGCACAGCTGTCCAAATATAACGGCGTCACCGATGTCGAAGCTTTGGACGATCTGACAGTCAAGATCACCTTCGGCGCACCACAGCCGAACCCCTATGGCCCGATGGTCGGCGGTCAGTCACCGATCATTCAGGCGGCGCAGTTTGCCGACTGTCTTGGTGCACGTGCGCCCGAATGCACGGATGCCAACTTTGGCCCGATCGGCACCGGCCCTTTTGTGGTCACGGATTTCCGCACCAATGACGTGATCCAGCTCGAAGCCAACCCCTACTACCGCGACCCGAACAAACCGGCCTTTGCGACGGTGACCTTCAAAGGTGGCGGTGACGCAACAGCAGCCGGACGTGCCGTGCTTGAGACAGGCGAATTCGACTACGCATGGAACCTGCAACTCGCACCGGATGTAATCAGTTCCATGGCCGAGGCCGGAATGGGCACACCCGTTTCCGCATTCGGGACGCTGGTGGAACGGATCGAGGTCAACCTGACCAACCCGTCGCCAAGCCTGCCGCCCGAGACACGCTCCACTGCGGCCGAACCCCACCCTTTCCTGACGGACGAATCCGTGCGGCG
>NZ_JAWOAN010000158.1:0-12178 GCF_046498525.1 Yoonia sp.
GTGGCTTTCGCAACAAAAGGCACGGTGCGGGATGCGCGGGGGTTTACCTCGATCAGGTAGACGGTTTCGTCCTTCACGGCGAATTGGATGTTCATCAGGCCCACGACGTTGAGCGCCTTGGCCAGCGCCTCGGTCTGGATGCGAATCTCGGCGATCATGGCGTCGGACAACGAGTAGGGGGGCAGCGAACAAGCGCTGTCGCCAGAGTGCACCCCGGCCTCTTCGATGTGCTGCATGATGCCTGCAACATGGGTGGTGTTGCCGTCGGACAGGCAGTCGACATCGACTTCGACCGCACCCGAAAGGTAGCTGTCGAGCAGAACGGGACTGTCGCCCGAAACAACCACGGCGTCAGAGATATAGCGTTCCAGCTGTGCCTGATCGCGTACGATTTCCATAGCGCGCCCGCCGAGGACGTAAGACGGGCGGATCACCAGCGGGAAGCCGATATCCTTGGCGATTTCAAAGGCTTCCTGATCGGTCGATGCGATGCCGTTGTGCGGCTGTTTCAGGCCCAGTTTCTGCACAAGCTGCTGGAACCGCTCGCGGTCTTCGGCAAGGTCGATGGCGTCCGGCGTGGTGCCGAGGATCGGGATGCCTGCATCATGCAGCGCGTTGGCCAGTTTGAGCGGGGTCTGCCCGCCGAATTGCACGATCACACCGTGCAGGGTGCCGTTCTCCAGTTCGACCCGAAGGATTTCCATGACATGCTCGAACGTCAGCGGTTCGAAATAGAGCCGGTCGGAGGTGTCGTAATCGGTTGAAACCGTTTCGGGGTTGCAGTTGATCATGATGGTTTCGTAGCCCTGATCGGTCAGGGCGAAACAGGCGTGACAACAGCAGTAATCGAACTCGATCCCTTGTCCGATGCGGTTGGGGCCGCCGCCGAGGATGACCACTTTTTTACGGTCCGAGGGCCGCGCCTCACATTCCGCCTCGCCCATGACGGGGGATTCGTAGGTGGAGTACATGTAGGGTGTTTGCGCCTCGAATTCGGCGGCGCAGGTGTCGATCCGTTTGAACACGGCGTTGACGCCGAGGTTGTGGCGCGCGCGCCGCACCTGATCTTCGGCGCGGCCTGTCAATTTGGCAAGGCGTGCGTCGGTAAAGCCAAGCATCTTGACCGCACGCAGTCCGTGTTCTGTCAGGGGCAGGCCATTTTTGATGATGTTGGCTTCTTCTTCGATGATTTCGCGGATACGGGCAAGGAACCATGGATCGAACTTCGTCACGGCAAAGATGTCGTCGTCCGACAGGCCGTGCCGCATCGCCTGGGCGATGACGCGGATACGGTCGGGCGTCTGTTTCGCCAGCGCCTTGGTGATGGCGGCGGCATCGGGCGCGCCGGGGATGTCGATGTCGTCAAATCCGGTAAGGCCGGTTTCCATCGACGCCAGTGCCTTTTGCATGGACTCGTGGAAGGTGCGACCGATGGCCATCGCCTCGCCTACGGATTTCATCGCCGTTGTCAGATGCGGTTCGGAGCCCGGAAATTTCTCAAAGGCAAAGCGCGGAATTTTGGTGACGACATAGTCGATCGTCGGCTCGAAAGAGGCCGGAGTGACGCCGGTGATGTCGTTGTCCAATTCATCCAGCGTATAGCCTACTGCCAGTTTCGCCGCGATCTTGGCAATGGGGAAACCCGTTGCTTTGGATGCCAGCGCCGATGAGCGCGACACGCGCGGGTTCATTTCGATCACGACCATGCGCCCGTCCTCGGGGTTCACGGCCCATTGCACGTTGGACCCGCCCGTTTCGACCCCGATTTCGCGCAGCACATTAATGCTGTGGGTCCGCATGATCTGGTATTCCTTGTCCGTCAGGGTCAGTGCGGGTGCGACAGTGATCGAATCGCCGGTGTGCACGCCCATGGGGTCCACGTTTTCGATGGCGCAGACGATGATGGCGTTATCGGCCTTGTCGCGCACCACCTCCATTTCGAATTCTTTCCAGCCCAGAAGCGATTCATCGACAAGGATTTGACCGACGGGTGACGCCTCCATTCCGGTGCGGCAGTAGTATTCGTACTCTTCGCGATTGTAAGCGACGCCGCCGCCGGTGCCGCCCAAGGTGAACGCGGGGCGGATGATGGCGGGCAGGCCGACATATTCGATGGCCTCGATGGCCATCTGCAGGCCCGCTTTGATGTCGCGCTTGCCGTCCACTTCGGGGGCGGTGATGATCGTGGCCTTTGGGTTTTCGATGCCCAAACGGTCCATGGCTTCGCGGAACAGCTTGCGATCTTCTGCCATTTCAATGGCTTCGCGCTTGGCCCCGATCATTTCGACGCCGTATTTTTCCAGCACCCCCATGTCGGCAAGGGCCAGCGATGTGTTCAATCCGGTCTGCCCGCCCATCGTGGGAAGCAGCGCATCGGGGCGCTCTTTCTCGATGATCTTGGCGACGATTTCGGGTGTGATCGGTTCGATATAGGTGGCGTCCGCCAGCCCCGGATCGGTCATGATGGTCGCGGGGTTGGAGTTGACGAGAATAACGCGGTAACCCTCTTCGCGCAGCGCCTTGCAGGCTTGCGCGCCGGAGTAGTCGAACTCGCAGGCTTGGCCGATAATAATGGGCCCCGCGCCGATGATCATGATCGACTTTATGTCGGTACGTTTTGGCATGATAGGCCCCCAGAATATGCAAATCCTCGTGGGTTATAGGGATGGTGCGTCCGGGTGCAAGAGGGAGTTCACCTTTGTCCGGGAATTGATGGGCTTGGTGGTCGACAGCGGCGGATTTGATCTGTGTCAACAAAATCTGACACCCATGTGTGTAAATTAAATTAGACACATAAGGGAGTCGCCCATGCGCATTCTGTTCGTTCATCCAAATTACCGCTCGGGCGGGGCCGAAATTGCAGGCAGTTGGCCGCCGGCCTGGGTTGCTTATCTGACGGGCTCTTTGCGGCGTGTCGGGTTTGAGGATATTCATTTCATCGATGCAATGACGAATGATCTGTCGGATGATGATCTGGCTGAAAAAATCAGTGCGTTGCAGCCCGATGTGGTGGGTGTGACGGCGATTACCCCATCGATCTACAAGGCCGAAGAGGTGCTGCGGATCGCGCAGGAACAAGTCCCCGACGCCCTGCGGGTGATGGGCGGGGTCCATGCGACATTCATGTATAAACAGGTTCTGTCCGAGGCCCCTTGGGTGGATGTCATCGTGCGTGGTGAAGGCGAAGAGATCGTGACCGAGCTGATGTGCGCGGTCCGTGATGGCCGTTGGCCTGCGGAGAAACGGCAGATCAAGGGCCTTGCTTTTATTGATGGCGAAGAAATAGTCGCGACCCCCGCCGCCAGCACGGTCAAGGATCTGGACGGGATCGACCCGGACTGGACTATTCTGGAATGGGAGAAATACATCTACATTCCGCTGAACACGCGCGTCGCAATCCCCAACATGGCGCGCGGTTGCCCCTTTACCTGTTCGTTCTGTAGCCAGTGGAAATTCTGGCGTGATTACCGTGTGCGCGACCCCAAAAAGGTGGTCGACGAAATTGAACGTCTGGTGAATGAACAACAGGTCGGTTTCTTTATCCTTGCCGATGAGGAACCCACCATCAACCGCAAGAAATTCATCCAGTTCTGTGAAGAGCTGATTGCCCGTGGTTTGCCGGACAAGATAAAATGGGGGATCAACACGCGGGTCACGGATATCTACCGCGATCGCGACTTGCTCAAATTCTACCGCAAGGCCGGGTTGGTTCACGTCAGCCTGGGGACCGAGGCCGCCGCGCAGATGAAGCTGGACCAGTTCAACAAGGAAACCAAGGTTGAAGAAAACAAGGAGGCCATTCGCCTGCTGCGCGAGGCCGATATTCTGGTCGAGGCGCAGTTTATCGTCGGGCTGGACAATGAAACGCCCGAGACCCTGAACGAGACTTACAAGATGGCGTGGGACTGGCAGCCCGATCTGGCGAACTGGGCGATGTATACGCCTTGGCCTTTCACGCCGCTGTTTCAGGAATTGAAGGACAAGGTCGAGGTGTTCGACTTCAGCCGGTACAATTTTGTGACCCCTATCATGAAACCCGCCGCGATGACGCGGGGCGAATTGCTGGATGGTGTGATGAACAATTACCGCCGGTTTTATATGCGCAAGGCGCTGTTTCATTATCCGTGGCGCGGAACGGGGTTCCGGCGGCGCTATCTGCTGGGATGCCTCAAGGCTTTCATGAAGGCGGGATTTGCGCGGACCTTCTATGATCTGGGCAAGGTCGGGTACACCGGCCCGCAATCCAAGAACAACCTTGATTTCAAGTTCGACGAAACCCGCACCATCGCCGAGGCGCAGATGGATGATTGGGAAGCCAGCGCAGACAAGGCAGCCCGCGCCGCCGAGCGGCGTGCGGCTGTGAGGACGCAGGGCAAGGAACGCGCGCTGGCACGCAAAGCCGATTTCAAGATGCCTAATGGCACACAGGTAAAGGCCTGCGGTGGCGGGTCCGACCAAATGGAGGACGCCTAGGGATGCAAATCAGGCAACCGGACTGATCGGGCCGAATACGATCCTGCAACTGCTGCCGGTTCTGGAACGGGCAGGCGGCACCGATTTTCGCGACCGCGTGATGGCGGCGGCGGGTATCTTTGAAGCGCCCAATGATGAAGGGATGATCCCAGAAGGCCCTGCCGCGCGGGTGCATCAGGCATTGCGCGCGATCGAACCGGAAATGGCGCCTTCACTGGCCTGGGCGGCAGGAGAGCGGACGGCGCAGTATATTCTGGCGCGTCGTATCCCGCAGGCGGCGCAGCTTGTGTTGCAAATGTTGCCTGCCGGACTGGCAGGGCGGCTGTTGTCAAAGGCCATTGCCAGGCACGCCTGGACTTTTGCGGGCTCTGGCACGTTTCATCTGGCAGGCCCGCTGACGTTTGAAATTGCGGACAATCCGATTGTACTCGGCGAGGTCAGCGATGTGCCGCTGTGTCACTGGCACCGCGCGGTGTTCGAGGTACTTTTCGGCACGCTGGTTGATCCGCGTCTGCGCTGTGAAGAGCAGACCTGTTGTGCGATGGGGGCACCGGCCTGCCGGTTTGTTCTGAAACGCGGTTGACTTCACACAAGCAAAGATGTGTATCGGGCCGATAAATCGCCTTGAGGAATTGACCCATGCACGCCTACCGCAGCCACACCTGTGCCGAACTGACCGCCGCAAATGTCGGTGAAACCGTGCGTCTGTCGGGGTGGGTCAATCGGGTACGCGACCATGGTGGCATCCTGTTTATCGACTTGCGCGATCATTATGGCATCACGCAGGTGCTTTGCGATCCTGATTCAGCCGCTTTTGCCGATGTGGAAAAAGTGCGTTCCGAGTGGTGTATTCGCATTGACGGCGAAGTGAAGGCGCGTGATCCCGAATTGGTCAACGCCAAACTGCCGACCGGCGAAGTCGAGGTATTCATCCGCGCTATCGAAGTGTTGGGAGCGTCAAAAGAGCTGCCCTTGATGGTGTTTGGCGATCAGGAATACCCCGAGGAAACCCGCCTGAAGTACCGTTATCTGGACCTGCGCCGCGAGGCGATGCAGAACAACATGAAGCTGCGGTCCGATGTCGTGGCATCAATGCGCCGCCGGATGTGGGACATTGGCTTTCGCGAATACCAGACGCCGATCATTACCGCATCTTCGCCCGAAGGCGCGCGCGATTTTCTGGTGCCGTCGCGCCTGCACCCCGGCAAATTCTATGCGCTGCCGCAAGCCCCGCAGCAATTCAAACAGCTGATCATGGTGTCGGGCTATGACAAGTATTTCCAGATCGCGCCGTGTTTCCGCGATGAAGACCCGCGTGCCGACCGGTCGCCCACGGATTTCTACCAGCTTGACCTCGAGATGTCCTTTGTCGAACAGCAGGATGTCTTTGATACGATCCAGCCGGTGCTGACGGGAATTTTCGAAGACTTCGGCGGCGGGCGCAACGTCGACAAGGTCTGGCCGCAGATTTCGTATCGCGATGCGGCCCTGTGGTACGGCACCGACAAGCCCGACCTGCGCAACCCGATCAAGATGCAGGATGTATCAGACCATTTCCGCGGTTCCGGCTTTGCGATTTTCGCCAAATTGCTGGAGCAGGACGGCACCGAGGTTCGCGCTATTCCCGCGCCGCGCCGCAAGGGTGGCGAACCTGTCGGCCGCAAGTTCTGCGACCGGATGAATGCCTTTGCCCAGAAAGAGGGGCTGCCCGGCATGGGCTATATCTTCTGGCGCGAAAAGACTGCGGATGCGGTCGCGCAAGACTTGGGTATTTCGGTGAAAGAGGCGCAGGCCAAGATGAAGTCCGGTGAAGTTCACGGTGGCATGGAAGCCGCCGGACCTTTGGCCAAAAACATCGGGCCGGAACGGACCGAGGCAATCCGGGTGCAACTGGGCCTTGGTCTGGGCGACGCCGCATTCTTCCTCGGGGGCAAACCGTCCGCCTTCGAAGGTGTTGCCGGCAAGGCGCGCACCGTGATCGGTGACGAATTGGGCCTGACGGACCTGAACCGCTTTGCCTTTGCATGGATCGTGGACTTTCCGATTTATGAAAAGGATGACGAGACAGGCAAGATCGATTTTGAACACAACCCGTTTTCGATGCCGCAAGGCGGTATGGAGGCGCTGGAAGGCGATCCTTTGGATGTGCTGGGATATCAGTATGACCTGTCCTGCAACGGGTACGAGCTGGTATCGGGCGCGATCCGGAACCACAGGCCCGAAATCATGTTCAAGGCGTTTGAACTGGCCGGTTATGGCAAGGACGAGGTCGAAAAACGCTTTGGCGGCATGGTCAACGCGTTCCAGTACGGCGCACCACCCCACGGGGGCTGTGCGGCGGGGATCGACCGGATCGTGATGTTGCTGGCGGATGAGGCGAATATCCGCGAGGTCATCATGTTCCCGATGAACCAGCGCGCCGAAGATCTGATGATGGATGCCCCAAGCGAGCCGCAGAACGAACAGTTGCGCGAATTGCGCCTGCGCGTCCTGCCACTCGAAAGCTAAAGCGGCCCACCCGCGGCAAGACGTGTCTGCACCAACTGCGACAGTGCAATGACGCCTGCATCCGGGTTGCGGCCTGCACGCCGCAGCGTGGCCAGATGTGTGACCGCGGCATCGAGGTCATGGTCCTGCGCGCTTTTTGCGACGCCGCCCAGAAATTGCGTAACGTAATCGAGCGCCCCGTCGTCGTTGGGGTCGTCAAGGACCTGCGCAATATGGTTCAGATCATCGCGGTAGGCGATGGGATCGGGACGGATCGTTTCATCATGGGTGGCGCGTGGCGAGGGGGGCTGCCGGTCCACGGGCAGATGCGCGAGAATGGCGGATTGAAACGCCATCAGGCTTTGCACCGGCTTGGCGATGAAACCGTCCGCACCGGCCGCCAGAACCTGTGCGCTGTGGTCTTCGCCGCTCATCCCCAGCACGACCTTGATCCGGGGTGCGGCGTCCGTGGCGGTGCGGATGAGTGAAAGCCCCGATCCGTCAGGCAACCCCACATCCACCAAAAGAACGGTTGGACGGTAGATCGCCAGATGCCGCCGCGCATTTGACAGACTGTCGGCCCGCCTGATCCGCGCGCCCGATCGCAGGCACATCAGTCTGACGGCCTCGCTTGCGAAGCGGCTGTCCTCGACGACCAGTACGGTCAGGCCCAGCAGCGGGCGGCGTGCGGTGGGGGCACGGGTGAATAACAGATCGTCGAGCGTTTCCATTGTGATTCGTCCCTTTGTTCCAGCAACCTTATTGAAAGCACCGCAAGGTGAAGAGGCCGTTAACAGCATCGTTCGTTGCGCCCGCCATGCGCAAACGTCATAAAGTACAAAAAGAGGAGAAATGCTGATGATTGGCCGTCTGAACCATGTTGCGATTGCTGTTCCCGATCTGGAAGCGGCGAGCGCGCAATACCGCACAATGCTGGGCGCCGATGTGGGCCCGCCGCAGGCTGAACCGGATCACGGCGTGAAGGTCGTTTTCATCAACCTGCCCAATACCAAGATCGAACTGCTTTATCCGTTGGGCGAGGACTCTCCGATTCAGGGATTTCTTGATAAGAACCCGTCAGGGGGCATCCACCATATCTGCTATGAGGTGGATGATATTCTTGCCGCCCGTGATCATTTGCTGACTGAAGGCGCGCGCGTGCTGGGCAAGGGCGAACCCAAGATCGGCGCCCACGGCAAGCCAGTGCTTTTCCTGCACCCCAAGGACTTCAACGGCTGTCTGATAGAATTAGAGCAGGCCTAGCCCCTTGTTCTGACGCGCAATCGGCGTATCTGAACCTTAACCGCTTTGGATAAGGAATATTGTTTTGGGTCCCGTCTCCGGTCTCGTCCTCTTTGCTGTCATCTGGACAGTCGTCTTCTTCATCGTACTGCCCTTGCGCTTGGTCACCCAAGGCGAGGCCGGTGAAATTGTACCCGGCACACATGCGTCTTCACCCGCGAATTTCGATATTAAACGGAAAGCCAAGGTAACGACACTTTGGGCGCTGCCGATCTGGGTGATCGTTGCCGGCACGATCCTGACGGGGGCTATCTCGGTGCGCGACTTTGACTGGTTTGACAGGATGTCGACGCCGGAGGTCAGTCGCGACTGACCGCGTGAAAAAGATGGGTAAAGGTCGCGGCACCCAAAATCGGGATCACAAGATTAACCAGCGGAAATGAAAGCGGGACAGCCATCAGGCATCCTGCAAGCCAGATTTTTAACTGATGTTGCTTGCGCAGTTCCTTGGCGCGGGCCCGCCCGATCCGGCGCATTGCCGCCAGTTGGAAATATTCCTGTCCCAGCAGGAATCCGTTGAGCGCGTAGAAGATGAAGATCGCGGCGAACGGGAAGATTGCATAAAGAACGAAGGCAAAGATATTTGCCGCAATCAGCACAGCCAGAAAGTTCACCGTATCGCGCAACCCGTCCCAGAAGCTGACATGCGGCACATCCGGCAGGCTGGAAAAGTGTTTGTCCTCGACCGCCTGTGCCACTTCGTCCAGAAAGATGGATGTGATCGCCGAGGCGACCGGCACCATCAGAAAGATCGACATCACAATGATCAGGCCCAGCGAACCCCACCCCAAAAGATCGCCCACCCATGTTACTTCGCCGACGCCGGGCAGGGTGATGGGTTCTTCCGTCAGCCACTCGATCAGCCACAGAAGCCCCGCATAAAGCCCTATCAGCAAGGCAATCGTCAGACCGATGCCGCGCCACAAGACACTGCGAAACCGCGGGTCGGGCAGTTGCGCGATGGCTTTGAAAAACGATGCAAGGATCATCTCTCGGCCCATGTCGTGATGGCGTCCAGATCAGGGCGGGGGCGTTCGGGTGGTGCGCTTGTCTCTGTGCCCAGATGGATGAACCCCGCGACGGTTTCATGGTCTGCAAGGTCCAGTCCCTCGGTCACAAAGGTCCGGTCGTGGCTTGCCCAGCCTGACAGCCAGTTGGCACCCCAACCGGCGGCAAGTGCTGCATTGAGCAGCGCCAGACAAACGGCACCCGCAGAATAGACCTGTTCGATTTGCGGGATCTTGTCAGACGGTTTCGGGCTGCTGATGACGGCAACGGCCAGATCGGCGTTTGCGAATTGATCCTGTGCCTTGCCGCGTTTGTCGGGATCGATCCCCAAGGCGGCACCTCTCGCAGGGATCATGCCGGCCAGTCGTTGCAAGGCTGGTTTGCTCAGGACAATAAACCGCCAGGGCTCCAGCTTGCCGTGGTCGGGCGTGCGGGCGGCGGCGGTCAACAATGTTTCCAGCGTCACGCGGTCCGGCACCGGTGCCGTCAGCGTCTTGGCTGGCCGCGACCGGCGTGTCAGCAGAAAGTCGAGCGCTGCGGGATTTGGCGTGGGCATGGATGATCCTAACGTGGTTTCTTGGCAGATATGTGCAGGTAGGGGCAAAGACAACCGGATCAGAGTGCGGCTTCCATATCCGACAGCCATGCATTGACGAACGCATCAAACCGCGCATCAGGCTGGCGTAGCGGGAACACCTCGGCAAAAGGGTCGGGGGCGGTAATTGCGCTGCCCGCCATTTCCTGCAGCACATTGTGCCCGCAAAAGGGGACGTAGGTTTCCGAATACCCGCCTTCGTGCACCATCAGAAATTTGCCGTCACAGACATCCCGCGCCAGTGCCATCACCTGCCGGGTCATCATGGTAAAGGTTTCGGCCGTGGCCAGCATCCGCCCCAAAGGGTCGTTGGCGGCGGCATCGAAACCACAGGCGATGATCAGCACATCGGGTGCGAAATCGCGGATCGCGGGCAGTGCTAGACGTTCCATCGCAGCCAGATAGCCGCGGTGACCGGTGCCGGGGGGCAGCGGAATATTAAGGTTGAATCCGGTGCCTGCGCCGGTGCCGCGATCGGCAAAAGCGCCTGTATCCACGGGGTAATTGCGCTCTTGGTGCAGCGAAACTGTCAGCACATCGGCGCGGTCGTAGAATACCGCCTCGGTTCCATTGCCGTGATGCACATCCCAGTCGAGCACGGCGAAACGCCGGGCCAGACCAGCGGCCCTGGCCGCCTCGATCGCGATGCCGATGTTGTTGAGCAGGCAGAACCCGTTGGGGTAATCCGGAAGGCAATGGTGACCGGGCGGGCGGGACAGGGCATAGGCGTTGGCGACATCGCCCTGCAGCACGGCGGCCAGAGCCGCCTTTGCCAGTCCGGCGGACTGCGCCGCGAGGTCGTACCCACCGGGGCCAAAGGGTGTGCGGCGCCCCAATTCGCCGCCGCCGGCATCCGAAAGCGCTTTGAATTCGTCAAGATAATGCGCTGGATGCACACGCAGCAAGTCTTCGCGCGTTGCGGGTGCGGCACCTAGCATCGCGAGTTCTGCGGCCAGTCCCGTCACCTCGATCAGGTTCCTGAGCCGACGTTTTGTTTCAGGGCTTTCCGGCAAGCCACCCTGAAGCGGTTGCACCAGCCCCCCGACAGGCAACATGCCTGCGTAATTACCGCCACCGTGCCAGAAACACCGCTCGTCCCAGAAGAAACCTGTCGTCATCCCCGGCCCTGTCTTCTTATGTTCAAAAATACCTCCGCCGGAGGCTCCTGCAGGTGCCCCACGCTCAGGCCTTGCGCAATTGATAGATACCTTCCGGCAAATCCAGGGCCGCCTCAAGATCACGCAGCTGCGTGAGTGAAAGCGTAATCTGCACTACCTCGTCCTTGCGCGGATCATATTGGTTGATCGTCACGCAATCATCAAAGGCGTTGACGATCACATCTTCCCTGAGAGGGGCCTTGCCTTCGTCGACCAAGGTGACAACGGTGGCGTCATAGTCGTGTTCGATTGTAAACATGACACGATCCTAGCCCTGCGTTGGGATGGGTGCAATCGGCGCCTGTCGTAATCGGCGGGAAATTGGCAGCTTACACCATAGCCCCAGTGGCGATTGCGATGGCTGCAAAGAAACAGGCAGACGCGGCAACGACAAACCCGTGCCAGATCGCGATCGAGAACTTCATCGTTTCACTGGCGTAAAAGGGCACGCCAACTGTATAAAGCAGCCCGCCAATGGCGATCAGCATCATCGCTGAAACCGGAACAATCGGCCAAAGCGACCAGATCAGCGCAAGGCTGAGCCACCCCATGATCAGATAAAGCGCCGGTCCGAACCGCCCCGGTGCGCGCCAGAAAAACAGCTTGAGCACCATCCCGATCACCGCAAGCCCCCAGACGATGGCAAGAACCGCATAGGCAAAGCCGCTGCCGATCAGCACGACCAAAGGTGTGTAGGTGCCCGCAATCTTGAGATAGATCGCGGCGTGGTCAAAGCGGCGCAGGATCGGCCGTACGCTTTCCCATGGGGTCATGTGGTAGAAGGCCGACGCCACGAAGGTCGCGATCAGCGTCGCACCATAGATCGAAATTGCGGCGATCTGGCTTGCCGTCGCCTGCCCTGACGACCAGACAATCAAAACGACGGCACCCATGATAGCGCCAAGAACACCGACCGCATGCATTGTGCCATCGGCAATGCGTTCAGAGCGGGCGTATGTCGGATACATGGTCTTCACCTTGTTTATATATGACGACGGTAGCGGGATCACAGGGGGCGTCAAATGTTTCGTTGGGTCAGCGAGTGCCTTGGCAGATCCGGTCGCATCGCGCACACTTGGCTTCTAGCGCGAGAGGTTAACAAAGATGTGGCAACAGATATTGCGGGTGCGGCAAAGGGCAATCTGGTCTTGGGACG
>NZ_JAWOAN010000168.1:0-7670 GCF_046498525.1 Yoonia sp.
CCGCCCGCTATCTTGCAACACTTGGTTCTGCGGACGTGGCCGATGTCTTGACATCGGCTGGCGTGCCCGAAGAATTCAGAGAGCCGTTCTGGAACGTGGTCCGTGACAACATCAATACCCTTGACGAGGTGGCTGACTGGTGGGTGCTTTTCCGTGATGGTGCAAAGCCGCTTGTTGCTGACGAGGATCGCGAATTCGTGGCAGAAGCCTTTGCGATGTTGCCAACCTTGCCTTACACATCCGACACGTGGGGCGAATGGACAACTGCCGTGAAAGAGGCGACGGGGCGCAAGGGTAAAGGCCTTTTCATGCCGTTGCGCAAGGCAGTTACCGGCCGCGAGCGCGGTCCCGAGATGGCCGATGTGATGCGGCTTTTGCAAACGCGCCCGACGCTCGATTGAACCCCAACAGGTTTATCTTATTCTAAAACCGGCCCGACACCGAGGCTGTCATAGCCCAAGAACGAAGGATCGCTTATTCGCGTGCCCGCAATACTTGCGCCGGCTTTGCCGACAAAGGACGCCACGCAAAGGCCAGCCCGGCCAGAAGCGAGGCGAGCACGCCGCCGCCTATGATCAGCAGGGCGTTGGACCAAATGATTGCATAGCCGGTTTCCATGATGAAGGTCGAAACTGCCCATCCCCCCAGAATACCGGCACCCAACGCCACAACACCTGCCGCAAGCCCGAGGATCGCCGCGCGCAATGCAAAGCTGGTGATGATCCTGCGGCGCGGCGCACCCAGTGTCTTCAAGACGGCAGATTCGAACGTCCGTGACTGCTCACCGGCCGCTGCCGCGCCGATCAGGACCAGAAAACCGGTCACAAGCGTAATCAACGCACCATAGCGTGTCGCCGATGAAATACCTCCAACCAGTTCAATGACCTGATCGATCGCATCACGAATGCGGATGGCGGTGATGTTGGGATAGGCCGTGGCCAGATCGCGCAGGATCGCGGCTTCGGCTTCTTCCTCGGCATAGACGGTCGATATCCAGCTATGCGGGGCTCCGGCCAACGCTCCTTGGTTCATCGCCAGCACAAAGCCGATACCGGCGTCTTCCCAGCTTACATTGCGAAAGCTGGTGACTTCGGCGGTAATATCGCGGCCCAGCACGTTGATAGTCATCGTATCACCCAGTTGCAGACCCATCTCGGTGGCCTCTTCAGCGGAAAAGCTGATCTGCGGCGGGCCGTCATAGCCTTCGGGCCACCATGTTCCGGCGGTGACTTCGGTGCCTGTCGGCCGCGCGTCGGCATAGGTGATGCCCCGGTCCCCTTGGGTCACCCAATGCCCGCCTGAAACCTCTTCTGCGGGACGACCGTTGATCTGCGTAATGATGCCCCGCAACATGGGTGCAGTGTCAACGCGGCTGACAGCCTCATCGGTGTCGAGCCTTTCGCGAAAGCCTGCAATCTGGTCGGGCTGGATATCCACGAAGAAATAGCTTGGCGCCACTTCCGGCAGATCATTCGAGAAAGAACTGCGCAGATTGCCATCGATCTGACCTACAGCCGCAAGCACCGTCAGACCAAGGCCCAGTGACAGAACAACCGACGTGGCTTCGCCCCCGCGTGCACCTATGGATCCGAAGGCAAGGCGCAGGGCAGGGTGACCGCGGGAAGGTTTGCGCAAACGGCGTGCCACCCATCGGATCAGCATGGACGCAATCCCGAGAATACCCAAGGCGCCCGCGATACCACCAGCGGTCCAGAGGGTCAAAAACACCGTTCCGGAAAACCAGATCGCCGCGCCGATCAAGGCGGCCAGCAACGCAGCGATCGCAACCAGATAGCGAGCCCCGGGCAGTGTCGCACCGGCCGTGAAAGCATCCCGAAACAGAGTTGCCGCACGGATATCGTCGGTCTTGGCCAGCGGCCACAAGGTAAAGACAAGGGCCGCAAGCAGGCCATAAACCGCAGCTTCGAACAGAGGAGCGGGATAGATGGTGAAAACAGCAGGGATCGGTAACCGGGCTTCGATGACGGGCGCGAACAGAACAGGCAGGCCCGCCCCAAGGATCAGACCAATCATGATACCGGCAAGGGTCAGAACACCGATCTGGATAAAGTAGGTCTGAAAGATAATACGGCGCGTGGCCCCGAGTGTTTTCAGCGTCGCGATCACACCGGTTTTACCTGCAAGATAGGCACGCACGGCAGCCGATACGCCAACCCCGCCGACGGCCAGCCCGGACAGTCCGACAAGTATGAGAAACGCACCGATCCGATCCACGAATTGTTCCACGCCGCCTGCCCCCCGGCGGCTGTCACGCCAGCGTAGGCCACTGTCGCGGAACTGCGCCTCGGCACTCTGTTCCAGTGCTTGCAGGTCTGCACCGTCCGGCAGGTCAAGCCGGTATTGTGTGGAAAACAGTGTGCCTTCCGCGATCAGTCCGGATTGTGCCAAATCATCGGTCAAAACGATGGTCCGCGGCCCAAGTCCAAAGCCGCCAGCGGCATTGTCAGGATAACGGTCAAGGATCGCGCGTAGGGTAAACGCCTGTTCGCCCAAGCGAAAGGTATCACCGGGTGACAACGCCAATCTGTCGGCCAAAACCCGTTCCATCACGCCGCCTTTGTCGGCAAGTGCATCGGGCAAAGGCATGGGTGGATCGAGCTGGACCTCACCGATCAAAGGATACAGGTCATCAACTGCACGGATTTGGGTCAGACCGCGCTCCGTTTCACCGTCGCGCTCGACCACGACCATCGAGCGAAAGTCGACGGTTTCGGATACCTGATCCGAAATACCCAGCAGCCATTGCAATTCGGCATCGCGAGCGAAGCGGTAGGTGAATTCCACCTCGGCATCGCCACCCAAGAGGGCTGCACCATCGCGTTTCAGGCCTGCTTCGATTCCCGCGCGCACAGTGCCCACAGCCGCGATTGCAGCGACACCCAAGGCAAGGCAGGCCAAGAACACGCGGAATCCGCGCAATCCGCCGCGTAATTCGCGCGCGGCAAATCGGGATGCGATGGCAAGACTCATTCAGCGGCCTTTGCCATCGGACCATCAATTCGTCCATCGCGCAGGCGCACAACGCGGTCGCAGCGGTCGGCAAGCTCATTTGCGTGGGTCACCATGATCAGCGTCGCGCCGTGCCGGTCGCGCAGATCAAAGAGCAGATCAATGATCGCCTGCCCGTTGGTTTCATCCAGATTGCCGGTTGGCTCATCGGCCAGTAAAATCTGCGGGCGCGGGGCAGAGGCGCGGGCAAGGGCGACGCGTTGCTGCTCGCCTCCCGACATCTGGTTGGGGTAATGGTCGATCCGGTCGGCAAGGCCCATGGCCTTTAATTCAGCCTCTGCACGGTCGAAGGCATCCTTTACACCGGCAAGTTCCAGCGGCGTTGCTACGTTTTCCAGCGCGGTCATTGTCGGGATCAGGTGGAAAGATTGGAACACCACCCCCATATTATCCCTACGAAAGAGGGCAAGCTGGTCTTCGTTCATCGCAGTCAGATTTTGGCCGAGGGCCATGATCCTGCCCGATGTCGCCTGTTCCAGCCCGCCCATCAGCATCAGGAGCGACGATTTGCCAGACCCACTCGGCCCGACCAGCCCCAGCGTTTCCCCAGCCGCGACGTCGATGGAAATGTCATGCAAAATATCCACGCGGCCTGCGTTGCCATCCAACGACAAGTTTGCATTTTCAATGGAAAGAACTGGGTTGATCATAAGGGCTGCCTTAGTGCGTGTGTCTGCTCTTGCATATGGGGCCGTTTCACGCGCCAGCAAGTTGACGGTTGCGGTTTTGCTGACAACGGCGTTTGCGCAAGCGGAAACCGTGAAAATCGCGGCCTTGGGCGACAGTCTGACTGCGGGCTACGGGCTTGCCCAGCACGAGGGGTTCGTCCCGCAGCTCCAAGCGTGGTTGCACGCACAGGGCGCAGATGTCGAGGTCGTGAACGCGGGTGTCTCCGGCGATACCACGGCAGGGGGGCTTAGCCGTGTGGCATGGACACTGACCCCCGAAATCGACGCGATGATCGTGGCACTGGGTGGCAATGATTATCTGCGCGGGCTTGACCCTGCGGTAAGCCGCGCGAACCTTGATGGTATTCTAGCCGCAGGACAAGGGGCCGGGGTAGAGATGCTTTTGGTTGGCCTGACCGTCGGAGGCAACTATGGACCGGCATATAAACAGGAGTTTGAAACCATGTATTCCGAACTTGCAGCCGAATACGGTATTCCGCTTTATCCTGATTTTGCGGCCGCGCTGCGGGCAAATGGTACAATGTCCGAGGGCATGTCCGTGTTTCTACAACCCGACGGCATTCACCCCAATGCCGAGGGCGTGTCCATCATAGTTAAGCAAATCGGTCCATCGGTGCTCGACCTCGCGAAGGCCGTCCGAAAATAAAAAATGGGCACCCGCAAAGGCGCCCATCCCCAAAATCTGTATAATATAAATTTGCCTTAATCGGCTAGTGTCAGGTTCACGGCGCTTTCCCGCCCATCGCGGCCAGCTTCGATGTCAAAGTTGACCTTTTGGTCATCCTTGAGCCCGGTCAAACCGGAGCGCTCGACGGCTGAGATATGAACGAAAACGTCCTTGCTGCCACCATCGGGTGCGATGAATCCGTATCCTTTAGTGGTGTTGAACCATTTGACAGTGCCTGAAGCCATGTCTTTGTTTCCTTATGTTCTCCGCTCGCGGGATTGCAGCGGAACGGCTCGGTCAAACGTGATCGAAAGACTGGGCCGGGAACGGGAAACAGTGGTCGATTAGTCAACGTCGCAACCTAATTGTGCAACGATTCATGAAAAATTTCAAGGAAACTTGGTGTTTGTTCGCGCTGGGCAAACAACAAATAGTGAGCGCGCGCCGCGCGCGCGCTGCACTTTCGTATCAAAGTCGCTTATGCGAGGGCGAGGTTTATCGCGCTCTCACGGCCATCGCGGCCTGCTTCGACGTCAAAAGTTACCTTCTGGTCGTCCTGAAGGCCTGTGAGGCCGGAGCGCTCAACAGCGGAGATGTGAACGAAAACGTCCTTGGAGCCGCCATCGGGTGCGATAAAGCCGAAGCCTTTAGTTGTGTTAAACCATTTCACGGTGCCAGTAGCCATCGTGTTTTTCCTTTTGTATCAATGCTGTCCGCGAGATTGCGACAGCCTGGCTGAGTCAGTGTCAAGATCGATAGACTGTAGCCGAAAGGGAAAACAGTGGTCGAGTTGTGTAACGTCTGCAGTCGTCATTTGGGGCCTAAGCGCAAACAAATCAAGTGTTAGTTTTGCAACAATGCGCTTTGTGATGAATTGATGGGGGTCCGCGCACCAGTAAACCGATAAATCCCAGTCTGGGACCCTAGCTTTTGAGGGACGGGCTGCCAACACACCCGACGCAAGAAAAAAGCCCCGCTAAATGCGGGGCTTTTCAGGTTCTGTCGTGCTGAAGTCCTACTGCGGGATTTCGCCGGTAAGTCCCTCAACGTAGAAGTTCATCCCTGCCAGTGAGCCGTCGTCTGCGATCTCGCCGTCAGCCAACCAGACGGAGCCATCCTGTTTGTTGATCGGCCCTGTGAAAGCATGATATTCGCCAGTCCGCAGACGTTCGATCAGGGCTTCGGCAGAGGCTTTCACATCCGCAGGAACCGCGTCCGTGATTTCGCCGATGCCGACCATGCCCGGCCCGATGCCGTCCCATGTGTCTTTGCTTTCCCATGTGCCATCAATGACAGCTTGTGTGCGGGCGATGTAGTAGGGTGCCCAGTCATCGATGATGGAAGAGACCCGTGGGAAGGGTGCGAACTCTGCCATGTCCGAGGCCTGACCGAAGGTCACAACATTACCGGCAGCCTGGGCTGCAGCCTGCGGTGCAGTCGAGTCAGTATGCTGCAGGATCACATCAGCGCCCTGTTCGATCAAAACGCTAGCGGCTTCGGCCTCTTTAGCCGGGTCGAACCATGTGTAGGCCCAGATAATCTTGAATTCGATATCAGGGTTTACTTCCTTCGCGTGGATATAGGCAGCGTTGATGCCGCGGATAACTTCGGGAATCGGGAAAGATGCGATGTAACCGATGATGTTGCTTTCGGTCATCTGACCCGCGATGTGCCCCTGAACCGCGCGGCCTTCGTAGAAACGCGCAGAATAGGTGGATACATTGTCGGCGCGCTTATAGCCTGTTGCATGTTCGAACTTCACGTCAGGGAACTGGGCCGCGACGTTGATCGTCTGGTCCATGTAACCGAAAGATGTCGTAAAGATCAGGTCAGCTCCTTGCAGCGCCATCTGGGTCATGACGCGTTCAGCGTCTGGGCCCTCGGGTACGCTTTCAACGAAGACGGTTTCAACCGCATCGCCAAAATGTTCTTCTACGGCGAGGCGCGCCTGGTTGTGCTCGTATGTCCAGCCGCCGTCACCGATTGGTCCAACGTAGACGAAACCAACGGTTGTTGTGTCCTGTGCTGTAGCCCCTGTTGCAAGGCCAAGTGCGAGCGTCGCCCCGGCCAGAAGTGTTCTCATTGTCATGTTTTTCCCCTTGGTGGTCTTGATGCGCCTCAACGCGAGGCATGGAAAGATCGTCCCAGTGATCCGGGCGCACGTCCAGCCCGCATAATAACCAGAACAGCGATAGTGGCCAGATAGGGCGCCATAGAAAGATACTCGACCCCGATGGCAGCGCCTGCTGCTTGCAGGTTCAACTGCAAAACGGTCACGCCGCCGAACAAATAGGCACCCAGCAAAAGCCGCCCCGGACGCCAGCTTGCAAAGACCACGATGGCCAGTGCGATCCAACCCGCCCCTGCTGTCATGCCTTCGGTCCATTGCGGCACGCGTACCAGGCTTAGGTACGCCCCGCCCAGCCCTGCACAGGCCCCGCCGAACATGATCGCCAGCATCCGTACGCGGACGACGTGATAGCCCAAGGCATGGGCGGCTTCGTGGTTTTCGCCGACTGCCCGCAGGATCAACCCGGCGCGGCTGTATTTCAGAAGGGCCCAGACGCCTGCCACGATGGCCAGCCCGACATAGACCATCGGGTCATGCTGGAACACGATTGGACCGATGATCGGTATGTCGCCCAAAACGGGGATGTGCCAATCCGGAAACTCTGGCGCCTTGATCCCGATATAGCCTTGCCCCAGAAGCGCCGAGAGCCCAAGGCCGAAGAGCGTGAGCGCGAGGCCGGTGGCGACCTGGTTCGATAGCAGGACCTGCGTCAGAAAGCCGAAGACGAGCGACAAGAGAGCGCCGCCAATAGCCGCCCCCACAAAGCCGACCCATGGCGAGCCAGTGTTGACGGCCACCACAAAACCACAGACCGCACCGGTGATCATCATTCCCTCGACCCCAAGGTTCAGAACGCCGCTGCGTTCCACGACCAATTCACCAATGGAGGCCAGCAAAATCGGGGTAGCCGCCACCATGAGCGAGGCCAAAAGAAGGATCGGGTTGATTGACGACAAATCCATCAGTTGATCCCTTGGATGAAAAGATGCACGCCGCCTGCCACAACAATTGCGCTGGCCAGCACGGTGCTGAAGTGCCGCGGTGATGGCCGGTGCAAGCGCGCCACGCGCAGTAGTGGCCCCATCAGCGCCCCCATAGCCAAGGGCATCAGCTGTAGTTTCATGGCGTGCGCTCTCCTCATGTATTCATTCCGCAATGATCCATTCCTGCACCCCATCGGGCAATAGAAAGGCCGCGCCAAAGCCGACGGTCA
>NZ_JAWOAN010000172.1:0-7296 GCF_046498525.1 Yoonia sp.
GTTGTCGTCGCAAGCTGGATCAGCCTGCAATACTATGGGTCTGTCGTTGCCCCGCATATCTTTGGGGCAGGCAACAAACTTTTGCACAATGTCACGGGTGGTATCGGCGTGGTCGAAGGCAATGGCGGTGTCTTGCGTGGCGGGCTGCCATGGCAGTCGGTCTTTGATGGGACGGGCTATGCACATGATCCGTTGCGGCTGTCCGTTTGTGTTGAAGCACCGGCAGAGGCGATCACTGCGATCCTTGAAGAGCATCCAAATGTGCGTGCACTTTTCGATAATCGCTGGCTGCATCTGTTCGCGCTGGATGCGAACGGTGCGATGGACCAGCGTTATGACGGTGATCTGAGGTGGGTTGCTTTTGACGGAACCGAAACGAAAGGATCAATGGCTGCATAAACGGGCCACGTGACTAGCGGTTCGCTGTCGTGTCATCGACGAGCGACCGCTTTCCGATCTGTGCCAGCGTGATGCTGGTTTCATTGCGTAGGACGCTCCAAAGCTCGCGCAGTCCGTCTTCACCGCCCGCGGCGATGGCGAATTGCAGGATGCGGCCGAAGAAGGTGAAGTTTGCGCCTTGGGCGTAGGCTTTCACCACGTCCTCACCGCTGCGCAGGCCGGTATCGTAGAACAGGGGGTAGTTCTGGCCGACTGCTTGTCTGATCTTCGCCAGTTCCAGGATGGGAGGCGGTGCGCTGTCGAGTTGCCGCGATCCGTGGCTTGACACCTGTATCGCATCAACACCCGCAGACTTGAGAGCGACAGCATCTTCGGCATCCAGCACGCCTTTGACGACCAGCTTGCCCGGCCACATATCCCGCAGGCGCGTCAGCGTATCCCAGTCAGCCCTCGCGCGGCTTTCGGTGCGGTCGAAATCGTAGCCGTCCATAGCAAAGTTCGCCATCTGCGGTTTGCCCGCGTAAAGCGACGTCAGTGACCAGCGCGGATGAAGCGCAAAATCGATGAATTGCTTGGGTCCGATCTTGAACGGCATGGTAAAGCCGTGGCGCAATTCGCGCGGGCGGCGGCCTACCTCTGCCACGTCAACGGTCAGGACGATGGTTTCATACCCTGCGGCCTTGGCCCGTTCGACCAGTTTGAAGGTCCCGGCGCCATCGCCACTGAAGTAAAGCTGGAACCAAGCGTTGCCCTCAGCCTCCTCGATCAGGGGCTCCATCGCGGTTGATGCCACGGTAGACACACCCAGCGGGACATTCTCCCGTGCAGCCAGCCGTGCCAGCATCATATCCGCGCCCGGACCAGAGAGGTTGCACATGCCCATCGGGCTGATCCCGAAGGGCGCTTTTGCAGGCTTACCCCAAAGCGGGACAGTGAGGGACCGGTCACTCACATCCCGCAGGATGCGCGGACGCAACTCCAGATTGTCAAAGGCCGCACGATTGCGTGCGGCCCCTGTTTCGGCGCCAGCGGCGCCATCAATGTAATCAAAGACCATCCAGGGAAGACGTTTGCGCGCCAGACGGCGGGCGTCTTCGCTGGAATGGATCTTTGTTGCCATTTAGCTTGCCACGACCTTCATGAAACGGTCGCGGATCACAACGGGGTCCATCGTGATAACAGGAAGCTTGATGTTGCCGCTATCGCATTTGGTCACGATGATCGTCATCTGCTTGCTGTCGATGGCTTCTTGCAACACTTTGCCAGTGTCGACATCTTGGCACACCACAACGTTCTCACAGCCGCAGGCCTTTGCGACATTCTCGAGCTTGGTCTTTTTGCCAGCATAAGTCGGCTGGTCGCCGGTGGAGCCGTAAGAGCCGTTGTCGACGATCAACAGGATGAAGTTGTCGGCCACGTTGTTTGCAATCGTCGGCAACGTGCCAAGGTTCGTCAGAACAGAACCGTCGCCGTCGATAGAGATGACAGTCTTGTCCTGTGCCAAAGCAAGGCCCAGCCCGATAGAGGATGATAGGCCCATAGTGCCGAGCATGTAAAAGTTCTTGGCGTTGTCGTCGATCATATGCAGCTCTTGGCTGGGTAGACCGATGTTACAGACAACCAGATGGTCATGCAGGATTGGCGCGATTTCGCGTAGGATTTCTGAACGGATCATTGGTCGCCGTAGCCTCCCCAGAAGGACGCATCCGTCAGGATCGCCACAGGTTTGTTGCACATGAAGGTGTATTTCAGGATCGCATCCAGTTCATCCGCGTCGCTTTCCTCGTGGAAGTGATAGGTCGGAATATTCAGCTGGTTCAGCAGCGCCTTGGTGTGCACGGCCATTTCGACCTGACAGGCCACCGGTTCGCGCAGTTCACCGCGATAGCTGATCAGCATCGGCAGTGGCATGCGGTAATACTGGGTCAATGTGGCCAGCGTGTTGATGGTCACACCGATCGCCGTGTTCTGCATGATGATCGCAGGGCGTTTGCCGCCCATGAAGGCACCGGCACACAGGCCCATGCCTTCGTCTTCCTTGTTGGACGGGATGTGAAAGATTTCGGGCCGCGCTTCGACTTCGTCGATGACACCGGCCAACTGTTTACACGGCACAGTCGTGATGAATGATACATCGTTGGCGACAAAGTCATCCACGATCTTCTTGCTGATACTCAAGGTCTTTGGTCTCCTGATTGCGTCTTAAGACGGGACGTTGGGGTTAACGGGGCTAGTGAGGATTAATAGCGTGCAACATGCACGGCACAGGGCGCGTGTTGCACAACACGGGCGGCGGTGGAGCCAAGCAGATAATCGATCAGGCCGGGTTTATGTGAGCCGAGAACGATACAATCGGCCTTCATGCTTGTGGCAGTGTCGACGATTGTCCGGCCGCTGTGGCCGCTGACAATCATGGCCTTGACGTCTGGCATTGCGGCTACCCTCTCTTCCAGTTGCGCCTTGGCCCGTTTAAAGGCGTTTTGCATCACGTTTTCATCGACATAGACAGCGACAGAATTCTCTGGCGCTTCATGAACGTGGAGCGCAGTGATTTGCCCACCTTCCGACAGCAGCGTACGCGCGATCTGGATAGTTTTGTCAGCGATGCCGTGGTCAAGTGCCATAGGGACGATAATGTTCTTGTACATTGCAAACCTCCTTGGGGTTCTGGTCTGCGCTAGGGGCGCAAAATGATTTTGGGTGCGGCAACGACACCGGCACGAATATCGGCAAAAGCCTGTTGCCCTTCGGACAGCGGCCTTTCCTCTGTCCAGTCTAGCTCACCAAGGCGCCCGTCGAAAATAGCGGCAGCCGTGTCGCGGAAATCTTGTGCCGTGTAGGTGTAGGTGCCGATGAATGTGATCTCCTGCAGCGTCATGCGGCGGATGTCCAAGCCGCCGGTCGCCTCGCCCAGACCGATGTGCATGATCACGCCACCGGGACGGGTGATCGCAGTGGCATCCGCGCGGGTCGCGGCATAGCCGACGCCATCGATGACAAGATCCGCTTCGGTGACCGTACCGGGTACAACCGCGGTGAAGCCTTCGATGCTGTCGAGCGCCGCGCGCCGAACGGCGTTGGGCTCGACGACATAAATTTCGGTCGCACCAAAGGCGCGCAGGCACAAGGCAGCCCCGACGCCGATCGCGCCGCCACCGACGACAACACAACGCGCGTCAGTTATGGGCATATCAAGTGCCTCGGTGCCCAGCCGGACCGCGTGCCAGCCACAGGCCAAAGGCTCTGCCAAGGCGGCTTTGGCAAGCGGAACATCGTCAGGCACCGCGACAAGGTTGCGATTGGCCATCACAACATACTCGCCGAATGCGCCCTCGCGGGGCGGCATCGAAATGATCATCCGGTCCGGACAAAGATTGTCGCGACCGGCCTTGCAAGCCTTGCAAAGACCGCATGTGGTCAGCGGGTTGATTGTCACACAGGTGCCGTCCAGCGCGCCGCCCTCGACAATGCCGGCAGCTTCGTGCCCAAGGATCACTGGGGCAGGCCGCCGTTCGTCATGGCCTAGAAAGGCGTGCATATCGGATCCGCAGATGCCGGAAGCTTCGATCCTGATCAGGCTTTGACCTGCTGCAGGCACCGGATCGGCCATGTA
The DNA here is from genome assembly GCF_046498525.1 of Yoonia sp. Taxonomy (GTDB): domain Bacteria; phylum Pseudomonadota; class Alphaproteobacteria; order Rhodobacterales; family Rhodobacteraceae; genus Yoonia. The sequence goes on from NZ_JAWOAN010000172.1 coordinate 4,013, forward strand.
CCGATAAACAAGCGTTTCCACTTCGTCGTAAACAAGCGCTTTCATTTGGCCGTAAACCCCCCGTCCACCATCAAAACTTGTCCTGTCACATAGGCGGACGCATCAGAGCAGAGAAAAAGAAGCGGGCCGTCAATGTCGGAAAGTTCACCATTTCGGCCCACACATGTGTTTGCGGCGTTGCGTGCCGCGCGTTCAGGATCGGCAAAGACCGGCCCTGTAAGTTCGGTCGGGAAGAACCCCGGCCCGATCGCGTTGGCAGTAATCCCGTCCCGCGACCACGCTTCGGCCATTGCGCGGGTCAATTGGCCGATCCCGGCCTTTGACGCACCATAGCTGACACCGCCGGGAAACGCCCGCGTTGTTTGCAGCGAGGCAAAGTTCACGATGCGCCCCCAACCTCGCGTCTTCATTGCAGGCGCAAAGGCCTGACTGAGAAAAAACGGGGCCGCGAGATTCAGATTCATGGTCACATCCCAGCCTGCGTCTGTGACCTCATCGGCTGTTTCGCGTGTGTTGATCCCAGCGGCATGAACCACGATATCCGGTACACCGAAGGGCGCGCTGATCCGATCTGCAATCTCTTTGATCTGGTCACGTTGCGACAGGTCGGCTGCTACAGCGGCGGCATTTTCGCCTGTGGCATTGGCCCATTGTTCCAAAGCCTCTGCGCGACGCGCGACACCGACGACTTTTGCACCGGCGGCAGCCAGTACAACAGCCGCCCGTTGCCCGAGTCCGGCACTTGCGCCGGTGACGCAAGCAACACGACCCGTCAGGTCAAAGAGGTCGAAGGGGTCACTCATTAGGCGTCAGATCAAAGTTTTCACCGGGAAAGTATTTGGCCAGTCGCACATCGGCGGCGCGCGCATGCCCTTCCATCCCTTCAAGACGCGAGATCCGCGCCGTTGCCTCGGCGACGCGCTTTGACCCTTCACGGGTTGCTTTCTGCCATGTGACGATCTTCATATATTTGTGGACTGACAGACCACCCGTATAAGACGCAGCGCCCGATGTTGGCAGAACATGATTGGTGCCAGAGGCCTTGTCACCGTACGAAACGGTTGTTTCTTCACCAAGGAAGAGTGAGCCATAGCAGCTTAGACGATCCAGCCACCAAGGCAGGTCTTCGGCTTGTACCGTCAGGTGCTCTGGTGCGTACTCATCAGAACACGCGGCCATTTCTTCGCGGTCGGCGCAGAGGATCACCTCTGCATAGTCGCGCCAGGCGGCGGCGGCGTTGTCGCGGTTCACTTGGGGCAGATCAGCGATCAGATCAGGCACCCGTTTCATCACATCCTCGGCCAAGGCGCGGTCATCCGTGACCAGCCAGACGGGCGAATTATAGCCATGCTCGGCCTGGCTCACGAGGTCGGTTGCAACGATATGCGGATCAGCCGACTTGTCAGCAAGGATCAAGCTATCGGTCGGGCCGGCAATCATGTCGATGCCAACACGGCCAAAAAGGATACGTTTGGCCTCGGCGACGAACTGGTTGCCCGGGCCGACAAGGATATTGGCTTTGGGAAGGTCAAACAGGCCAAAAGTCATCGCTGCAACGCCCTGCACGCCACCCATGGCTATAATCTTGTCGGCACCGCAAATGTGGGCAGCATAAATGATTGCAGGTGCCACACCGACATCAGGGCGCGGCGGCGAGGCCACTGCGATGTGGCTGCAACCGGCAACCTTTGCTGTTGTCACGGTCATGATCGCAGATGCGATGTGGCTGTAACGACCACCAGGTACATAACAGCCGGCCGCATCGACCGGAATCGCTTTTTGGCCCGCGATCAGGCCTGGTACGATCTCATACTCGATATCGCTGACGGTCGCTTTTTGCGCTTCGGCAAAGCGCTTGACGTTGTCATGGGCAAATTGAATATCTTCTTTCAGCTTTTGCGGTACCAGCGCAGCGGCAGCCTCGATCTCTTCCGGCGTCACGATCACGTTGCCATCGTACTTGTCGAACTTGGCCGCATATTCCAGCGCCTTTGCGTCGCCACCCTCTTCGATGTCGTTCAAAATGCCTTGCACGATGTCATGGACATCGGATGCGCCGGACTGCGCCGTGAGGGTCGCCTTTTTGAGATACTCAAGTGCCATGCGTGTTTAGCCTTATCTTGGAAAAAGAGATTGCGTGAGGGGTCTGCAGATTGGGCGCGCGGCGTTCGTTGACCTATGCGCCGGTCGAGAGCAGATTTGTGCAAAATTTGTGCTCATGACGCTGCCTCCCCCTTCAGTTCGTCGATTCTGTCGCTATGTAAGCCTTTACATCGCCATCATGCAAGCGTTTACATTGACCTTGGGTAAACTTGGCTATCCTGTTTTGTCTGTCGTCGCTAGAAAGCTTCGTGCAACGCCCTTCAAAGGAGATCAGAGATCGTTTCGCATCCAACACCTACGCTGCATGATGTTGCTGAAGCGGCCAACGTATCGACGGCGACTGTATCGCGTTGTCTGAATTTTCCTGACAAAGTGGCCGCGGACACGCGCCAAAAGGTTGCGATTGCGATTGCGGCACTTGGGTATTCGCCCAACTTCGGCGCCCGCGTCATGGCGGCGCGGCGGACGAACACGATTGGTGCGATCATACCGACAATGGAAAATGCAATTTTTGCGCGCGGGCTGGAATCATTTCAGGATGAACTGCGCACTTACGGCTTTACGATGCTTGTCGCAAGCACGGCCTATCAGCCAAAGATCGAGGAAGAGCAGATCAGATCGCTGGTTGCGCGGGGTGCGGATGCGCTCTTGCTGATCGGCTATCAGCGCGACCCCGAGATTTACAGGTTTCTGGACGCGCAGAGTGTTCCTGCGCTTGTGACATGGGCTTTTGATCTGGCGTCGCCGCTGCCCTCCATCGGTTTTGACAACCGCACCGCGATGCAGCAGATGGCTGCTAAAGTGATTGAACTGGGGCATAATCGCCTGGCCATGATTTCTGCAGGGGTGAGCCAGAACGACCGCGCAGCGGCCCGACGCGATGGCATCGCCCTTGCCATGGCGGCGGCAGGATTGGACGAAAGCAGCCTGCACGTCGAGGAAACGACCTATGGCATCGACGAAGGTGCTGCGGCGTTCGAGAGATTGATGGCGTTGAAGCAACGGCCCACTGCGGTACTTTGCGGCAATGACGTTCTGGCTGTCGGGGCGCTGCGGCGGGCACGCGAGCTTGGTATGCGTGTCCCTGATGATGTGTCGGTGACCGGTTTTGACGATATCGAACTTGCGCAGGTTGCTTTTCCGGCGTTGACAACTGTTCACGTGCCGCATCATGAAATGGG
>NZ_JAWOAN010000294.1:0-5640 GCF_046498525.1 Yoonia sp.
GACTCGCGCAGGAGTCGAGCGTTGTCTGAAGGCGGGGCGTGCTCGAGCGGCGCGGCCGGGACGACCTCGACGCCGGGGAAGAGGTCGCAGCGCCCTTCGACCGTGCGCATTCGCTCGCCGAGCCCGCGGACGACGGCCTGGTCGAAGCCGATGTCGCGCAAGCCCTGCTTGACGCCGTGATCGACGAAGCAAAACGGCGCGGCTACGCACAGGTCCGGCTTGACGTAGTGGATACAAACCCGCGGGCCAAGGCGCTTTACCGCCATGTCGGTTTCAAGGAACTCAAAACCGTCAAAATCGGACCGCTGAAGCATATCTTCGGCTTCAGCGCGTCGACGACAATGGTATGCGACGTCTAGCCAGAGCCAATCAAAGCACCGGCGGCAAAGACCAGCGCACCGCCCAAAACCACTTGGAAGATGGCTTTCAGCCAAGGGGTCTGCATATAGCGGTTCTGAATCCATGTGATCGCCCAGAGTTCGATGAACACGACGATTAATGCAATGATCGTCGCGGTCCAGAAGTCGGTGATCAGATAGGGCAAAGCATGGCCCAGACCACCAAGTGTTGTCATCACACCTGCCGCCAGACCCCGCTTATAGGGTGACCCGCGCCCCGAAATCTTGCCATCATCCGACGCAGCTTCGGTAAAGCCCATCGAGATCCCGGCACCCACCGAAGCCGCCAATCCAACCAGAAACGTGGTCCATGTATCCTGCGTCGCAAAAGCCACTGCAAAGATCGGCGCAAGCGTCGAAACCGAGCCGTCCATCAGGCCCGCAAGGCCCGGCTGGACCCATGTCAGAACAAACTGGCGATGTGCCGCGCTTTCTTCTTCAGTCCTTGCATCACCGCCAAGATGTTCTTCGGTCAATGCCTTGGCCATGTCGGTATGGCCTGCCTCGGCTGCGGCCAAATCGCCCAAGAGCTTCCTTGTCGGCGCGTTGGTAGTGGCTGCAGCGGCGGCAAGATAGAACCGCTCCGCATCCCGTTCCATCTGTCCGGCTTCCTCTCTGATCCGTTCAAGCCCAAGGTTTTCGATCAGCCAGACAGGGCGACGGGCATAGAAGCCAGACACATGTTCGCGCCGGATCAAGGGGATCACCTCGCCAAAGCGGGTACGGTGCAATTCGATCAAGCGGCGGCGATGCTCGTCTTCTTCTTCCGCCATCCCATCAAAGATTGCAGCCGAAGCCGGGTATTCTTCACGCAGATGTTCCGCATATCCGCGATAGATGCGCGCATCATCTTCTTCGGAGGAAATGGCCAGTGCCAACACCTCTTGTTCTGACAACTCCTGAAATCGGCGGCGGTAGCCAAAATTCGGTATCATTATAGACGCTTTCTATTAGAATGGTTCTAAAGTACGCTGTTAATCTGAAACCTCAAGTCAAAAGTGAACGGATCGGTTCATTTATTATGGGGCCGAACTGAATACTCTGTTTATAGTCTGACAACGCGACGTCAGCGATGGACGCCTCATGCCTGTTGCTGCAATCTCCTTGCTGAAAGTGAACTGATCAGTTTATAATGGTACTTTAAGGAGGAGTGCTGAATATGCCCGACGGCACAAACAAACCCAAAAAAGGACGCAAATTTGATCAGGTGCTGGAAGGTGCCCGACAAGTCTTCATGTCTGACGGTTTCGAAGGGGCCTCGGTCGATGACATCGCCAAGGCCGCCGGTGTCTCAAAGGCCACGCTTTACAGCTACTTCCCCGACAAGCGTTACCTCTTCATGCAGGTCGCCAAGACCGAATGTGCGCGTCAGGCCGACCACGCGATCGAGACGATCGACATGGATGCCCCCGTGCGGAAGGTTCTGAATGACATCGCGGTCGAGATGCTTGATTTTATCACATCGCAATTCGGCAAACGCATCTTTCGCATTTGTGTCGGCGAAAGCGACCGCTTCCCGGAATTGGGCCGTGAATTCTACGAAAGTGGCCCGATGATGATCCGCAACCGGTTGGTCGAGTTCTTTCAGCAAGCCGTGGGAAAAGGTGAACTTGCGATCGGCGACTTTGAACTTGCCGCCGATCAATTCCACGAACTGTGCAAGGCCGACCTTTTCCCGCGCATGGTCTTCAACATGGCTGACGAATTCACCACAGCGGAAAAACAGCGGATCATCGACGGCGCAGTCGAGATGTTCATGGCGCGCTACGGAGTTTAATCGAGGCGGCGAACCTCGATATTGCGCCCCTGCGCTTTCTTCACTTCAAACCGGCCGGTCTTTGCCAAAAGCTCACTCAGTTTGGCGCTGCCATAAGTGCGCGGATCAAAGTCCGGATGCGCGCGCGTAATATACTGCCCCAATTGCCCAAGCGAAAACCATTCTCCCTCGGGATCGATGCTATCCATCGCATTGGTGACAAGCGGGATCGCCTTGGAGGGCGGCTGACGGTCATCCTTGGGCGCACCGGTTTTTTGCGGCTTTGCATTGGGTGCCTCTGGTTCAGCAGTGACGATATTCTCGATCAGGATAAACCGGTTACAGACGTTGCGCAAACTGACCGGTGCCTTGCTTTCACCAATGCCGATCACCTCGACTCCGTTCTCACGTAGCCGATTGGCAAGCGCCGTGAAATCACTGTCTGACGACACCAGCACAAACCCGTCAAACCGGCCCGTGTGTAGAATATCCATCGCGTCGATCACCAACCCGATATCACTGGCGTTCTTACCCTTGGTGTTTGCAGTTTCCTGATTGGCGACCATGCCAAGATCGACCACAACCTTTTTCCAGGCACCAAGGGCAGGGCTGGACCAATCTCCATAGACCCGACGCAAGGCCGGTTCACCATATGTCGTAATCTCGCGCAGAATTTCCTCTGCATATTTTGCAGGAATATTATCGGCATCGATCAAGACGGCCAGTAGCTTTTGTTCTCTTGCCATGCTTAGTCCTTTCAGGCCATCGCGCAGCCCCAAAAATAAAAAGGACCCGGATCAGCGCCGGGCCCTTGTGCTGTCGGTGTTCAGGTTCAGAATTCGACAACCGCCCGGATTGATTTGCCTTCATGCATCAGGTCAAAACCCTTGTTGATTTCATCAAGGCTCAGCTTGTGGGTAATCATCGGGTCGATCTCGATCTTGCCCTGCATGTACCAATCGACGATCTTGGGCACATCCGTGCGGCCGCGCGCCCCGCCAAAGGCGGTGCCACGCCAACTGCGGCCGGTGACCAGTTGGAAAGGCCGTGTCGAAATCTCGGCACCTGCAGGGGCCACACCGATAATGATGCTTTCACCCCAGCCCTTATGTGCAGCCTCCAGTGCAGTGCGCATCACGCCCACATTGCCGGTTGCATCAAAGGTATAGTCGGCCCCGCCGCCGGTCAGTTCAACCAGATAGGCCACCAGATCACCTTCGACGTCCGTAGGGTTCACAAAATCGGTCATGCCGAACTTTGTCGCCATCTCGACCTTGCCGGGGTTCAGGTCAACACCGACGATCTGGTCAGCCCCCGCGAGCCGCAGGCCCTGAATGACATTCAGGCCGATGCCGCCCAGACCAAAGACGATCGCGGTCGAGCCGATCTCGACCTTGGCAGTGTTGATCACAGCGCCGATGCCCGTGGTCACACCGCAACCGATATAACAAATCTTGTCAAATGGCGCGTCTTCGCGGACTTTCGCCAAGGCAATCTCGGGCAGGACCGTGTGATTGGCGAACGTAGAACACCCCATGTAATGCAGGATCGGCGTTCCATCGAGCATCGAAAACCGCGATGTCCCATCAGGCATCACGCCCGCCCCTTGGGTCGACCGGATCTTCTGGCACAGGTTAGTTTTGGGGTTCAGGCAATATTCGCACTCGCGACATTCCGGCGTGTAAAGCGGGATCACATGATCGCCGGGTTTCAGGCTGGTCACACCCTCGCCCACTTCCACCACGACACCGGCCCCTTCATGACCCAGAATGGCCGGAAACATACCCTCGGGGTCAGCACCGGACAAGGTGAACTCATCCGTATGACAGATGCCTGTCGCTTTGATTTCAACCAGAACCTCACCCGCCTTCGGGCCCTCAAGGTTCACTTCCATCACCTCAAGTGGCTTGCCCGCTTCCATTGCCACGGCTGCACGTGTTCGCATATCCGGTCTCTCCCTTATGTGTTGGCCTGACGATCAGGCAAACGCGCGGAAATTTCAACCACTCTATGCGCGCCCGCTTGCGTTTACCGTGAAAGCCGCGACAATAACAAAATGAGACGCATCTATGCATTGATCGCCTTGGCCGGTTGCGCGGTCACTGAACCACCGCTTCCGCCACATATTGAAGACACCTGTGGTGCAGCTGAGTTCGCGGATCTGATTGGACAGAAAGCAACGGCCTTGGAAACGACATTGCTGCTTGGCCCCGTGCGCATCATCCGTCCCGGCGATGCCGTGACCATGGACTTCCAGCCAAATCGCATCAATTTCATCATCGACGTAAATGAAACAATCCGGATGATCGACTGCGGCTAGGTTTCTGTGGGAAACGAAGTTCCCCGATGTCACGGACTGGGTGGGGGCTATTGACCGCGACATCGGGGTAGCATTTCGCTATGCCCTCAATCTCGCAATCACTTGTGTTCCCAGTTGGCAGCCGCTGCGGCGTGCAAGTGTTCATTTTAGGGCATAAGCAAGGCGGCCATAGAAGAAGTCTTGATTTTGTTGGGGTTTGGATCAATTCTGAGGCATGACATTCCAGCTAGCCTCACAGTTCAACGCACCCGATCAGGTCGCCTTTCATCGCACCGAACTGAATATGATCCTCGGTCTATATGGCCGCATGGTTGCCGCCGGAGAATGGCGCGACTACGGCATGTCGCATCTGCGAGAAGTTGCCATATTCTCGGTCTTTCGGCGCACCGCAGAACACCCGCTCTACAAGATCGAAAAGCGGCCTAAACTGCGGCTCAAACAAGGGCAATACGCGGTGATCGGTATGGACGGCCAGATCCTCAAACGGGGCAACGACCTGCGGCAGGTGTTGCGCGTACTGGAGCGCAAACTGATCCGCGCAGTGGAATGATTTTAATACCTGATTAAAAAAGTCGGATTGACTCATGTGTATGGTCAGCGCAGGATGTAAACACATCCAGCCACCTTTGGACCACCAAAGGAAGCCCGATCATGCAGATGAAAGGACACCGGCCATGCGACAGCACGACAAGACAAACCAGACCGGCAAAACCCCCGAGACCTCTCCCGCGCTGGAAGAACTCTTTGCTCTGCTCGACACAGCTGACAGCGTACCGTTGGAACATTTCTTTGATCGGGTGGCACCGCAAAGAAAGCAAAAGCAATGACGGTCCACAGTGTGCCGATGCAAACAGCGCGGTCTACATCCAGCATGCCCGTCTATGCCGCCGCCGATCTGACACAGGGTGGCAATCAGGCGCAGATTACGCTGAACGATCAGGTCTATACACTGCGGATTACACGCGCAGGCAAACTCATCTTGACGAAATGAACGCTATTCTTCGATCATCAGGGAGCGGGTATGCCGACCCGTTTCCTGATCAAAGCGGGCTTCCCGCGCTCAGTATCACATATTTGCGGCTTTGGGCGGACGGGCAAGCAGGTCGCGACAGGATGATCTGCGAAATCCATAACGCGCTTGGCCCTCAGCGTGGACAGCGTATCAT
>NZ_JAWOAN010000267.1:0-5492 GCF_046498525.1 Yoonia sp.
GTGTCATAATGGTTCTCTACCAGCTTTAAACAATTGGTCAAAATGGATTCTCTTCACGTATCAAACGCTAGCGGCCCGTTGGATAGGAAAATGAAACAACCAATAGAAACGGAGCGGCCCAACGATGCAGTTCATATCGCCGCGTTGTACGGGGCGGTGCCAGTTCCGCAATGCGATACTCGTGGTGCATACTTTGCATCGACGCCGCGCGCCCCGAAATCAAGCGAGACCTTTCTATTACCCCTATTGCAAGCCAATCCTTGAGATGCCGGGGCTGCGAAATAGCGTCCCCTTGCACAAGCAACCGACGCGATATCGCCCGCTTTGCACAGCGCAGGACGTTATTGAGAAACTGCTTTGCGCGGATGGTTACGAAGTGGTCGCACCAAAGCAACTGAGCTTATCCGATCAGATCACTTTGGTGCACGATGCCGAGGTTCTGCTTTTTGCCGAAAGCTCCGCGCTGCATCTTTATGGTCTCGGTCAACGTGCGCACCAACGGGTCGGGCTGATCAGTGGTTGATGGGCCACGGATTCACCCCCACTACCTTTGGCGCATGGCCGTTTTTGAACCCACGCACTGCAAGAGGGTTCCGCTCATTCTTGCGCTAGCTCAATGCGTTAACCTTGCTTGAGCTTGCGAAATGCGGGTGTGACGCGCGTGGCCAGATCGCGGTGCCCGCGTTGCTGCAGGTTTTCAATAAGCGACTTTCTGTACCAAGGTAGCATGCGACGCGCACGAAACAGGCGGTAGAAGACCTCAGGGGTCAACGTATCGTCGAAAGCGTGCTGCATGATTGGCTTCAGAAGGCCGGCCCGCCGCAAGAAGACCGGAGAAAAGTGCCCCGAACACCATGTCTTGAGAAAGATCACGTTGTCACCTTCCAGCCGTGCGACATGACGGCGATCCGGCTCGTAAAAGGGATCGAATAAGACGAAAGCTTTTTTGACCTTATCAATTTCGAAGGCACAATCGCTATAGGGCAGGGACCAGTCACGCCTGCGTCCATTGCTAAAGCGCGTCTCCCAAGGAACAAGCGCCTGCTCCAGAGTAGTTTGCGGATTGAAGCTGACAACAGTCGCGCCCGGCGACAGTGAAGAAAAGGCAAGCGCGGCAAACCCACCCATTGAGGTCCCAGAGAAAATTACTTTGTCAAAAGACGCAAAAAACCCGTCGGCCGCCAGTTTTTCAAGATATGAAATAAGTTGCGGGTCGCGATACCAATCCTTTCGGCCAGCCATAACGGACAGGTGCGAATACCCGTTGTCGCGTACAAATTTGTAAGCCCAAGGTTCCCGATCAGCGGACGTATTATTGACGCTCGACAAATTGTCGAAAGTCACCGCAAGCCGCTTGGGATCTCGACGAATGCAGACAACAGCATGGTGTTTGAGCCGGGTATAAGATCCTTCATTGGCACCGCCGAGGTTGATTTCGGCAAACCATCGCGGCATCGCTGCAGGGTCTGGCTCTGGCGGTTTTGGGGGCGAACTCTCTTGCGTTGCAGTTACACTACGCTTGAAGTGGTTTGCGGGTTCATAAGCGGTCTTCACATCTGGAAACCCCATCAGCGCTTCGCCACAAAAGTACCAAGCAATACGTGCGGTGTCACAGTAACAAATCCAATGGTTTCTTTGCTTCCCTCAGCGCCAGCGCTTGCTGTACCTCGTTGCACCGTATAGGATTTTCAGCTGTTGCAAAAGGTGGAATTAACATGCTGCGGGGGGCTTCCGGTCGTGGGTTTTTTGTTGGCCTGAGGAAGGACCAGCTGGGTGCGCGCCTCTTGATGATGCTCAACAGCATTAGGCTCGCCGAAGACTACGATACGGATTTTCGCATCAATTGGTTCCCGCGTGGTGCAGTCGCGCCAAAGCTCGACACACCACGCGACCTTTTCGATTCTGGTTTCATCGACCGGCATTTCATTGCCAACGCCGACTTTGAACTGATTGACCACCTGACAAAGCCAATCGATATCTTCAGGCGCGACCCTGACCCAAAAAATCTGGAAGAGCATCTTGCAAGCGGCGGGCATGTGCTGCTCGATGAAGGTTTTGAGACAGAAGAACTGCCTTGGGAGGCGAACGCAGATTTCCAGAAACGGTTTCGTGCCTTTATTTCGCGGATCGGTTTCAACCAATCTGTAAAGCAGCACATGGCACAGATCGAAGACGCCATGTCTGCATTGCCGGGCCCGGTTTTTGCCTATCATATTCGTCGCGGCGACATTTTGAATGAAGCCCCCTGGAAGCATAAGGAATGGCCGTCGAAAATTGAACCTGACGAACTCTATTCGGCCTATCTGGACAAGAATACGGGTGCAGCCGCGCTGGTGTTCTCTGATCAACCTGAAAGTATCGCAGGTTTGATGACCAAACATCCTCAGCTTCGGCGCATGGCCGATTTGGTTGATCTGGATGCCTGCAAGCCGGTCCAACGCGACTTTCTTGAACTCTATGCAATGTCTCTTGCCTCGCAAATTATCGCGCCCCCTGTCAGCGCCTTCAGCCGCGCGGCTGCACGTCTGAGCGGCCAAGAGCGAAAATGCTTTCATGAAGTGATGGATGCGAACGAAAGAGAAGAAGCATACGCCAAAACGATTGACAGGTTTCACACCGGCGTATCGCAGTTTATTACGCCAAGCGAAGCCGCACACATCTATGCAAAAGCGGCCCGCAGGTTGCAGGTGAGTGGCCGGGAAGAAGAGGCATGGGACATTGCGCGGAAAATTCTCGACGCGGGTGCAGACAATGCTTTCTTGCCTCTCATACAAGCCGCGAACTGTATTTATTTGAATAAATGGGACGAAGCGCTTGAACATGTTCAAGCTGCAATCGATAACCCCGATCAATGGCAGGAAAACTATGTTTCCGCACTTGCGATCCGGGCACATATCCTCGGGGCGCTTGGGAAAGCGGTGCGTGCCCGGACGTCTTTCTTGCGTGGTTTCTGGCAGAAACCATCCTTGCCGGATGTAACCGTTGTCGGGACTTTCATGATACGACGACAGCGATTGCGGCCCGGCGAAACGCTTCCGTTCGATCGTGCCACTGTCATGGCTCTGGAGCTTGGGTACCAGCTTCACAACATCGTACTCCAACAAAACAAGATCATTCGTGCGCGCGCTTTAGATTTGTCATCAATTGCAATCGAGTGGCCGTGGTTCCCGCTGGATGGCAAAACACAAAAGTTGTTGGGCGCCAAACACCAGCTCACCACAATGCGTGCAAAACTTGCAGGGAGCGAACACTATAGCCCCGGGGCCGGCCCTTTCAGCTTTTGTGCGCTTTTGGATGCCCGTATGGGCGATCTGGACAGTGCATTGAAACAAAACGAACAAGCGCTCGATCATGCGCCTGACGACCAGCTTGTGCGAAAGCGTCACGCGGAAATCCTTATGCTGAGAGGAGATTACGACGGTGCGCTGGGGCAGATGAAAATATGCATGACCAAAGGGCCGGATCATGCGTTCTGGCATTTCTTGACGGGACTGATCCATGAAAACTCGGGTGACACGCACAGCGCAATCAAGTCGTTGGAAAGATCTGCAGCAATGGATGACAGCACCGCCCAATTGCATGCGCACCTCGCAGAGGTTTACCGCAAGACAAACAATCCGACTGCAGCGATCGCGGCACTTGATCGCGCCGCACGGGTTGCACCCAATCAACAAAGGTATCGTAACCGGCGTGCGCGGATCATGCGCAAGCTTGACTAAAAATGGAGTTCGCGACCCTCGGAGCTAGAGGACCTCTAACTTATCAAGATTGTCACCCCGAGGTCCTTATGACGCGCAATGTTCCCCCGAAATTATGCCACTGTAATCTTGATTCAAAAGTCAGTGAAGACAAAATGTAAGTCTGCACCTACTCTCTATTTCCAATCTTTTGTGGACTTGCAAATCTCCGCCAGATCATAGATCGAACTAGGACGTGTTTGGTCGGCTGTATAGGACGTGAGGTGGTCTGATGACTAGGAACTATGGTTACAGCAATTATGAAGAAATGATCGCAGATCCTGCATGGCGTAAGCGACTGAATTCTTTGAACAATGCTCTTGTAGAATCTATGAAAACGATCGACGAAGAACCCTCTCTGAACGGCAACCTCTTCTATGGGCATAAGGATGAGGGCTTTATGGATGGCGATCTGCTTCAAAAATTTGAACCTAAAAGAAAGAACTTTTTTGAGCTTGCGAAGCATGTAACGACGCTATTGGAGGTTGGAGTGAATGGCGGGCACAGTCTGTTTCTGGCGCTCAGCTCGAATCCGAATCTGAAGGTTATTGGCATCGACGTGGCAGAGAGACTTCAGCCGAGTTGGTCTCCCGTAGAAAAATATGTACCAGCTGCATTTCGTTGGCTTGAAAACGAGTTTCCCAATCGATGTTCATTTGTCAAAGGAAATTCTCTCGTTGAGATGCCCAAGCTTGCCTTAGAAAACCCATCGATGATCATCGATGCTCTTCATTTGGATGGTTCAAAAGATACACACCTCAGAGAACTTCTTGCAATACTTCCTCTTATGAAAAAAGGAGGATTTGTCGTATTTGATGATGCAAATACGAAACCCGTTATTAGAGGGATGGAGAGAGTGAAATCTCTAAACATTGCTCGGCCGCGTGATCTGACGCATTTGGGTTTGAAACGTACTCAAGGTCACAGAATTTGGCCAATACTTGATGCCAAAAATTAAGCCGATATATCGGTTGTTGATGTAGACAGCCTCAGCCAAGAATGACCACAAGAATTAGGTGCACGGATGACGGTATATGATGTTGCCAGTCTTTGGATCGGCCCAGAGCTATCTTGGATGGAACAAATTTGTCTCGAATCCTTTCTTTGGAATGGGCACCGCACGATCCTTTACCTATATGAAGATGTTGCATCTGTGCCAGATGGGGTGGAGGTCCGCGATGCACGCGACATAATGCCGTCGGACGAGATTATTTATCACGTCAACACTGGCAGCCCGGCATTCCACTCGGATGTGTTTCGCCTACGGCTTCTTGATCAAGTCGACTGCCTTTGGATTGATACCGATGCCTACTGTCTGAAGCCATTCATCAGGCGGGATCATGGATTCTTCTTCGGATGGGGCTCTGACAGAAGACGGATCATCTTTTCCGGAATCCTTGGATTGCCAAAGGACTCTCGGACATTGCGGTCAATGCTTGAACTGACCAAAGATGAATACCCGGTTCCGCCTTGGGCGTCTAAAAAACGACAAGCGGAACTTCAGTCACTGAAAGATAACGGCAAAGGCGTGCATATGTCGTTGATGCCTTGGGGGGTGTGCGGCCCAGAGGCGCTTCATTATTTTTCGCATGAAACTGGCGAAGTGGAACATGCGTTTGATGGTCCCGTTTTGTATCCTGTGCCGTTTTCATCGACAAGGTCATTTCACCGGCCTCATATTTGCAAGGGTGTCTACAATGCAATTACCGAAGAAACACTTTCAGTACACCTCTACGGCAGGCGGTTTCGGAATAT
>NZ_JAWOAN010000298.1:0-8341 GCF_046498525.1 Yoonia sp.
TCGGCGTTTCTTCGACCATGGCCGCAAATTCGAACATATCCATGTCGGCCATCCCGCCGGTGGCATGGCGGCCATCAAGATATTCGCGGAACAGGGCGTATTGCTCTTCGGTCGCCCAAGGCGATGTTGCGCGGCGGTGCAGGTGGGCGGCGCGTCTGGCGACACGGCGCTGGCTGCGGCTGGGTGAAAACTTGGACACATTGATGCGGGCGGACATGCAGGCTGAACATTCCGCACAGGATGGGCGGTAAAGGACATTCTGCGACCGGCGAAACCCCTGCTTTGACAGGCTGTCATTCAGCTTGGTCGCCATATCGCCTTGCAACGCGGTGAACAATTTCCGCTCCATCCGGCCCGCAAGATAAGGGCAGGGCTGGGGGGCAGTCACATAGAACTGCGGCGCAATTGGCAGTGTGTGGCGCATGGAACATCCGGTTGGTTTGGCGAAAGCTTAACAATCTGCTCACCATAGGCCAAGCCCCCATTAAGGCGTGTCTAGCGGTAGGAATTGATCGCCTCGGTGCCGAGGACAAGATCGGTCAGACCTTGGCCGCGCCGGGTGATCAACATCATGATGATCGAAATCAGTTGCAACGGCGCAATCGTGATACTGATCGTATAGCCAAGTGTATGGGCAAGGGCCAAACCAGAGCCGAGCGGTGCGCCACGGTGGTCACGAAAGTGGATACCCACCATGCGCATACCCCAAGTCGATGATCCGCCTGCCAACGTGAGCCAGCGATAAATGAACCCCACGACGAGCATCAGGAAGGGAAAGAAGAAAATGCCCGTAAAGGCCGTGAACGGCAGGACCAGCGCACAGAGCATGGCGATCAGCACCACATCAAACAGCCAGGCGATGCCGCGCTTGATAGTGACACCGTCATAAAGATACGGGTCAAAATCTTCGTGGATGGCGTCATCGGGCGGCAGGGTCATTTGGGCACTCTTCGATTGAATTGATATCAAAGAGGATGGCTTGCCGGGGAACGCAAGCCACCCTCGGGGGCGGGCCTGCACTTATGCAGTTGCAGGGCCGGTGTCGTCGTCGTCGGTGTTTGTCGTCTTCTTGGCGCGGTCGTCCATGAACTGGTCGAACTCTGCCTTGTCCTTGGCGTCGCGCAGGCGCTTGAGGAAGGCCTCGAATTTGTCCTGTTCTTCTTCCAGACGGCGCAGGGTTTCGGTCTTATAGGCGTCGAAGGCGCTGTTGCCGGATGATTTACCCATGTGGCGGGCGCGGCTGCGGGACATTGCGTTGCAGGACGAATTGAACATGCGTTTGCTCCAGATCATATAGGCAAGAAGGGCAAGGCCGATGGGCCAGAAAAGGATGAAGCCTGCGACCATGGCGGCGATCCAGGCGCCTTTGCCGCGCTCGTCAAGCCAGTTCTCGGCGCGGGCGAAAAACCCGGGCTTGTGATTCATAGCCATCGGGGACTGGGAAGTGGCGGTGTTCATGGTTGGGCTCCTTCGTTATCTGCTTGCGTTAGATGTGAATGATCTTCACATGACCGATATCGGAAGTTGGGATCCCCGCTTCAAGATCAAATGTAAATGTTTTTTACATTGACTTTAATTATGGCGTAAAATCAGGGGTTTGTGCTCTGAAAGTTTTTCAGATTTGGCTGGATCAATCTGGAAAATGCGGCATTTTGTTCCCCCTCACCGCTTGCACCGCCCGGAATGCCGCCAGTCCGGAGTGGAAAAGCGCGGCTATCACCCGTTTGCGACTTTTACTCATGTTCATCCTGTCCTTTTCGGGTGGTTTCGCTGCACGATCTGCATTGACCAGAGCGGATGTGCGCCGCAGTGTGAGGCCATGTCATTCACCACGCGCATCACCCGTTTCCCCACCCCTTACGACGCTGATCGCGGGCAGGACGCACGCGAACTGTTCCCCTCTGCCGGCCCCGTCATTGCGAGGTTGCTTGCCGGAACGGCAGGGTGCAGCCCCTATCTGGCCGAATTGCTGCGCCGCGAGGCGGATTGGATCGAACCGGCGCTCGAAGAACCCGAAGAGGCCATTGACGCGTTGCTTGCGGACATTCCGGCGCTTGGGGTGAATGATCTGGCAGCGGGGTTGCGGCAAGCCAAGCGTCGGGTGGCGCTGTTGACGGCTTTGGCCGATCTTGGTGGCGTGTGGCCGTTGGAGACTGTGACACAGGTCCTGACAGATTTTGCCGATGCCGCTGTGCAAGTGACGGTGACCCGACTGGTTGCGGCAGAAGTCGCGCGCGGCAAGCTGCCCTCTGACGGTGATCCGGCGGATGCAGGCGGCATGGTCGTTCTGGCGATGGGCAAGATGGGTGCGGGCGAATTGAATTATTCCTCCGATATCGACCTGATCTGCCTTTTCGATGAAACCCGCTTTGACCCCGATGATTATCATGAAGTGCGCAGCGCGTTCATCCGCGTGACCCGCAGAATGACAGCGATTCTTTCGGATGTGCGTGAAGGTGGATATGTGTTTCGCACCGACCTGCGGTTGCGCCCGGATGCATCGGTGACCCCGGTTTGCCTGTCGATGGAAACGGCGGAACGCTATTATGAAAGTGTCGGGCGCACGTGGGAAAGGGCCGCGTTCATCAAGGCGCGGGTCTGTGCGGGCGACCAGAATGCGGGTGTGCGGTTTCTCGAAACGCTCCGGCCTTTCGTCTGGCGCAAGCATCTGGATTTCGCAGCCATTCAGGACGCCCATGATATGCGGCTGAAAATCCGTGACCACAAAGGGTTGCACGGGCCATTGGTCCTTGAAGGGCACAACATGAAACTGGGGCGCGGCGGTATCCGCGAGATCGAATTTTTCACCCAGACGCGGCAGTTGATTGCAGGCGGTCGCGATCCGTCACTGCGGGCAAGCACGACGCGGGATGGCCTCAAGGCACTGGCGGCGGCCGGTTGGATACCGGCGGATGTGGCGGACCGTTTGTACGATCACTACCGGTATCACCGCGAAGTCGAGCACCGTTTGCAGATGATCAACGATGCGCAGACCCAGACCCTGCCTGTGGATGCGGCGGGTTTCGCGCGGCTTGCAGCCTTTATGGGGCAGGATGTTGCAGGTTTGCGCGCGGATTTGCACGACAGGGTGGAGGATGTTCACAAGCTGACCGAAGGGTTCTTTGCACCTGATGAGCCTGATGCCGGTCCAGCCGTTCCGGAATGGGGCCAAGAGGTGGTCGCGCGCTGGCATAGCTATCCCGCGCTGCGGTCTGCGCGCGCCTGTGAAATCTTTGCGCGTATCACGCCTGTCATCATGGCGCGCCTGCAAGAAGCCGCCAAACCCCAAGAAGCGCTGACCCAATTCGACAGGTTTCTGGCAGGGTTGCCAGCCGGTGTGCAGCTCTTTTCGCTTTTTGAGGCCAACCCGCAGTTGACCCAGTTGATCGTCGATATCTGTGCGACGGCCCCCGCGCTTGCCCGCCACCTGTCGCGTCATCCAGGGGTGCTTGATGCGGTGATTGGGGGCGCATTCTTTACGGAATGGCCCGGCAAGGCGGTCCTGACCGCCGAACTCGCCGCGCTTCTGGATGGTATCGACGATTATGAAACGCAGCTTTTGACGGCCCGGCGTTGGACAAATGAATGGCATTTCCGGATCGGCGTACACTTTTTGCGCAATCTGATCGATGCGGACGAATGCGGCATTCAATATGCCGACCTTGCACAGGCGGCGGTGGCCGCAGTCTGGCCGGCTGTCGCGCAGGAGTTTGCGCGCAAACACGGGGCCATGCCCGGGCGTGGGGGGGCGATTATTGCAATGGGGTCGCTTGGGGCGGGGCGGCTGACCGCTACCTCCGATCTGGACCTGATCATGGTCTATGATGCGCAAGGGGCCGAGAGCTCTGAAGGGCGGCGGCCGCTTGCGACCCGTACCTATTTTGCGCGGCTGACGCAGGCTTTGATCACGGCGCTCAGCGTGCAAATGGCGGAAGGCCGGCTTTATGAGGTGGACATGCGCTTGCGTCCGTCAGGCCGACAGGGGCCGGTGGCCACATCGCTGGCGGCGTTCAAGGATTATCAACAGAACCAGGCTTGGACATGGGAACATCTTGCGCTGACACGCGCGCGCGCGATATCCGGTGATGAAAGCCTTTGTCAGGAAATCGAGGCGTTTCGTCGGGCAGTATTGGAGCGGAAATCCAAGGGTCCAACGATCTTGTCGGATGTGGCGGACATGCGGGCGCGTATTGCCGCGCAAAAGACACCCACTTCAGACTGGGATGCCAAGGTCGGGCGGGGGCGGATGCAGGATATCGAACTGTTTGCCCAGACCGTTGCGCTCAAGGTTGGCTGCACAGCGGTCGACACAAAGGGCCAATTGGATGCGGGTGTCGTGGATGGATGGTTGGATGCCGCAGACGGCAGGGCGCTGCAGGAGGCTTTCACTCTCTATTGGCAAGTGCAGACAGCGTTGCGGTTTCTGGCTGGGATGCAAGGCGATCTGAAAAATCTTTCAGAAGGAGCGAGGCGTTTGATTTTGCGGGAAACAGGATCAGCTGAGGTGTCCTCTGTGCTGAGGCGTCTAGAGGAATCGCAGCAAACCGCTGCATCGATCATAGATCGCTGCTTGGTGCAGACATGACCGCAGAACCCCACTTTGACCCCAAGGGCCTGATCCGCGAATCCTTTGCCATCGAGGGAATTACCGCACCGGAGTGTCGCAGCATTTTTCTGGATTGGGCCTTGGGATTACCACAAGAGCGCGATGTCCGCATCGAAGTGCAAAAGTTGATTGCACACTATGCGCCGTTAGTACCCGATCGGCATCCGATGCTCGAAACGTTGCGTGCCGCATTGCACGAACCCGCCACGCCACGTCGCCGTGGTGGCCGTAGTGGACGGTTTTAGAAAGTTGCATTCGGCGTAAGACGCTTTGTGAAATCAAAGGGGTGTGGCTAGAAATCCTCCCAATCTGGTTGCGCGGATGTGTTTGCCGCAACCGGGTGGTCACGTCGTTGTGGTGATATCGCTTTCGGCGCATGGACTTTCGGGACATGTGTTTGTGCAATTGCATTCGCAAGGACGGTGCTGGCCTCATAAGGGGGTGGCGGTGCATCGGCCACGGGTGACACCTTGAACTGGCGTATCAGCGTGCTCAACCTGTCGGTTTCGGTGGCAAGGGCATCGCCGCGGGTGATCGATTCTTGCACCATGGCAGCATTTTGTTGCGTGACCTGATCCAACTGGTTCACGCCCATGTTGATCTCGGACAGGCCAATGGCCTGTTCTTCTGCACTTGTCGCGATCTGGGATGTCATGGAGGAAATATCGTTGACCTGTGTGATAATCTCGGACAGGGCCTTGCCCGCATTTCCCACCAGTTGCGTGCCTTGTGCCACATGCCGCGAGCTGTTTTCGATCAAGGCGGAAATTTCTTTGGCGGCATCGGCGGATCGTTGCGCCAAAGCGCGGACTTCCGATGCGACAACGGCAAATCCTCTGCCGGATTCGCCGGCACGCGCCGCTTCGACCCCGGCGTTCAGCGCCAGAAGATTGGTCTGAAATGCAATGTCGTCTATCACACCAATCACCTGTGTGATCTGTTTGGATGACTGGGCGATCTCGTCCATGGCACCTACGGCCTGAGCGACGATATTGCCGTTTGTCGTGGCCTCTGCCCGCGCCCTTGCGACAGAGCTGTCGACGGATTTCGCATGTTCAGCCGCAGATTTGACACTCGCCGTGAGTTCATCGAGTGCCGCTGCGGTTTCTTCCAGTGTCGCAGCCTGATTTTCGGTGCGTTGCGAAAGATCCGCGGTGGCCTTATTGCTGTCGTTGGTTGTTGTTTCTATCCGTTTCGCGGTCTCTGCGACACGGAATATAGCAGATTGCAGGGCGCTCAATGCAGTGTTGAAATTTGTGCGCAGCTCTTCATATTCTTCAGAAAACAGGTCGTGGATTTGCGCAGTCAGGTCGCGATCTGCAAGCAGTGCCAGTTCCGACTTCATCGTTTTAACCACTGCATCTTGTTGTTCACGCAGTCTGGCACGTTCGGCCGATGCCTCCTCGCGTTCAATCTGCGCGTCGCGGAAAACCAGCAATGCACGTGCCATGCGTCCCAATGCGTGTTTGTGATCGGTGCCCGTTATCTCAAGGTCATTATCGCCTGCTGCCAGTCTGTCTGTCGTGTCTGCAAGACGCGATACCGATCCGGTAATCCAGCGCCCGATCACCAGTGATGCGATGACGGCAACGATGCCGGTAATAACACCGACAATCGGAATGATCGTTTGCAACTGCCTTGAGATCGCCGTGCCGCTTGGTCCCAACCGGGCTTGATGCCGTGCAATTTCGTCTGCCATTTGGTCAAATCCCGCGTCGACCTCTGGCCCGATCCGCCCGAGCACGTCGTCTTGCACTTGGGCCACGGACGCCGCAATCTGTGAATATCTTTCGATTTTGCCGGAAAAGCCATCAACCGCCTCGACAAGTTCGGCCACTTGTGCGGCGACCGGCCCACGCGTGTAGAGTGCCTGCATTTGCCGCAAGGTCAGGTCCAGCGCAGCGCATGCCTCAATAAAGGTTTTAACATCTTCGGTTGCGCCTGTCAGGATGACCTGCTTGCTTTGCACAACGGTTGTCATTGCGGCCTGCAACACCCGCCCGCCAGAGGTGACGACCAGCGGATTTCCATTCTGGACGGAGGTCGAAAACAAGGCGTTTGCGCTGTCTTTGATCGTCGTCGATTGCAATCCGATGTCAGAGAGCATTGCGCGCGCGTCCGCCAACTGACCGGCAAGGACCACAAAGCGGTCTTTGTAGAGCCCTGTCAATTCGGTCAGGCGTATCAATTCCTGACCATGGTCCGTCATGCTGTCGAAATCATCGACAAGTGCGGCATTATTCAACACCTCGTCAAGATTGACGATAACCTTCTCGCGTTCCATGGAAGACGGATTTTCCACATAGCGCAACGTGGCGATTTTTGCCTCGAACAGGTCTTCCATCGCGGCGCGCACCGCAGCTGATTGCTGCGATGCGGCCTGATATCCCGAATAGCTGTTCCCCAGCGCCCCGACCGCACGCTGCGAAAATACCGCCAAGCCGACAAGCATAAGTGTCAGAATGACAAATCCACTGCTGATCCGTCTTGAAATTGGCCATGATTCCAGCATTGCGCGCTCCGTACCGTGTCGCAGCAACGTCTAGGGACAATTCCCTAATAGCTAGTGAAGTGCCCGCAGATTACGACAAGGCGGCGGCTTCGACCGCGAGGGCGGTGATGCCATCCCAGTCGCCTGCAAGCACTTTGTCCTTGGGGGCCACCCATGAACCGCCCACGCAGAGCGTGTTGCTTAAGCTTAGGTAATCATGCGCGTTTTTCAGGCTGATACCCCCTGTCGGGCAGAATTTTATCTGCGGGATCGGCGCACCGATGGCCTTGAGCGCGGGTGCGCCACCGTTGACCTCGGCGGGAAAGAATTTTTGCACGGTATAGCCGCGTTCAAGCAGGCGCATTGCCTCGGAGGCCGTTGCCACGCCGGGCAAGAGCGGCAGGTCGTTGGCTTCGCAGGCGTCGAGCAGCAGATCGGTCGCGCCGGGCGAAACGCCGAAAGTGGCACCTGCGGCCTTGGCGTTTTCGACATCCTTGGGTGTGAGCAAAGTACCCGCACCCACGACACCGCCGGGGACAGCAGCCATTTCGCGAATGGCGTCAAGGGCGGCAGGCGTGCGCAGCGTGACTTCAAGCGCGGGCAGGCCACCCTTGACCAATGCGCGGGCGAGGTCTGCCGCGATGCCGGCGTCATCGACGACGAGAACGGGCACGACAGGCGCCAGAAGGCAGACTTTTTCGGCTGCGGCTGAGGCGGCTTGGGGGGTCATGGTGTCATTCCTTGCGTGTGGTGCCGGTTGCGGGGGCAGATGCCTCCGGCGGGAGTTTTTGGGCCAAGATGAAGCGGGCAGCCGCCTAGACGACGACGCCTGCGCCTTCGGCGGCGAGGCCGACATTCTGGCGGAAAACCTCGAAGAGTTCGCGTCCGACGCCGGTGCCATTGCCGCTGAGATCGGCCTTGGCCGGGGTGCGGGTGGACAGATCGACGCCCTTGACTTCGATTGTGCCGGTCGTCGCGTCGAGCCGGATGATATCGCCGTCACGGATCAGGGCGATCGGCCCGTCATCGGCCGCTTCGGGGCAGACGTGAATAGCCGAGGGCACTTTACCGGATGCGCCAGACATCCGCCCGTCAGTGACGAGCGCCACCTTGAGCCCGCGATCTTGCAGCACGGCGAGTGTCGGGGTCAGCCCGTGCAGTTCGGGCATCCCGTTGGACTTGGGCCCCTGAAAACGCACGACGATGATGGTGTCTTGGGTGAATTCGCCTGCCTTGAAGGCGTC
>NZ_JAWOAN010000038.1:0-19747 GCF_046498525.1 Yoonia sp.
ATGTTCTCGATATAAAGCTCGGGGATCGTCAGGCCGTATTGCTTCATGGTGGGGTCGATGGCGCTGGCGACCAGCTTGCCCAGATCGGCAGTGTTGGCCGCCATATCCAGCACAGGGATGCCGGACTGCGCGATCACGCGGCTGAATTCCTGCACGATGATGTTGCGGATCTGATAGCTGATCTCGTCCATCGTGAACTCGCCATCGGTGCCGACGATTTCGCGCAGGAACACAGCCGGATCGGCCACCTTGACGGTATAGGTGCCAAAAGCGCGCAGGCGGGTCGGCCCGAATTCCGGGTCGCGCACCATGATCGGGTTCTTGGTACCCCATTTGAGATTCGAGAAACGGGTGGTGTTGACGTAGTAGATTTCGGACTTGAACGGGCTTTGGAAACCGTGATCCCAATGTTGCAGGGTCGTCATGACCGGCATATTGTTGGTTTCCAGCATGTAAAGGCCGGGTGTGAACACATCGGCCAGTTGCCCTTCGTGCACGAACACGGCCGCCTGACCTTCGCGCACGGTCAGCTTGGCCCCGTATTTGATCTCGTGGCCCTCACGCTCGAACCGCCAGACCATCGTGTCGCGGGTCTTGTCGGTCCAATGGATGACGTCGATGAATTCACCGGTCAGAAAGTCGAAAATGCCCATCATGTGGTCTCCGTCGTTAAATCAATGTGGATGCGCGTGGCATCCGGTTAACTATCTCCAGTTGCGAGGTATTCCCGCGCAATCGCTCTTGCAATCGGGGCGGCAACCGATGCTTTCATGCCCGCTTCCAGTCGCGGATCGTAAAGCATCTTCAGCAAAAGTTCGTCATGCCGCGTCAGCAGCGCGAATTCCTCGTCGTCGTTGAAAATCGAAGGCCGCGCGGCGGGGCTGTCGTTGGCAAGGCCCATGCCTTGGGCCAGTTCTTCGTGAATGCAGGCGCTGCGCATCAGGTTGGGGTGTTCGGCGCGGATCAGGGCAACTGCGTTATTGTAGGTGGACCCTCCGGGTGCGAAGGTGCCAATCACGACACAAAGCTGATCGCGGGGTAGATTGACGAAGGTGCGCACGGTGGCGTCTGAAATATTGGGGATCAGTTCGCGCAGACGCGGCCCATAGGCGCGCCTGTCATCTTCGCCCAGAAACAGGACGTGAAAATTGGGGTTGCTATCCGTAATCCTGATCGGCACGCCAGTTGCGCGTGACAACCGCGCGGCATAGGCGCTGACGCTTGCCAGATCCTGATCGCGCCGGGCCAGCGGGACGGTATTGCCGAACTCTACCGACATGCGGATCGGCCCGCTCCAGCGGCGCAGCTTGGACAGCGTGGCCTGTGGGCGCAAAAAGTCACTGTTGTCGCGGTATTCGTTAAAAAGCGCGATGCGCACGAAGTTCCGCCCCAGTTGCGTGTCCGTAAAGGGGGTGTCCGGCCCGCCACCATCGCCGCGCAGCAAACCTTGGTTGAGCAGGTCGTTTTGCAGTCGCGCATAATAGGTGGAAAGATCGCGGCTCGCTTGGCTGGGTGGGGTAACGGTCGGCCCTGTCGGTGGTTCGGGAACGTCAATAGGCGGCAGGGCCGGTTGCGTGACGGGGGGCGCCATCACATCACATCCCATCAGAACCGTCGCAAGGACGAGCATGAGGATGCGTCTTTTGATGCCCCCGCTCAGCATGCCTATTCCGCGCCGGCTGCCGTGCCGATGGTATCGCCAGTGCCGGTGCCGCGCGCCTTGGCAGAGGCCAGCGTGTCTTTCAGTTCCTTTTCCATCTGCTGCAAGGCAAGCTCGGCCTCGGCCCGCTTGCGTTTGCCTTCGTCGGCGATTTCGAGGCTTTCGTTGATTGTCGCGATCAGGTTGGCGTTGGCCTCTTTCACAGCGTTGATGTCAAACACACCCCGTTCCATTTCCTCGCGAATGGTGCGGTTGGCCTGACGCAGGTTTTCGGCGTTGGCCTTGAGTAACTCGTTGGTCAGATCAGTGGCGTCGCGCACCGCCTTTGCCGCCTCGGAGGAGCGCTGGATCGTCACCGCTTGTGCCAGTTGGGTCTCCCAAAGCGGTACCGTGTTCACGAGGGTCGAGTTGATCTTGGTGACCAGCGACTTGTCGTTTTCCTGCACCAGACGGATCGAAGGCAGCGATTGCATGGTCACCTGACGGGTCAGTTTCAGATCATGCACCCGGCGTTCCAGATCGTCGCGGGCAGAGCGGATGTCGCGCAGTTCCTGCGCCTTCATCACGGCCTGATCTTCGGCTGCCGCCTGTACTTCGGCCTCTTTCGCGGGGATCGTCGTTGCGTCAAGATCGGCGATCTTGGCCTCGCCTGCCGCGATATAAAGGCCCAGCTCATCATAGAAGGCCAGTGTCTTGTCATAGAGCATGTCAAGGCTTTCGATATCCTTCAGCAGCACATGTTCATGCTTGAGCAGGTCGTCGGTGATATGATCGATCTGGCCCTGCACCTGTTCAAAACGGGCGGCAAATTTCGCCATGGGTGCCGCACGCCCGAGCAGCTTTTCCCACCAACTGCGCTCGCGGCGCACATCCAGTTCGGAAATTGAAAAGCCGCGGATCGTGGTGACGATATTGCGCAGGCTGTCACCGGCGGGGCCGACATCCTTGTTGCGCACACCTGCCAGCATGGATTGGCTGATAACCTGCAATTCCGCTTGCGCAGACGATCCGAAAGAAACGATGGAATTGGTGTCGGCGATATTGATCTCGGCCACACGTTTCTGGATTTCTGAACTCGTGTGTGCATCTGCCGCCTCGAGCGTGACCAGTTCGCCTTTGGGTTCGGGCAGAACAACTGCGGTGACTTTTTCGACTTCGGCAAGTGCCGCTTCGGCTTTTTGGCGGACGGTCTCAGACATTAATCATTCCCCTTTGTTTTCAAGCTGACACCCTCGCGCTGAAGGCGGTCACGTAATACGTTGATTTCAATGTCCATATCGCTGCGGTCATCCAGCAGCATCCTGTCGGTGCGGGCTGCAAAGTTCTGTTCCAGATCGTCCAGCAAGGCTTCATAATGCGCCCGCGCATCGGCGTCTTTGCTGCGGCTGTACAGATCCACAAATTTGATTGTCGCATCGCGCGCGCCCATCAGGTAGACGCCCAGAAACTTGCGCACACCCGTCAGATCGCGCGGGTCTTCTTCGACAGTACGTATCATGCGGCGGGCGATGGTCTGGAAATCCTCGACCCGTTCGGTCAGGCGGCGGTCCGAAACCGTATCGATCTGGCGTTTCATGACCTGTAGGTGCGATTCCGCTTCA
Organism: Yoonia sp.; assembly: GCF_046498525.1. GTDB lineage: Bacteria > Pseudomonadota > Alphaproteobacteria > Rhodobacterales > Rhodobacteraceae > Yoonia. The sequence goes on from NZ_JAWOAN010000038.1 coordinate 3,262, forward strand.
TCGACGACACGTGCGACGCGGTCTTGCTGGAAGGTATCGACACCTTCCATGCGCTTGTCCGACAATGGATCAATTCCGAAAGTTGCGGTATGCAGGCCAGCCGCAGCGATACCGTAAAGAATGGAACCAACGGTGCCGCTATCGCCGGTATAAGCCGCAATCGCAACGCCGGTGCCCGTCAGGGCGGTGGCAAGTATCTTGCGCGGCAGGGCAGGGCGGCGCGCCACCTTTCGCGCGTTATAGGCAGCCTCGGCCTCGAGCCCCTCTTGCAAAAGCCATGCTGCGAGCGTCAGTACAGCGGCACCGGCAAGGCCGGTAACGAGCATGACCGGTCCCTCAGTGAGCGATGTGATCGCCAAGATCACAGCAGGGACGTAGAGAAGCTTGACCCGCCCGTCCGATACCGGACCACGGCGATTCTTATGCACCGTCTTGCGTGGCCCTGAGTGTTGCTGCCCCTCGGGGCTGTATTTGCCGCCAAAACGCCTGGCCATCAGGCGGCTCCCAACCAGCCGGTCGTGACACCGAAGAGCAGGACCACCAATAACACATAGGTGATCCGTTTGAATCTTGCAGGCATGTCGTCGGTGTCCTTTCCGGCGCTGGTTTGGGCGATCGCTGCGATTGTCCCCACTACAGCCGTGATTGCAATCGCGACAATCGCCACAAAGGCTACGAGAAGGATCAATCGCACCATTTTCGCGTTACTCCGCCAGTTTGTTCATCATTCCAGATAGGTTGGGCAAGGCAAGTTTACGAGTATTTGGACAAGGTTGTGCGCTCTCGCGACATAATAGAGCATGATCCTTGCATTGTCAGAGGCCCCCGCGTGGACCAGAATGATGTCCCTAGTGGTTTGTTATCAATCGCAGCATGAACAACACATGTGACAGAACAAGGTTCAACGCGGCGCGTTTTTCCCCCTTGTCGGGCGGTTGACAGGTTTTCTCACACGTTGCGGTGTCGGTTTGCCGGAAATCCCAAGTTGATCGCGCACGACGCGCTGTTTGACCTCCTCGACCTCTCCTTGCTTGAGGGCGGCCAATTGGAACGGCCCGTAGCTGACACGGATCAGCCGGTTCACGGTTACGCCGATCTCGCCCATGGCGCGGCGGATTTCGCGGTTCTTGCCTTCGCGCAGGCTGACTGTCAGCCATGCGTTCGCCCCTTGCTGGCGGTCGAACGTCACGACCATCGGTTGATAGCGGATGCCCTCGACTTGGATTCCGGCGCGCAATTCATCCAGCTTGGCCTCGCTGACCGATCCGTTGATGCGCACGCGGTAGCGGCGCAGCCAGCCGGTGCTTGGCAGTTCGAGCTTGCGTTTGACCTCGCCATCGTTGGTCAAAAGCAGCAGTCCCTCAGAGTTGATGTCGAGCCGTCCGACCGACATCACCCGTGGCATGTTTTCGGGCAAGGAGTCGAACACGGTCTGCCGATCTTTTTCGTCCCGCTCGGTTGTCACGAGACCCGCAGGCTTGTGGTAAAGCCAAATGCGCGGCGGATCAGGTTCGCCCACCTGTTTGCCGTCCACCACGATACGGTCATCAGCGGTGACGTTCAGCGCAGGGCTGGTGATGGTCTTGCCGTTCACGCTCACGCGCCCGTCTTCGATCATGCGCTCGGCCTCGCGGCGGCTGGCGACGCCTGCGCGGGAAAGGACTTTGGCGATCCGGTCGCCGGGGGGGGGTGTATCAGTGCTCATGCCAGTCCCATATCCGCTTTGATCGCCCCTTGCCAGCGATAGCAGAGGCGGTGCATCACAACGGCATGGAATTTCGTACCCATATGCATATCGCCCTGCAAGAGGCCCGCGCGGCAGGCGTGCGCGGCGAAGTGCCGGTCGGTGCGGTTATCGCCGGACCCGAAGGCGTGATCGGCAAAGCGGGCAACCGGACGCGCGAGTTGAATGATCCGACCGCACACGCCGAGATCCTTGCGATCCGCGCCGCCTGTGCAGCACTTGGACAGGAACGGCTGACCGGATACGATCTATATGTCACGCTGGAACCGTGCCCGATGTGCGCGGCGGCGATCAGCAATGCGCGCATTGCGCGGCTGTATTATGGCGCCGCCGACGCCAAATCCGGAGGTGTCGCGCATGGTCCGCGCATTTACTCTCACGCACAGTGCCATCACCTACCAGAGGTTTATGACGGCATTGCCGCACAGGCCGCGGAAACCCTGCTCAAGGAATTCTTTGCCGCAAGGCGCTAGATTTCGATGATTTCCATTACAGCAGGGGTGCGCACATCGATATTTGGCAACGCGTCCACCAACGGCTGTGCCGACTGGGCCAGCAACGGGAAGGTGCCGTAGTGGCAAGGGATGACCGTCTTGAAGTTGAAGTACCGTCTCGCGGCATAGGCCGCACCCTCCATCCCCATGGTATAGTGGCCACCGCAGCACAGAATCCCGATGTCAGGATTATAAAAATCCCCCATCCAATCCATATCGGCCATGATATCCGTGTCGCCTGAAACATAGATCATGTGGCCTTCGCCCTTGATCATGTATCCTGCTTCCGTGCCCGCATAGGCAGAGCCGACAGAAGACGAGTGCGTCGCCTGCACCATGGACACAAGGGCACCACCCAGATCAACGGTGCCACCCTTGTTGAAGTCCAGGGTTTCATGGGCGTCAAAGATCGCGCAAAGCTCTGGAATGCTCACAATGGGCGCACCGGTTTCCTTTGCGATGGCATCGACTTCTCCGGTGTGGTCGAAGTGCCCGTGAGTCAGCAGGATGTGTGTCGCACCTGATAATGCAGCCGCGCGGTGTTCATTGGGGAAAGCCGGATTTCCATCAAGCCAGGGGTCGATCAACAGCACCGCCCCTGCGATTTCGATCCGGAAACTTGCGTGGCCCAACCATGTGATTTTCATATTGCCCTCCATTGCTTTGTGGTCAGGATAGGCGCAAAGCGACAGGGGGCCAAGGTGGATTGGTTCGAACAGATCGACGGCTATTGCGAGCGGACTGATTTCACCTATTGGTCCGAACCGGTCAACGCGGTGACCAATCTTGCGTTCATCATTGCGGCCCTGATCTTTTGGCGGCGCAGCGCAGGTGTGCCGATGGTGCGGGTTCTTTCCGCAATCCTTTTTCTGATAGGGATCGGCAGCTATCTGTTTCACACCCACGCCACCGTCTGGGCGGCGATGGCGGATGTCGTTCCCATCGGGGTCTTTATCCTGACCTATCTCTTCGTGGTTAACCGCGACATGGTGCCGATGGGGGGCTGGCTGGCCGCATTTGCAACCGCGCTTTTCATTCCTTACGCCGCTGCCCTTGTGCCAGTTTTGAACCATATCCCGTTCCTTGCGATTTCAAACTTCTATTGGACGGTCCCGATTCTTCTGTGCCTTTACGCCGCGTTCCTGCGCAAAAGGCCGGGAATCGCCCAAGGGTTCCTGATTGGTGCGGGCTTGTTGAGCCTGTCCATCGTCATTCGGTCGCTTGATGAAATCCTGTGTGATGTGATCCCGATTGGCACGCATTTCATGTGGCATGTGCTGAATGGTGTGATGCTGGGCTGGATGATCCATGTTTACACGCGCCATATGCTTGCGACTGGCCGCGCGGGGCGGTAAACGCGAAACAGAGTTTTACCGGAGAGTTTCCCTATGTCGATTGACACCGAAACCGCCCGCCGCGTGGCCAAGCTGGCCCGCATCAAGGTGGAAGACGACGCACTGCCTGCGCTGGCATCCGAGTTCAGCGCGATCCTTGGGTTTATCGAGCAACTCAACGAGGTCGATGTCGCAGGCGTAGAGCCGATGACTTCTGTGACCCCGCAGAGGCTCAAGCGCCGCCCGGATGTGGTGACCGATGGGAACCAGCAGGAAGCTGTGCTGAAAAACGCGCCCGACGCGCGCGAAGGGTTTTTTGCCGTGCCAAAGGTGGTTGAATAATGTCCGAGCTGACCAAACTGACTATCGCGCAGGCCCGCGATGCCATGCGCAAGGGCGACACCACCAGTGCCGAGATCACATCCGCCTGCCTGACCGCCATCGAAGGGGCTGCCGCACTTGGCGCTTTCGTGCACCATACGCCCGAGATCGCGCAGGAACAGGCCGCTGCCGCCGATAACCGCATCAAGGCAGGCGATGCGCCTGATATGTGCGGCATCCCGTTGGGCATCAAAGATCTGTTCTGTACCAAAGGCGTGCCATCACAGGCCGCCAGCCGCATTCTGGAAGGCTTCAAGCCGGAATATGAAAGCACGATCACCGGCCAGTTGTTCGATGCGGGCGCGGTCATGTTGGGCAAGCTCAACATGGATGAATTCGCTATGGGATCGTCGAATGAAACATCGGTTTACGGCAACGCTGTGAACCCTTGGCGGCGCACGGGTGATGATGCGGCCCTCACGCCGGGCGGTTCATCGGGGGGCTCTGCCAGTGCGGTTGCAGCCGACCTGTGCCTTGCCGCCACCGGCACCGATACCGGTGGTTCCATCCGCCAGCCTGCCGCTTTTACCGGCATCACCGGCCTCAAACCCACATATGGCCGCGTGTCACGCTGGGGCATTGTGGCTTTTGCGTCTTCGCTGGATCAGGCGGGGCCAATGACCAAAGACGTGCGCGATGCAGCGATCATGCTGAGCGCCATGTCGGGGCATGACCCGCTGGACAGCACCAGTGCGGATATCCCCGTGCCGGATTTCGAAGCAGCCCTGACCGGTGATATCCGTGGCAAGACCATCGGTATTCCCAAAGAGTACCGCATGGAGGGGATGCCAACAGAGATCGGCAAGCTTTGGGAAGAAGGTACGGCGATGCTCAGGGACGCAGGTGCCAAGATCGTCGATATCTCGCTGCCCCACACGAAATATGCACTCCCTGCCTATTATGTGATCGCACCTGCCGAGGCGTCGTCGAACCTTGCCCGCTATGACGGTGTGCGCTTTGGGCACCGCGCCAAGCTGGCACATGGCGATGGCATCACCGAGATGTATGAAAAGACCCGCGCCGAAGGATTCGGGCCAGAGGTGCAACGCCGCGTCATGGTGGGCACCTACGTGCTGTCTGCCGGTTTTTACGATGCCTACTACAACCGCGCGCGGCGGGTCCGCACTTTGATCAAGCAGGACTTTGACACTGTCTTTGCGGACGGGGTGGATGCAATCCTGACGCCCGCGACACCTTCTGCGGCCTTCGGTCTGGGCGAGATGACGGATGCAGATCCGATCCAGATGTATCTCAATGACGTCTTTACGGTTACCGTGAACCTTGCAGGACTGCCCGGCATCGCTGTGCCCGCAGGTCAGGACAAACAAGGCTTGCCGCTGGGCCTGCAACTGATCGGCCGCCCATGGGAAGAAGGCGCCTTGCTGAATGTGGCCTATAGTCTTGAGCAGTCCGCCGGATTTGTGGCCAAACCCGCGAAGTGGTGGTAGCCTGCCATCAAACAAATTGCAGTCTGACAGGTAATGACCATGAACCCGCGCATCCTTTTTGCAGTGACCTTGATTGGCCTTGCCGCCTGTTCGCCACGGGTCGTGCCAACCGAACGGGGTGTCGGGTTTGACGACTTTACCCGTTTCGAACTGGAGCGGGCGCAGCGTGAAGCACAATTGTCCGCACCGCGCGGCACGATCATACCGCCAGCACAGATTACCGCGATCCCGTCGCAGCAACCTTTGGGCCAGACGCAGGCAATCCCGTCCAGCGCACTTGCTCAGGCAGGAATTGGCACCGGTGGGATGCCGCTCCAGACAGTTACTCCTGCACAGACCGGTGACGCCAGCCCCGTTCAGGCCAACGCTCCGCAGCGGCCGCAAGGACTGCAGGCATCTCCCGCTAATCCGGCACCTGCCTTGGCAAATTCCGGAATCGGCCTGTCGGACGAACAAAGCTTTGACGCGGTTGCGGGCCGTGAAACAATTGAAAGCGATGCGCAGCGCCGTGCGGCGCAAGCGGCTGCACGCGAACAGATTGTGCCAACCGCCCTGCCAGAGCGCCCCGCCAATACCGGACCGAACATCGTCGAATACGCATTGAATGCCCCCAATGTGAAAGGGCAGGAGTGGTATAGCCGGTCGCTCTTGTCAGGTGATGGCCGTTTCCGCAGAAACTGCGCAAACTATGCAACGTCCGATGACGCCCAGCGCGATTTCCTTGCGCGTGGCGGGCCAGAGCGTGACCGGCGGGGGATCGACCCCGATGGCGACGGCTTTGCCTGCGGTTGGGATCCGGCGCCCTTTATTCAGGCTGTGCGCAACTGAGGCTGACATCGCGGCAATCACCCAATTGCGGGCCACGACGTGATGGGGCAACCCCGGATATTGTCGTGATCCACTATACGGCGATGACCTCGGCGCAGGCAGCGGCGGACACGCTTTGCAACCCCGATACCGAGGTGTCAGCACACTATCTCATTGCAGAGGATGGTGAGGTCGTGTCGCTTGTTCCCGAGGCACTGCGGGCGTGGCACGCGGGGGCGGGCGCTTGGGGCGCTGTCACGGATATGAACAGCCGTTCGATTGGGATTGAACTGGCCAATACAGGCTACACCCCTTTCGCCGCAGCGCAGGTGGATGCCCTGACCGATCTGCTGAAGGGAATAACGATGCGCTGGGATATCCGCCCTGAGCGTGTGATCGGACACTCGGATATGGCGCCGGGTCGCAAGATCGATCCCGGCGCGCGGTTCGACTGGCGCAGGCTGGCGCTTGAGGGGCTGTCTGTCTGGCCCTCAACAGCCGCTGCTGTGCCTGCTTCGGAAAAGTGCCCGCAAGGGGCTGATGACGCGCGGTTTGCGGCTGCGATGGCAGCATTCGGATATACTGCGACGACCGACCTTGCGCTGCTGCTCAAAAGCTTTCGCCTGCGCTTTCGCCCGCAGTGTCACGGCCCACTTGATGCCACTGACCTTGGGATGATCACAGACCTTGCGGATCGTTTCCCCGTTGACGTGAACGCAACGACCACCTAACTGCGCTATTGCGCGGATGGCTGGATGGCTGCGGCAGCAATGTCGAGGAAAGTCCGGACTCCAAAAAGCACGGTGCCGGGTAACGCCCGGCGGGGGCAACCCCAGGGAAAGCGCCACAGAGAACAGACTACCTGACCCCGGTCAGGAAAAGGTGAAACGGTGGGGTAAGAGCCCACCGCGCGAGCGGCAACGCAAGCGGCATGGCAAGCCCCACCGGGAGCAATGCCAAATAGGGACCTCGCGCTCGGGGCGAAAGTCTTGGGCGGGGATGCTTGAACCCCAGACGGTCCGGGTTGGCAGCTAGAGGGCGCTTGGCAACAGGCGTTCAAGATGAATGGTCATCCATTTGTGGGCAACCACAAGGGACAGAATCCGGCTTATAGGCCATCCGCGCATAAACTGCTGGCTTTGATGCCCGATTACGGTTGACTCGGGGCGCTCCGAGGGTAAAAAGCAGCTTCAACGAGATTCATGCGATGTGCCATTTACGGCCCGCAACCAGGAGAGATGAGACATGGCGAAGCCGACCACCATCAAGATCCGCCTGAACTCCACTGCGGGGACCGGGCACTTCTACGTCACGAAAAAGAACGCACGTACCATGACCGAAAAGATGGTCATCAAAAAGTACGACCCCGTTGTGCGCAAGCACGTCGAGTATAAGGAAGGCAAGATCAAGTAATTGATCGCCTGACGTGACACTGATTTGGCCGCGCAGCTTGCGCGGCCTTTTTCGTTTCTGCCCCTAGAACAGCACCGTCAGCGCCAAGGTGAGTACCAACAGGCCCTGTGCGATCAGCGTCAGCATCATCCCGTACATCGGCAGCCGCCAATGCGTGCCATGGACCGCGAAGTAAACGCCATGCATGACGCGCCCGACCATGAGCGAGAGCGCTGACAAAAGCAGCAGTGGCGTGTTGCCTCCCTGAAGCTCTGCAAGACCCATGATGATCAAAGCGATCGGTAACTGCTCTGCCGCGTTTGCGTGGCCCCGAATGGCTTTGGTCAATGCGTGGTCATCATTATCGCCCAAAATTACACCACCGCGCCTGCGCAGTTGGATGACCTTGATCGTTAGCAGCAAGATCAGGACACCGGCAAAGACGGCGGTGACGGATGTGACAGGCAAGGAAGTCATAAGATGGCTTTCGGACAAAGAAAAAGGGCTGATGTCGCCATCAGCCCTCTATTGCGCAATATCTGCAATTCTTATTCGCGGTTGCCGAACAGCTGCAGCAGGAACATGAACATGTTGATGAAGTCGAGGTACAGGTTCAGCGCACCCATGATTGCCGACTTCGCCAGCCACTCCTGATCGCCATGTGCGGCATGGGCGATGTAATCATTCTTGATCTTCTGCGTGTCATAGGCGGTCAGACCCGCAAAGATCAGCACGCCCAGAATTGAAATCGCGAACATGATCGCAGGGGATTGAAGGAAGATGTTGACGACCATCGCCACGATCAGGCCAATCACACCCATGATCAGGAACGCACCCCAGCCAGAGATATCTTTCTTCGTGGTATAACCGTAAAGGCTCAGACCGGCGAAAGCGATCGAGGTGATCAAGAACACGTTTGCGATCGACATGCCGGTGAAGGCGACAAAGATCCAAGACATGGACAAGCCCATGACCGCTGCGAAGGCGTAAAAGAACGTCTGCGCGGCTGCTGCCGAGAAACGGTTGATCATCGCACCAAATCCGAACACCATCGCGAGGGGTGCAAACATGACGATCCAGCCAAGAATATTCGGTGACAAAGTGACCGGGTCACGGAACACCGCAAGCAATGCGGGCGACGTACCAACGGCCCAAGCCACGGCGAATGTGATCAACATGCCTACGGACATTGTTCCGTAGACCTTGTTCATGTGGGCGCGAAGACCCTGATCAATCTCAGCCGTGCGTACCCCACCGGCCGTTCTAATCGTATCGTATTGAGCCATTTAGACCTCCAAATCAAACAGCGGTGCCGCAAAACGGCATCCTTGTCGGAGATATTGGCAGGTAACCCGCTTTTTTCAAGGCCGGACACGGCTGTTTTGCGCATTTCCGATGATTTTGGGCGGGAATGCCGCAGCTTGTGTAAATACGCAGCTTATTTGCGCCAGTAACCTGGGGCGTTCCACGCGCTTTGACGGCTTTCTTCATGGGCTTGCGCCCGCGTCACGCCAATGTCGTTGAGCAGGTGATCGTCCAATGCAAGCAGTCGGCGTCGCTGGTGTGCAACTGCGATTACCTGTCCAAGACCGGCCAGGAAAGAAGGTCGCCGTGGCTGGCAATGGGAGTGGGCGTCAGTGTGGTGGATTGAAGCGGTCATATCATTCTCTCTCGTGATGCTTTGTCTATTTCATATTTCGATGCTTGATATATGGGGCAGAACAACGCATAATAAAAATGAATACTTTTGAAGTGAAATATCAGGATTTGTGATATGGTAAGAAACCTTGATCTGACTGCGTTGCGGTCCTTTGTGGCTGTCTCTGATGCGGGCGGTGTGACCCGCGCCGCAGGGATGCTGAACCTTACGCAGTCGGCAGTTTCAATGCAGCTCAAGCGATTGGAAGAATCGCTGAACGCGTCATTGCTGGATCGCACTTCCCGCACCATCGCGTTGACGCCTGCGGGGGAACAGCTTTTGGGCTATGCGCGGTCAATGCTCAAGATCAACGACGAGGCGCTGAACCGGCTGACAGCGACCGAATTTGAAGGTGAACTGAAACTCGGGGTGCCGCATGACATCATATATCCAGCCATTCCTGCGGTCCTGAAACGCTTTGCCGCTGATTTTCCGCGGATGCAGGTCCGGCTGATTTCGGCACCGACGCGGAAGCTTTTGAATATGTTCGGGGGTGGAGAGGTGGATGTGATTCTGACGACCGAGGAAACCTGCGGCCCGGGTGGCAAGGTTCTGGTGGAACTGCCGCTGTTGTGGATTGGTGCGCAAGACGGTGTGGCATGGCGCAAGCAACCTTTGCCGGTGGCATTCTGCAAGAACTGCATCTTCCGAAGTGGTGTTCTGCAAGCGTTGAACGAAGATGGGATTGATTGGCAGATGGCAGTCGATTCAGAATTGGACAATGCGGTCGAGGCGGCTGTCAGCGCCGACCTTGCGGTTCATGTCGCGCTGAAGGGAAGCCTGCCCCCCCATACCGAAATCATCGACCATGGTGGTTTGCTGCCGGAATTGAAGCCGCAGAACATCAATCTTTATGTGCTCAAGCCGAAAGATCAGGCAAGCATCGCCATGGCCGATATCGTTCAGCATTGCTATGCTGCACCGCAACCCAAACCGCAGCTTATTACGGCGTAACCACGACCTTGCCCGTTGATTTGCGGCTGCGCATCAGCTCCAGCGCATTTTCTGCCTGATCAAGCCGCAGGATGTGGCTGACGTGCGGTTTCAACCTGCCTTCAGCATGCCAAGCCATCAATTCCGCCAGACTGTCGGTAAGCGCCTTTGGCTGAAAGCCAAGATAGCCGCCCCAGTAAAAGCCGATGACAGTGATGTTCTTGACCAACAGGATATTCGCGGGAATTTGCGGAACATCCCCGCTTGCAAAGCCGATCACGATCACCCGCGCCTCTCGGTTGCAGGCACCCAAAGCTGCTTTGAAAGCCTCGCCCCCGACCGGATCATAGACCACATCGGCACCGCCAAGCGCCTTGACCGCCGTCTTGATATCGTCGGTTTCGCTATCGATCAGATGATCGGCACCCGCTTGCTTGGCGACGGCCAGCTTGTCCGCACCGCGCGCCACGGCGATCACGGTCGCCCCCATCGCTTTGCCAATCTCGACGGCCGTCAGGCCGACACCGCCAGCGGCACCCAGAACCAGCAGGTTCTCTCCGGACTGCAATTGCGCGCGGCGGGTGAGCGCCAGATGGGATGTGCCGTAAGCCACCATGAAACCTGCGGCGGTTTCATCGCTCATCGTATCGGGAACACATCGGCACAGCGCCGCAGGAAAGACGCCTTTTTCGGCCAGACCACCCTGACCCCCGAAAACGGCGACCCGGGTTCCGACCGCGGGTTCTTCAACACCGGCCCCCTGCGCGATCACTGTGCCACAAACCTCCATCCCGAGCGTAAAGGGCGGGTGCGGTGTGTCCTGATAGGTGCCATTCGCCATCAGCAAATCGGCAAAATTCAAACCACATGCCGAAATCTCCAGCAGGACTTCACCTGCTTGCGGGACAGGAGCAGCAAGTTCTGCAAGAGCGGGTTTCTCGCCGAAAGTGGCCACCTGGAATGCGCGCATCGACCTCGAATCCTTTGTTTGATCGTCCTGCCTTATGTTATCGGTGGCAGCTTCCATTTTGTAAAACGGCGAAAATTTGTTCGTAATTTTCAAAAAAAGACCCTATTAAACCTGTCCTTAAGGTCAGGACTGGCGCTGCAACCGTTGCGTGTTCTATTTTAATGCTATCTTGCATATTATAGAAGACGGTGGAGTTGCTTGGAACACCACCAAAACGTGTAAGAAGGTCCTTGGCGGTTGTTCAATTGCGGCCTTTGATAGTGAGGTAATGAGAATGAAACATCCCGTTGACGTGCATGTCGGTAAGCGTATCCGTCATAGGCGCTGGATGAATGGTACAACGCAACAACAACTTGCAGAGGCTGTCGGAATCAAGTTCCAGCAGATTCAGAAGTATGAAACAGGTATGAACCGCGTCAGCGCATCCCGCCTTTGGGATATCTCTAACGTATTGGGCGTTAAGGTTTCTTTCTTTTTTGAAGGTCTCGACGCGGAGCCTGTCGCAAGCGCGAAAAACTCGGACATGCCGGGTGACATCCTGACCGATAAAGAAGCGCTCGAGTTGCTGCGGTCGTACTATGCCATTCCGGAAAACCAGCGCCGACGTCTTTTTGACCTAGCCCGCGTTCTGAGTGAGGCGGCTTAGTCTGCGACTTGACCTGTCATACTGCGCCGCGTTACCGCCATAGGTAACGTCGGCGCAGATGAAGGACTCACTTCGATGACAGTCTCAAAAACAACCCAAACGGAACTGATCCGTGTGGCTCATTTGCTTGCCGATGTCGCCAGACCGGTCACATTGGCGCATTTCCGCGCATCTGTTCTGGCGACCGACAACAAGGACAGCGCCGGTTTTGATCCTGTTACCGTTGCGGATCGTGGCGCTGAAAAGGCGATGCGTGAGGTCCTTGCCTCAGAGCGGCCGAATGATGCCATTTTGGGCGAGGAATTCGGGCATCAAAGCGGGACGACGGGGCTGACCTGGGTTCTGGACCCTATTGATGGCACACGGGGTTATATCAGCGGCACCCCGACATGGGGTGTTCTGATATCGGTGGCGAACGCGGAAGGGCCGATGTTTGGCCTGATCGATCAACCCTATATCCGTGAGCGCTTTGCAGGTGGCTTCGGCGTGTCCGAGTTGCACGGGCCGACAGGGATGTTGGCGTTGCAGTGCCGTGTTGCCCGCCCGTTGTCCGAGGCGACGGTTTTCACCACTTTCCCCGAAGTTGGCAACGCACAGGAAGGCGCTGCATTCCGTGCCGTCGCCAGCCGTGCGCAACTCACCCGCTACGGGATGGATTGTTATGCCTACGCCTTGCTGGCAGCGGGGCAGGTAGACCTTGTCATCGAGGCCGGATTGAACGCCTACGACATTCACGCCCCCATCGCGGTCATTCAGGCCGCAGGGGGGATCGTGACGGACTGGGCAGGCGGCCCTGCGCATGATGGCGGGCAGGTGATTGCCGCCGCCAACCCCGAAATCCATGCCGAGGCATTGGCCATTCTCAAGGATGCATCAGGTGGCTGACACGCTGATCAAAGGGGCTGATGTGGTCCTTACGATGGATAATCAACGCCGCGAACTGCACGGTGCCGATCTGCTTTTGCGTGATGGAGTGATTGCAGATATCGGTCACGATCTGACCGCAGAGCGCGCAGCGGTGTTCCGGGCTAAAGGTAAAATCGTCACCCCCGGCTTGGTCAATACGCACCACCATCTTTATCAAACGCTGACGCGGGCGGTACCCGGTGCACAGGATGCATTGCTTTTTGGGTGGTTGCAGCGGCTTTATCCGATCTGGTCGCGCTTTGGCCCAGAAGAAATGTATGTTTCCGCGCAGGTTGGTCTGGCGGAACTGGCCCTGTCAGGGTGCACGCTGACCTCTGATCATCTTTATCTTTATCCGGGCGGTGCGCGGCTGGATGACACGATCGCGGCTGCCCGTGATGTCGGCTTGCGGTTTCATGCCACGCGCGGCGCAATGAGCATCGGTGAAAGCAAAGGCGGCCTGCCGCCTGATGCGCTGGTCGAAGATGAGCGCGCAATTCTGGAAGACAGTATTCGCGTGATTGATTCATTCCACGACCCCCGCGAGGGGGCGATGGTCCGTGTCGGCGTCGCGCCCTGCAGCCCGTTTTCCGTGACCCGCGATTTGATGCGCGATGCAGCGCTTCTGGCGCGGGACAAGGGCGTGATGATGCACACGCATCTGGCCGAAAACGATGAAGACATCGCCTATTCACTGGAAATGTTCGGCTGTCGGCCGGGGCAATATGCCGAAGATCTCGGTTGGACAGGTGATGACGTCTGGCATGCCCACTGTGTCAAACTGGACGGCGCTGAAATTGATCTTTTCGCGCGGAGCCGGACAGGGGTTGCGCATTGCCCGTGTTCCAACTGCCGATTGGGGTCAGGCATCGCTCCTGTGCGCCAGATGCGGGATGCAGGCGTACGCGTAGGTCTGGGTGTCGACGGCTCCGCGAGCAATGACATTGGCAATCTGGTTGCCGAGGCACGTCAGGCCATGTTGTTGCAGCGGGTCCAGAATGGTGCAGATGCGATGTCCGCCCGTGAGGCGCTCGAGATCGCAACACGTGGCGGGGCCGACGTGCTGGGGCGTGATGATTGCGGACAGCTAGCCATCGGGAAGCGTGCCGATATTGCCATATGGGATGCCGCGACAGTTGAAAATGCCGGATCATGGGACCCGGCCGCATTGCTTTTGGCGGGACCTATGAAAGTGGATGCGCTATTTGTGGAAGGCAGGCAAATCGTGTCCGACGGGCGGATGGTGACGATTGATTTGCCAAAGGTGATTTCGCGCCAGAATTTCCTCGCGCAGGGCCTTGCTGATGCCTGAGTGCCACCGCACAGGCTGACGCTCAGGACAAGGCGCGCTGCTTTTTACCCGCGACCCAGACATCCCTGACGGCACGGTCATCGCCCATCATGATGGTTGGAAAAACGGCGTCCCAGATATCAACAGCCCGCTGCGCGCGCTGCATGATTGCCGGAGTGGAGTGCAGGTCGAGCACGGTAATATCAGCCGCCGCACCTACACCCAGCCGCCCGATCTCGCCCGACATTTTCAACGCGCCTGCAGACCCTTCTGTCGCCAGCCACATCAACTGCGCGGGATGCAAAGCCGTGCCGCGCAATTGCCCGATTTCATAGGCCGCTGCCATTGTACGCAGCATCGAAAACGAAGACCCGCCGCCGGTGTCGGTCGCCAGACCAATGGACAGCGACGTTTTCGCCAGCCCCATCAGGTCAAACAATCCAGAGCCGATAAAAGTATTCGATGTCGGACAATGCACGACGGCAGCACCCACTTCGGCCAGCCGTGCGATTTCGCGGCTCTCCAGATGAATGGCATGTCCATAAAGACCGCGTTCGCTCAATAGACCAAACGCCTCATAAGTATCGAGGTAATCGCGGGCCTGAGGAAACAGCTCTTTCACCCAGGCAATTTCCGGCAGTTGCTCACTCAGGTGCGTTTGCATCAGACATTGCGGATATTCAGACCAGAGCGCGCCCAGGGCCGCCAGTTGATCCGGTGTCGAGGTCGGTGAAAACCGGGGTGTGATGGCGTAGCTCGCCCGCCCCTTGCCATGCCATCGTTCCAACAAGGCCTTGCTGTCATCATAGGCTGATTGTGCGCTATCCCTGAGGGTGTCCGGCGCGTTGCGATCCATGCAGGTCTTGCCTGCGATCACGGCCATCCGGCGTGACGATGCGGCCTCGAAAAAGGCATCGACGCTTTCAGGGTGGATCGTGCAAAAACTGGTCAGCGTCGTGGTGCCATGCGCCAGCGCAAGATCAAGCGTGCGCCCCGCCGCATCATCGGCATAGCCGCGGTCGCCAAAACGCGCCTCTTCTGGGAAAGTATAGGTATTGAGCCAATCGATAAGCTGTTTGCCCCAGCTCGCAATCATGCCGGTCTGCGGATAATGCATATGCGCGTCGACAAAGCCTGCACTGATCAGCGCATCACCATAGTCAGTCACCGTGGCGTCGGGATGGGCCGCGCGCAACGCGGCACCGTTGCCCATCGCGATGATCCGGTCCCCGCCGATCAGCACGCCCCCTGCGCTATCGAATACGATGGTATCCGCCCAGTCCCCCAGCAGGGGATTGCCTGAAAATCCGAGTGTTTGCCCGATAAGTAAATGCTTTGTCATCGGTTCAGCATATGTGTCTGCGGCAATGGGGTAAATCGCAGAAATCCGCGTTGTGTCCGCGCTATGAACGATTATGCTGCAGCGCAATCAAAGGATGTCTCATGGCCGAATCCGAAACCGACGAAAATGAAGCATTCGGCATCACTGACCGCGTGGTGAGCGATGTACTGGATGCCGTCGGGCGGGGCGACGGGGCTTTCCTGAGCGGGCTGCTTGATCCGATGCACCCCGCCGACGTGGCGCATTTGCTCGAACAGGTGGGTGCCCGTGATCGACGTGCGCTGCTGACGGCCTGGCCCGGCGGGCTGGAAGGCGAAGTTCTGTCCGAACTGAACGAAGAACTGCGCGAAGAAGTCATCGCACAGCTTGCCCCTTCAGAGTTGGCTGATGCGGTGCGTGATCTGGAAAGCGACGATGTCGTTGACCTTGTGGAATACCTTGATGACATCCAGCAGGGGGCTGTTCTGGACGCGCTGGAAGCGCACGACCGTGTCCTTGTCGAGCAGGCGCTTGCCTACCCCGAAGAATCTGCCGGTCGCCACATGCAGTCCGAACTGGTGCGCGCGCCAGAGCACTGGACGGTGGGCGAGGCGATTGATTATCTGCGGTCCGACGTGGTGCTGCCCGAACAGTTTTATCACATTATTCTGGTCGATCCACGCCTCAAGGCGACGGGTTATGTAACGCTCGGACGCATCCTGAGCCATCCGCGCGCAACACCGCTCCGCGACATCACCGAAGATACGTTCCGCACCTTTCATGTCGCTCAGGACGTGGAGGAAGTGGCGCAGGCGATCAATCACTATCACATGATCACAGCTCCCGTCGTCGACGACAATGACCGCGTCGTAGGTGTCATCACGATCGACGATGCGATGATGTTCCTCGCAGAAGAAGCAGAAGAAGATATCCTGCGCCTTGCTGGTGTCGGAGAAGGAAGCCTGTCGGACCGTGTGGTCGCCACGACCAAGCGGCGCTTTCCCTGGCTCGCTGTCAACCTTGTGACGGCGATATTTGCATCGCTCGTGATTTCACTGTTCGAGGAAACTATCGCTGGTCTCGTGGCGCTTGCCGTTCTTATGCCCATCGTTGCTTCGAT
>NZ_JAWOAN010000083.1:0-13317 GCF_046498525.1 Yoonia sp.
TACCTCTGAAGATACCTTTTGCTGGACGGTTGGCGCCCGGATCGACGGACAGCCGGTGATAGCCCAGATCAATGTGCTGGTTTGGGCTGATATCGTTCGCAACAGCATGGCCCAATCAATCCCGTCCACATATTGGCAACTGGTCCGGACCTCATGGACCTACCTCAGCACCGGCACACTGCGCCGCCTGATGTGGATGCGCAAAGGGCCGGTGATTGCAGCACTTTATCCGGTAGTGATGTTGTTGGCGCAACTGGCCTTTGCACTTCTTGCCGGGGTGATGAGCGGCGGTTTGGTGCAACAATTGCTGATGGTCGCTTTGGCCGTGGTGGGACTGACCGACGGTGCTGTTTTCGGCAGCCTTGCATGGGTCGCTTGGGGGATTGGTTGGGTCGTGACACTTGGAATTGTCGTCTGGTTGCTGCGTTGGTTCAAGGCGCGCGACAACAAGCTGTTTGCCTACTATCTGATGCATGATTACGCCTATTCTGCGCAATTGCGGGGTGAGACACCTCCCGAGCTGGCAGCGCGCCTGAAGGATTTCGGGGCGATTATTGCAGAGGCCCTGAAAGAGGATGTCGACGAAGTTCTGATTGTGGGTCATTCATCGGGTGTACATCTGGCGGTGTCGATCATCGCTGATCTGCTCCGCGCAGGACATGTCCGCAAGGATGGCCCCGCGTTGGCGTTTTTGTCATTGGGACAGGTTGTGCCGATGGTATCCTTCCTGCCCTGCGCGCAGCGTTTGCGCAGTGATCTGGCCGATCTGTCGACCCGCGACGACATCACATGGCTTGATGTCTCTGCCCCGGGCGATGGCTGCTGTTTTGCCCTTTGCGATCCCGTGGCGGTGTCGGGGGTGGCGCCAGAGGGCAAGAGATGGCCCTTGGTGATCTCGGCGGCGTTTACGCAAAGCCTGTCACCTGAGCGTTGGAAAAACCTGCGGTGGCGGTTCTTCAGGCTGCATTTTCAGTATCTGTGTGCTTTCGACCAACCCAAGGATTACGACTATTTTCAGATCACGGCGGGACCTTTATTGCTGGCGGACCGCTATGCGGGGCGGAAACCTTCCAATTCCCGAATTCATGTGCCGGTGTCCAAATATACGTCGTTGATGTCATGACAAAGCTGCCCCCCAAGCCTGTATCACGATCGCAGAATGTGTCACTTTGGCGTTATATGCGATTGTTTCGCAAGGATATTTTGTCAGCCCAGCCTGCCAAGCTGTACCGGGCCTGGATGGCGGAATTTCGTACGCCGTTCTTTCACAGCTATCTGGTGAATGATCCTGCCGTCATCAAGCAAGTGTTGATCCAGAACCCTGATGCTTTTCCGAAATCCGAACGTATTGGTGCAGGGTTGCGACCGCTGCTGGGCAATAGTGTTTTTCTGACAAACGGTGAGAACTGGAAACGACAGCGCCGGATCATTGACCCGGCGTTTGCGGGCGGGCGGTTGCGTGACACGTATCCGGGTATCAAGGATGCGGCGGACGCAGGTGTGGCGCGGCTCTCTGCCAAGGCCGATGGCAGACCCCAAGAGATCGAGGCGATCACCAGCCACATTGCGGCGGATGTGATTTTTCGCACGCTTTTCTCGATCCCGATCGAAGACGATGCGGCGCAAGAGGTATTCGAGGCTTTCCGGGCGTATCAGCGCACGCAGCCGATCCTGAATCTTGCCGCTTTCATCAGTGGGCCCGCATGGATGCCACGGTTCTTTCGGTCGCAGACGAGGGCGACAGCAAGGCAGATCCGCAAGCTGATCACCCGACTGACGCAAGAGCGGCTGGATTTGATTGCTACGGGACATGCACCTGATGACCTGGCAACGAAGATCCTGACCACAAAGGATCCTGTGACTGGCCAGACCTTTACGCTGGAGGAAATGGTCGATCAGGTCGCCATATTCTTTCTGGCCGGCCATGAAACAAGCGCTTCTGTCATCGCCTGGGCGCTTTACCTGCTCGCACTCAATCCAGAATGGCAGGACGCGTTGGCGCAAGAGGCGTCGTCGTTCGGCGGTGCGGTTCAAGACCTGTCTGATCTGAAACAGACCCGCGATGTTTTTCGCGAAACACTGCGGCTTTATCCGGCCGTTCCGATGATGGTGCGCGAGGCAGCACATCCGGCAACCTTCCGGGACCGGCATCTGCGAAAGGGCGCGCAGGTTGTTTTGTCACCATGGCACCTGCATCGCCATGCCCGCCTTTGGGACAATCCTGATGCCTTTGATCCGGGCCGATGGGAGACCGCCAACGGCAAGGCCTGTGCGCGTGATGCATATCTGCCGTTCTCTGCGGGGCCAAGGATTTGCCCCGGTGCCGGATTTGCTTTGATAGAGGGGGCCGTTGTTCTTGCACGGCTGCTGAAGGCGTTCGAGTTCAAGACTGTTGACGGCAAGGAACCGGTGCCTGTGGCTCATCTGACGGTGCGTTCAAAAGATGGCATATGGCTTCGAATCGGGGAGCGGCAGGCTTATTCTGTTTCCAATTTGGCTACAGAAGGTGCATCGAGAGATTAAAAAATGCTCTTGGGAAACACAATTAAGGCCGTCAGAAAGTAGTATTTTCGTGATCGTAATCACCGAGCAGAAATAAATTCAATGGGTTAGCGATCTTTGCGGTCGTTTATGGAAAAATGGCAGAATTGCACTGCTGCCTAATTCGTGTCATATGTTTATTAATGGATTTATCAGCTAATAAGGAGGACCCCATCCTATGACAATTTCGCTTCCAGGTTCTTCAAGAAAAGGACTTGCTGGTCTTTTCAAGCGCAGGACAACTGAAAATCTGCCACGCACGGTGGCGAAAAAACGGTTGGGTGGGTCTGACCTTGCAAAGCTGTTCGACAAGCAGGCGCGCACTGCAAAAGCAACCAAACCCGCAAAGTTGAGCGAGACAGAGATCAGCGCAAGCGAACAACTGTCCAGCATGCGTGGCGCACTTTACTCCAAGAAATGATTTTTCGCCAGGGTACGCTCTAGCACGAAAATCCGTATTGCGGACGCAAGCCCGAGATCCCCTCGGGCTTCATCTATTTTGGCAGCTAGCCCATTTATGGTTTCGCCATCCGCTTCGGCAATATCGCGGAAGGCATCCCAAAAGATATCTTCGAGCGACACGCTCGTTCTGTGCCCTCTCAGCGTAAGCGACCGTTTGACAGGGCGGCGATGCCTCATCAATCATCCTCGAATTTCAATTGCGCCAGCCGGTCGCGCGCTTGTTTGGCCTGAGTCGCATCAAGTACCTTTTCCGCCTTTGTCCGGCCAAAGCGGACAGCGTTTTCATCCGCTTCCGCCTTGGAATCAGCCCGCGACCGGGCTTTGCGCGCTTGGTTCAGGTTGATCGGCTTCATTTGGGGCCGATCATGTCCTCGGGGCGCACGACCTCATCGAATGTCGCCTCGTCCACGAAGCCAAGCTTGACCGCTTCTTCCTTCAGCGTCGTGCCGTTCTTATGCGCGGTCTTGGCCACGGTCGTTGCGTTGTCGTATCCGATGGTCGGGGCCAGCGCGGTGACGAGCATCAGCGATTCGCGCATCAGCTTTTCGATCCGTGTCCGGTCGGCCTTGATCCCCGCGACGCAATTGTCTGTGAAGGTGACCGAGGCATCCCCCAAAAGTTGCATGGATTGCAAGACGTTATAGGCCATCATCGGCTTCATCACGTTCAATTCGAAATGCCCCTGCGAGCCGGCAAAACCGACGGCGGCATCGTTGCCCATCACCTGCGCGCAAACCTGCGTCAGCGCCTCGACTTGTGTCGGGTTCACCTTGCCGGGCATGATGGACGAACCGGGTTCGTTTTCCGGCAACATCAGTTCGCCAAGCCCGCAGCGCGGGCCAGAGCCCAGCATCCGGATATCGGCGGCGATCTTGTAGAGGCTGACAGCGACTGTTTTCAGTGCGCCGGACATTTCAACCAGCGCGTCATGGGCGGCAAGTGCCTCGAATTTATTCGGAGCAGTCACGAAAGGCAGCCCCGTGATTTCGGCCATATTGGCGGCAACGGTTTCGCCCCAGCCTTTGGGTGTGTTCAATCCGGTTCCAACAGCCGTGCCGCCTTGGGCCAACTCATAGATCGCGGGCAGCGCGGCCTTGATCCGGCGAATGCCCATGGCGACCTGATGGGTGTAGCCGGAAAATTCCTGCCCCAATGTCAGCGGTGTCGCATCCATTGTGTGCGTGCGACCGATTTTGATGATGTCATTGAATTCGGCCTGTTTTTGTTCCAGTGCTGCGTGCAGTTTCGCCAGACCGGGCAGCAGCACATCATGCGCTGTCATCGCGACTGCGATGTGCATCGCTGTCGGGAACGTATCATTCGAGGACTGGCCCATGTTGCAGTGGTCATTGGGATGGACCGGTTCTTTGGACCCGATCGTGCCACCCAGCATCTCGATCGCGCGGTTCGAGATGACCTCGTTGGCATTCATGTTCGATTGCGTGCCAGACCCTGTTTGCCAAACGACCAAGGGAAAATGATCGTCCAGCCTGCCAGCGACGACCTCGGCTGCGGCAGCAATGATCGCGTCGGCGCGGGTCGCGTCCAGTTTGCCGCGTTCCTTGTTGGCTATCGCGCAAGCCTGTTTGATGACACCCAAGCCGCGTACAATTGCCACCGGCTGTTTTTCCCAGCCGATAGGAAAGTTCATGATGGACCGCTGCGTTTGCGCGCCCCAATACCGGTCGCTGGGGACCTCCAATGGGCCAAAGCTGTCGGTTTCTGTGCGTGTATCGGTCATGGTGATCCCCAGTGGCTAAGTCATATCGAGCTATAGGCAGCGGGGGGCAAAATCGCAATATAGCATAGGTGGCAGGACTGCAGGATTACTTGCGAAACTGATCCAGACTAACGACCTCTGCCTCGCGGGGTGTGTCGCCCTTGTCGTCCTGAGGTTCGACCATTTCATCCATCGGTGCTTCTTCGATCTTTGCGTCGGGCGCGTCTTCCTCGTCCTGTGTCTCGAACCGGAGCCCGAATTCGACGGAAGGATCCACGAAGGTCTTGATCGCATCGTAAGGGATATAAAGTGTCTCGGGATTATCGCCAAAGTTCAGCGTGATCGTGAAACCTTCGTTCGTGACCTCAAGATTGCCGAACCAATGCTGGATCACGACAGTCATTTCACCGGGATACCGGTCTGACAGCCAGTCGGCGATTTCAACATCCGGATGCATTGTGTCGAAAGTGACAAAGAAATGGTGCTCCCCCGGAAGCCCGTCTTTTTGGACATCTGTCAGGACTTCCTGAATAAGACCGCGCATAGCCCGGTGCATCAGATTTCCGTAGTCGATCGTGCTGGTCACGCCACAATTCTCCTGTTGCCGTGTCCCTACCATACGGGATTCGATGGTGGTTTAAAGGGGGTCCGTCAGATCATGCCCGTTGCGGCGGAAACGCCTAGGCTGAGTGTTGCTGAAATGAGCAAAACAAGGGGCAGGGGCCAGTGGCGCCACAGCAGAAGGACGCCAGTCAGGCCGGCAAGCCCTATGGCGAGCGGCTGGATCGTGGTGATGTCTGGCCAGATTGTCTGGACCGGACCTGCCACGATGATGCTGACCTCACCAAAGAACACATGCACCGCAAACCACAGTGACAGGTTCGCGATGACCCCCACAACTGCTGCCGTGATCGCAGCAAGCGCGGCGCGCAGTCTTGGCCGCCCGTCAAGCCAGTCGATCAGTGGCGCCCCAGCGAAAATCCAGATAAAACAGGGAACAAACGTCACCCAAAGCGTCAATGCACCTGCGATCACTGCCATCCGGATGCCGCCCTCTGCCATGCCGGCGATCATGCCGACAAATTGCGTGACGAGGATCAGCGGACCGGGCGTTGTTTCGGCCAAACCCAAGGCATCCATCATTTGCGGGGTGCTCAGCCAGCCGTAAGACACAACGACCTCTTGGGTCATATAGGCCAGCACGGCGTAAGCCCCGCCAAAGGTGACAACGGCCAAAGTCGAAAAGAAAAGGCCAATGTCGCGAAGAAAGCTGTTGCCGGACGCGGCGATCAATCCAAAGGGTGCCGCCCAGACCACCGCACCGATGATGACAATCGTAACGCTGCGTCGCAGGTTCCCCACCGGGAGCTGATACGGCACCGGATCTCCGGGCTGGCCCAAGGCCCCGCTGAGTGCGGCGCAAAGGATCACCAACGGGAATGGCAGGCCGAAGAAAAACAGCGCCACAAACGCTGCTCCGGCAAGGATCAAATGCATCGGCCTGATCAAGGCACGTTTGGTAATCTTAAGCAGTGCCTCGATAACGATGATGACGACCGTGGCTTTCACGCCGAGAAACAAAGCCTGAACCACAGGCAAATTTCCATAGGTGCCGTAAGCCAAGGCAAGCACCATGATCACGACCGCACCTGGTAGCACGAAAAGCCCGCCGCCAATCAGCCCCCCGATGATTCCCTGCCGCTTCCAGCCTGCATAGGTCGCCAGTTGCATCGCTTCGGGCCCCGGCAGCAACATGCAAAATGACAGCGCGCGCAGGAATTGCTGCTCTGTCAGCCAGTCGCGTTTCTCGACCAGTTCCTTGTGCATCAGGGCGATTTGCGCGGCAGGTCCGCCAAACGACAACAGCCCGATGCGCCCGAAAACGCGGATAAGGTCGGACATCATGGCAGTGTTCCCTTGGTTCGTCCCGATATACTCCGCATCATAGGATCAACGCATTGTAAAAACGCGGTAACTTAACCAAGGATACGGCTGATTTCGCGCAGAATCTTGGCGCGTATGGTTTGCGGGTATTCGCGGTGTGTACGGGCGGTCATGACAAAGCCGTTGCGGGTAATCATCGAACCGCGAAAGAAATTCGTGATCGCCAGCCCCATTGATTCAATGGCGATGCCGTTGATCGTAACACCCGCGCGTTCCGCGGCACTGCGGGCCGCACGCACATCCGAGCCCGCGTTCGGAGTGCCATCACCCGACACGTCGATGACCTTTCGCTCGCAGATCGTCACCTCATCAAAAAGGTCGAGCGAAAAATAAATCGCCTCTGCCGGGGCGGTGTCGGACAGGACAAAGGCCCGTTCCATCTGGCGTGACTTCTGTGCGAATGCCTCGACATCCAGGGCCGTCCGCATTTGTGTCCACGGAATCGAAACTTCTTGTTTGTCGATCCCCGACCACTGAACCACGGTCAGGTAGTTTGCACCCGCCACCATGGCTTCGATGATTTCGGGATCGCGTAATGCATCTGCCAAACCGTCGGTTTGCAGCCGATATTCAGCCGGATCGATCGAATTCGAAACATCTATGGTCAGAATCAAGGCTGTATCGCATGCCTGCACCATGACAGGACTCGAAGAGAGAAAAGACGCAAGAGCAAGCCGTAACATGCTGTTATCGTGCGCATACCCTTGCAGCATTGCAAGCCACAAGAACACAGGTGCGTCACAATAGACCGAAGAAAAGAAGGGAAAGTGCAGGTTTCTGTTGCCAGGTACCTGCGGACCCCGCCTTAGGTCGCAAAACCCAAGGAGTTAAGGTTCGATATTAGGCGCTAGCTTACGCTGCGACTGCCATCGGTGCATTGTTGTCATTTGCAACTATACAATTTGTACCGATAACGGTGGTAACTCACCGGGACAAAGCTTACCCCTTTAGACGTTCGTCGATCCTATTTCGGCCCCATAGCCCCCAAATGAAGGGTTTTTGGTGGAGCCGCCGGGTACCGCCCCCGGGTCCGATCCGCTTATTACGAGCGCGTTTATGTCCATAGTCCCGAAGGACAAGACAGAGATAGGCAACCATTGCGCGGTCTGCAAGGGGGGTGGTGCATTGCGCGGGCCGACGCGGGGTCTATGATGAAAAAGCCATGTGTAACCTTTATTCCCTGACCACGACCCAATCGGCAATCACCGAGCTTGTGAACCTGTGGCGCGATGACACGGGCAATTTGCCCGAACTGGCGGGAATTTACCCCGACTATCCGGCACCTGTGATTACCAAGGCACCAGAGGGCCGTGTCATGCAGATGATGCGCTGGGGGATGCCGTCGCCGGCCTTTGCCCTGAAGGGCAAGAAAACCGACAAGGGGATCACCAACGTCCGCAATACCGCGTCCCCCCATTGGCGGCGCTGGTTGGGGCCAGCGCACCGCTGCATCGTACCCTTCACGAGCTTTGCCGAGCCGCGGCACGTCAATGAAGAAAAGCCTACAAACGTCTGGTTTGCCCCCGCTGGCCCGCAAGAGACCCTGTTCTTTGCCGGCATCTGGACCGAATGGACCTCGGTGCGCAAACTTAAGGAAGGCGAGACGACAAATAGTCTTTTTGCGTTCCTGACGGTGGAACCGAACGGGTTGGTTGGTCCGGTGCATCCCAAGGCAATGCCGGTGATCCTGCGCAGTCCAGAAGCGATAGCCCATTGGCTTGATGCGCCCATGGAAGAGGCTCTAAAGCTGCAACGCCCGTTTCCTGACGACGGGCTGAAGATCGTCGATGGCCCTGTCTAGATATTCAGCAGCACGGCAGGGATACCAACGGCGGCTTCCACGATGAAATACACCCATTTCTTCCCAAATGCCCCGTCCATGATCAGCGATGTCAAACGCCCTGCCGCAGCTCCGCACCAGCAAAAGCCAAGCATGACATAGGCCTCTGGTGTGCCCAGCCACAGCGCACCGATTCCCATACCCACAAACAACGCTCCGGCAGAGGCGCGAATTTCGGACATGCCCAACGTGGTTTTGCCGGTTTCCAGATCAAGCGCGCCAAGCGTATAACGTGGGGCAAGCCAGCCAAAGCAGCCCAAGCCAATGCTGAGGATCGTGAAGATGATGTTCAAAATATCCATAATCGGGCCTTATTGATGCGCCCGTGTCAACATGGCGCTATAGTCTCGCGCTTCAATGCGTGCTTAGGAGGCTTGCGAATATTGTGCGACGATATCGCCAAAGCCGTCATAGCGTTGCGCAATGATCCGCGTCAGCGGGCGTCCGGCTTCTGTGATCCGCAGGCCTTGACCCGTTGCGACTACACATCCGGCAAAATCTTCGAGGATCGCCTGATGGATCGGCAGCAGATCGCGTGCATTGGGGTGCGCATCCAGCTTTTGCAGATCAATCGCGAAATCGCACATCAGCATGTTGATGGCAGTGGCGCGCAGCCTATCTTTGGCGGTCAATTCATATCCGCGATGGCCCGAAAGTTTACCTGCCTCCACCCGTTCAATATAGGCGGCGGTGGCAGAAGCGTTCTGGACATAGCCTTGCGCGAATTGCGAAATCGACGAGGCCCCGATGCCGATCAGCGTCGGGCAGGTGTCGTCGGTATAGCCTTGGAAGTTGCGGCGCAGATGGCCGGTATTGCTGGCCATTGTCAGGCTGTCTTCGGGTTTGCCGAAATGGTCTATCCCGATGGCCTGATAGCCGCTGCCGACAAAGGCCTGTGCTGCTTGCCGCGCAAGATGGTAACGTTCTTCCTCACCCGGCAATGCCGCATCGGGGATCAGTTTTTGCCGCTTGGAAAAGGTCGGTACATGCGCGTACCCGAACAGCGCGATGCGGTCGGGGTCCAGCGCCTGGACTTTGGCAATGGTATTGGCCAGCTTGGCGGGTGTTTGATGGGGCAGCCCATAGACCAGATCCGCGTTCAAAGATGTGATCCCCGCATCGCGTAGGCTATCCACGCAGGCGCGGGTTGCCTCATAGCTTTGCTTGCGCCCGATGGCTTCTTGCACATCGAGCGCGAAATCCTGAATACCGATGCTGGCGCGGGTCATGCCCATTTCGGCCAGGGCGGCGATTTTGGCGTCATCAACCAGCGTCGGGTCAATCTCGACAGAAAAGCTGAAATCAGGGGCAGAGGGGATGACATCGTAAACGGCCTGCGCCAGTTCGCGGATCATGTCAGGCGGAAGTATCGTGGGTGTGCCGCCACCCCAGTGCATCTGCCCCATGATGATGCCATCGGGCAAAGTGGCGCGCAGCAATTCCAGTTCTTCTTTGACGACACGCAGATAGTTCACCACGGGTTTTAAAGTGGTCGTCCCTTGCGTCCGACAGGCACAGAACCAGCAAAGCCGCTCGCAAAACGGAATGTGGATATAGACCGACACCGGTGTCTCGGGATCAAGCGCCTTGAGGCAACTGACCTGAAACGCCTCACCCGTCTGCGGGGAGAACGCAGTCGCAGGCGGATAGCTGGTGTAGCGGGGCACGCGGGCGTCAAACAGACCCATGCGGCGGAGGGTATCGATATGTTCCATGCGTCCGTTTTTGACAGACTGTCGCGTGGGGTTTCTTGCGCCAGATCAAATGGCGCAAGAATTCTTCATGGGCTCAGCCAAGCTGATTGATGAAACAGGCCGCAGTTTCGGCGACCTGCTCGGGCGACGTGTCGCGCCGGAAGAAGGTTTTGAAGCCTGTTTCAGGGAACATCAGATAGGTCTGGGTTGAATGATCAACGAGGTAATACTCGGGATCACCTTCTACCGCGCGGTAGTAGGTCTTGTAAGCGTCGCTTGCCGCTTTCACCTGCGCGGGCGTGCCGGTCAGCCCCAGCATGTCTTCGTGAAAATTGTCGGTGAATTCGCGCACGACATCGACTGTATCCCGTTGCGGGTCGACGGAAATGAAGACGGTGCCAAGGTCAAGTCCCTGGTCTTCCAGCATATACGCGGCTTGCGCGTTGCGCGCACTGTCGAGCGGGCATACATCTGGACAGAAGGTATAGCCGAAGTAGACAAGGGTGGGCTTGGTAATGACATCCGTATCCGTGACCGTTTCGCCGGTCTCGGACACCAGTTCGAACGGGCCACCGATGGCATCGCCGGCCACCGCCGTGTCTCCACAGGGTGTTGCCGGTTGGGATTGCCATGCATAAAGGCCGATTGCGGCCGCTGCGGCAAGTGTGGTCGTCCCGAAGATGACAGCTTTCATAAGTGCCTCCGTTTAGCGAGAAACCCTCTGTTGAGGGCTCCGGTTTTGGTTAATTGCCATGTGCCGCTATATCGCGCTTGACGACATTGAACGCGATGGACACTTCGCCTGCCTGCTCGAAAATGAGCGTTGCAGGTACGGTTTCGCCTTCTTCCAGCGGGTCACCCCGTAGACCCATGAACATCACATGCAGCGCACCCGGTTCCAGCGTGACCGTTTCGCCGGCAGGCACGTCGACCCCGTCCACATGCATCATCCTGGCCACGCCATCGGTGAATTCGGTGGTGTGGATTTCAACGCGCGGGAAATCCGCCTCGACGCCGATCAGGCGGTCGTCGGTGGTGCCGGTGTTCGTGATTTGCATAAAACCACCGCCCGCCATGGCAGAGGGTGCCGTTTCAAAAGCCTTGGCATCGGTGACGGTGATGATGCTGTCGGCAAAGGCCGATGTTGCGGACAGGGTGAGAAGGGCCATTGCGGCCAGAGTGTTGCGTTTCATAGCGTTTTCTTTCGTTGGCGCAGACAGTGTCTGCAGTGATCTGTTTTGAAATGAAGAAAGGTCAGATCAGGCGAAAGGGGGCGCGCGTGCCGGATGGGCGACGGTGTTTGCTACCGCAGGGAACTGGCCTGCAGCGCGCGACCAGATGATGGCTTCGCCGCTTGCAATTGACCGGGCAGTCGTGATCGGGGTCGGCAAGGCACAGTTTTGTGCGATCACGCAGGCCATGCACTTACCGGCGGTGCTGAGCGGGTCATCGCCATCACCACATAATGCGGCCCAGTCGCCACCTGCCAGTATGAAGGCTTCTGCCTGTGCCTCGTCCCCGGGGGACAGCGTGCGGTGTCCAAAGCTGGACAGCGTCAGCGCGATCAGCACCAAGGCGGATATGAGGCTGCGCAGGATCATCCGGTTGCTTTGCCTGCCGGGTGTATCTGCTTTGTCATTGACGGCACGTGGCCTGATCGCGGAACGGCAAGAAAGGCAATGCTGTGATGTGAACTGTCATGCTGCATGGTTTTGACGTGGTCCCGGATAAGCATCGCTTAGGTGCTGCGCAGATTGGCGCTGTGGCGTCATGTTTATATCTTCCTGACGGAAAGAACATATGTTTTTCGGCCCGTGCCGCAAGATAGCCGTCGCACGAATAAGGCGTCCAGCGGACAGAATGTCAGTTGGCCTACATGAGCGAACTTTCATCATGCGGTGGCTTGATCCAGCCTGCATTAACCGCGCTTGGTTTGTTTTTCGGCGAAGACGTCTGTGGCCAATTCTTGCGTATAAGCAGCCAGTCCCGCCAGATGTGTGTCTGCCGCAGCGGCATCATGCGCTTCAAGTGCATCAGCGATACTGGTGTGCAAATCGACGATCTTTTCACGCGACCGCGCGCTGAAGGTGATCATATTCATCAGGGGCTGCATGGCCTCTACCGCACCTGCCAATTGATATGACAGCACCGGATTGCCTGCTGCATCCACCAAGGCGCGGTGAAAGGCGACATCCGAAGCACAAAAGGCCTCGTCCGTCAGACCCGGTTGGCATTGCCTGTGCGCCTCGGCCCGCATCGTGGCAAGGTGATCTGCCGTGCGGCGGGTGGCCGACAGCGCTGCACAGGCGCGTTCCAGCGCATAACGCGCTTCGCATGCGGTCGCAAAACTGACACCGTTCATCGACAAAAGCAGAGTCGATGTGGTGATTTGCTGGCCGTATGCGTCTTGGAATCTCAGGCGGTTCACGAAAGCGCCCCCCGTCGCCCCCCGTTGGGTCCGGATCAGGGATTGCGCCGCCAACCGTTTGAGCGCCTCGCGCACTGTGGGGCGCGAGACATCGAACTGTTCGGCCAGTTCCGCTTCTGACGGCAGGCGTTCATCGACAGGCAGGTCGCCACAGATGATCGCGTCGCGTATCGCCTTGGCGATCTGGGCTGACAGGTCAGCGGGGTTTTCAGGATCAATTTTCATTTGTCAGACAATTAAACGTCTGACATATCATTGTGCAAGCCCTGAGTCGCACTTGGCCGTTTGGGAGGACACCTGTGCCGCATCTGCTTCGATCGTCTTTGTGGTTGTCGTTCTTCGGAGCCATCCTTCTGGCGTGGTGGATGCTCTATAGCATGGCGATGGAGATGGATGTTGATCTGCTGGGCCGTCCCGGACCGATGGGGCAGGCAATGGCGGATATGGACCCGCGGATGCCGATGGATATGCCGATGGCGCGCTTTGGTCCTTTGTTTGCGATGTGGGCGGTGATGATGGCGGCGATGATGCTGCCCACGCTGGTTCCGACGCTGACAACATATGAAAGACTGATGGTAAGCGCCGATGGAACGCGGGCTGGCTGGGTTGGCCTGCTTTTGGGCTATTTCATCGTCTGGGTCGGTTTTGCCGCCATGATCACCGCCGTGCAACTGGCCCTGCTTTTCGG
>NZ_JAWOAN010000119.1:0-3609 GCF_046498525.1 Yoonia sp.
TGTCTGTCGCGGCGTTTAAGCGAGAGTACCGCTTGGTTCAACCCCTAAACCGCAGCAAGACAAGGGCTTTGCGTCCCTAATGTGCCACTTTTGAATGGTCCTGATAAAGATAGACCAGATCAAGCAGCACCACCCTTTCGTCTATCAACTGGAAATAGAGGTCAAAATGCTGTTGATCCGATATTTCCTCGCCTGCGGCGACCAATGCCAGAAGTGGCCGGTTCTGCGCCCAGACGCCGCCGATCTCGGCCAGCTTGTCCGCGATGCCCGGTGTCTGTGGTGGCAGAATGCCCATTGCGGGCAAACCATCGGTGAGCGCCTTGAGACTGCCTTCGTAGTCCTGCATGGACTGCGTCAGATCGGCTGCGATCGCTGAACCCGTCTCACCGGACCAAAGCTGACAGGCCTTGCGCGCCATTCCCTGATTGAGCGCGGTCATCCGCCCGGAAATCTGAATGAACATAATATCCCGCGACAGGATTTCAGCAGAATTTGAGTATTGCGCATCAAGGGTTGTCAGCAATGTATAAGTCCGGTCGAGCAATGCATCATCCGCACCCGATATCAAAGCGGCATCCTGTTCATTTGCAGGGGCATCAAGAAGGCGGCGGCCCGCATTCTAGGGTCAGGACCCATTGAATTCAGCTCCTGAGCGTGATTCACCGGGCGAAAACGGAGCGGTGATATGTCTGATCTTTTCTGGCTGACCGATGCGCAGATGGCGCGTCTGGCGCCCTATTTCCCGAAGTCTCACGGCAAGCCAAGGGTGGATGACCGGCGTGTGTTGAGCGGGATTATTTTCATCAATCGCAATGGCTTGCGGTGGCGCGATGCCCCTCGGGAATATGGGCCTCACAAGACACTTTACAATCGATGGAAGCGATGGAGTGATAAAGGCATCTTTGCCAGGATCATGGTCGGTCTGGCCGCCGAGCACGGCGAGAAAAAGACCGTGATGATCGACGCAACCTATCTCAAGGCTCACCGGACAGCGACCAGCATGGGCGTAAAAAAGGGGGGTTCAATGACCAACGGGGACGCCTGATAGGGCGCACCAAGGGCGGGATGAACACCAAGCTGCACGCCATCTGCGACAGCAAAGGCCGCCCGCTCGACCTCTTCGTCACCGCTGGTCAGGTCAGCGATTACATTGGCGCACGGGCATTGCTCAAAGGCTTGCCGCAGGTCGAATGGCTGCTCGGAGATCGTGGCTATGACGCTGACTGGTTCAGAGAAGGGTTAAAAGACAAGGGCATACGGGCGTGCATCCCCGGTCGAAAACAGCGCAAGGTGAGCGTGAAATACGACAAACGTCGCTACAAAAGCCGCAACCGCATCGAGATCATGTTCGGCAGACTCAAAGACTGGCGCCGGGTCGCAACACGATATGATCGCTGCCCGAAGGTCTTTCTCTCCGCCATCGCGCTTGCGGCAATCGTTATCTATTGGCTATGAGTCCTGACCCTAGACAATGCGAGGATTGTCATGATGTGCGCCCGGGACGGGATGCCGCGCATCACGCGCAGCACCCGATTCACAACTCAGCCCTAGCTGGTTGCGAACTTGAGCAGCTTGATCGCGGCAAAATCGCTCACTGCACCGCCAACGCGCTTGGTGGCATAGAACAGCACATGCGGCTTTGCCGAGAACGGATCACGCAGCACACGCAGATCAGGGCGTTCGGCGACGGTATATCCCGCGCGAAAATCGCCAAAGGCCACTGCCATCGCATTGTCGGCGATATCGGGCATGTCTTCGGCAATTAGCACACGGTATCCCAGCAAGCGCGCAGGCTCACCCATTGCCAGACCATCGACCCAGACGAAGCGCCCGTCATTATCCTTGAGCTTGCGGATGTGACCCGCCGTCTTGGAGTTCATCACAAAGGTCGCATTGGCCCGGTATTCGGCACCCAAGGAATAAACCAGATCGATGATCGGATCGGCACGCGTGATGCCACCCGCCGTTTCGGACGGAACATAGCCAAGGTTACCCCAAGTCCACAGGATGCTGTCGACCGTTGGATAGGTCAGCAGACCTGTAGGCTTGTCGATGCCGTCACCGTTGATGAATGCCATCGCCTCGGCGCGGGCGAACTTGTCCGCAATCCGGCCCGCCAGCCAGCCTTCGATGTCAAAGGCACTGTCATCCAGCAAACGCTGCGATGCTTTGGGCAGCGCCGACAGCTCATGCAGCGGAATGGAAATCCGTTCGATCTTGGGCGTATCGGTTTCTGCGACAGCACTGCTTTCCGTGGCCCAGCCTGCACCCATTTCCGAGTGATCCACCAAGACATCATAAGATGTGGCATCCACATTCACGACACTGGCAACCGAGCGGATCGACGCGGTCGAAGACAACGTGTTCTGGATCGTATCGGCCGTCTGCGGATCGACCAGATATCCGCCATCGGCGGCCACCGCCGTCCCCATCGCCTTGCCTTCCAACTCAAGGCCGCGCAGTCCATCATCGTCGCCAGAGCGCAGATAGGCCGCAAAGGCCTTCTGGTGTGGCGCATCCTGGGATGGCGCAGAGCTAAGCGCCGTGCGTGCAGTAATCATCGTCTTTCGGTCCAGCTTGTTCATCCGGTCATCCTGTTTTTGAAGTTTGGCATTAATGCCGTGGGAAAAATCTTTGAAATCGTTCATGAACCCGGCAATCGCGGCATTCAGAGACTGGGCAGGAGACACATCTTCTCCGGCCCGAGAATCGCTCTCGGTATTCGTCATCGGTTTTCCTTTGATTTTTTGCTCGGGCGGGCCTAGTCCCGCGCCATCATCCGGCGCGCACCCTCGAATGCCGCAGCCATTTCGCGCATCGCAGCCGCGGCAGGGTCTTCGCCCTTGGCACCCACGCGCGCATCGGGAAGCATCGGGAACGTGACCAGAGACACCTCCCAAAGTTCCAGTTCAGACAAAAGGCGACCGCCTTTGTCGTCCTTGCGAGCCTTCACGGTGCGATAGCCGATAGACAGGCCATCAATCGCCCCAGCCACTATCAGCGACGCCGCCTCGCGTCCCTTGGCGACATCCGTCAGCAGTCGGCCCTTGACCCAAAGACCCTTGGCATCCTCACAGACCTCATCCCAAACGCCGATCGGCTGGGCGGGGTCATGTTGCCACAACATCTTCACACTACGCCCCTTGGCAAGAGAGGCCCCATAAGCCCCCTTCTCGACCGTATCGCCACCCTGATCGGACTTGCCGAACAGTGACGCATAGCCGTTGATGATCGTGCCATCCGTCACCGTCACCTCGGTGCCAAGCGCACAAAACTTATGTTCCAAATTCATGACGGTGCTCCACTCAGGATTTTCACAATTTCAAAAACCAGCAGCCCCGCACAGCCACAAACAATCATCCATATCTGCCATTCCAGCCGGGTGACCATGATCTCGATCCGGCCAAGGCGCACATCGACCTGCGCAAACCAGAAGTCGGACACCGGCGGTGGCGCATCACGACGCGGCTTACCATCCAATTCAACAACATTACGCTCCATCACCCATCTCCAGGGCAGGCAAACCCAACAACGACCGCTTCTCTGCATCCGTTAGGAACGCTGCCTCACTGACCCGTCGCCACTGCGCATCACGCTCCGCCGACAAGG
>NZ_JAWOAN010000165.1:0-7528 GCF_046498525.1 Yoonia sp.
CCGATTACGTGGACCATGCGGTGCAAATGACGAATTCCTTCTCGCAGCAACCGCCCAGAACCTCCGCAAACTGGCGAAGATCTTTCCTGCACCGCAGCAAACGCGCAAAGCCTGATAGGAATGGCGCTTGCGCTGTGTTCAAGGGGCATCTTTCTGCAATTGCGCGCGGGTGTTTTTCCACAGAATCGGCGAATTCTGTTGAAAAACTCTTGTTGATTTGAATGCCTTTGGCTGATTCAATTCCCCTATAAGAGCGGGGGATTTGGCGATGATGGGACCGAAGCAGGAATCACAGGCGGCGCTGTTTTATGAGTTCTCGCTGGAAGACCACATCCCGCAAGGCCATCTGCTGCGCTCGATTGATCGGTTTGTCGATCTGAGCGACATCCGCCAGTATCTGGCTGAGTTTTACAGCCACACGGGCCGCCCTTCGATTGACCCTGAGCTTCTGATCCGCATGCTTTTGGTGGGATATTGCTTTGGCATCAGGTCAGAGCGCAGATTGTGCGAAGAAGTGCATTTGAACCTGGCGTATCGCTGGTTTTGTCGCCTCGATCTGTCTGATCCAATACCCAATCATTCGAGCTTCTCAAAGAACCGGCACGGGCGTTTCCGTGAGAGCGCTTTGCTGCGGCATCTGTTTGAGAAGACCGTCGCGCGTTGCATTGCGGATGGTTTGGTGAGCGGCCAGCGGCTTGCGGCAGATGCCAGCTTAATTGAGGCTGATGCGAACAAACAGAACTCCACCCCAAAAGAAGATTGGGATCACAGCGCCATTGATCCAAACGATGCGCCCCGTGCTGTGAAGGAATATTTAGATGTTTTAGACGATGCCGCTTTTGGTGCAGCATCGGAGGTAGAACCCAAGTTCACATCTCACTCTGATCCCTCGAGCCAGTGGACCGCAGCACGTAAAGGGCCAGCATTCTTTGCGTATTCGACCAATTATCTGATCGACACTGACCACAGCGTCATCGTTGACGTCGAAGGCACCAGATCGATCCGGCAAGCTGAAGTCGGATCCGTGCGCACCATGTTGGATCGGATTAAAGAAAGGCATGACATCGACCCTGAGCGATTGATCGCAGACACGGCCTATGGATCAGGGCCGATGCTGGGATGGCTCGTTGATCGCGACATCAATCCCCACATTCCGGTGCTCGATAAAGCGGGGCGCACCGACGGCACTTGGTCTCGCACCGACTTCGAATGGGACGCCGCGAACAACCAATATGTCTGCCCAGAAGGTGAGCCGCTCAAGCAGTTCCGCCGCAACTACTCAGACCCGAACCGTGGCCCCACTGGCAAAGGTGTAGCCAAGTATCAGGCCCTGAAACATACCTGCCAAGCCTGTCCGTCAAAGATGAAGTGCTGCCCGAAAGCTGATGCACGCAAGATCACCCGCGAAGAACATGAAGACGCCCGCCAAGTTGCCCGCGACATCGCCAAAACCAAGCAGTATGCCATCTCAATGCGGCTCCGAAAGAAGGTAGAAATGCTATTCGCCCACCTCAAACGCATTCTCGGGCTCGGGCGGCTCCGATTACGTGGCCCATGTGGTGCAAATGACGAATTCCTGCTCGCCGCAACCGCCCAGAACCTCCGGAAACTGGCGAAGATCTTTCCCGCACCGCAGCAAATGCGCAAAGCCTGACAGGAAAGGCGCTCGCGCGCACTTCAGGCCGCCATTTTCTGCGCTTGCAAACAGGAGTTTTTCAACAGAATTGGCGGATTCTGGCCATTCGCCGCCTGTGCGAGAGGGACGTGCTGGGGAAAGTGAAAGCAGCCGTTCAAAACGAATTGAATTTGAGTATCTCGCGGTATGACCGCTCCGAGCTGACAATCGCGTCAGATCCAACTGCAATGCAGGGTGCAGGGCTAAAGCGTAACCGCCCCGTTGATACCACAGATTACGTGGCTTGACTGTCCATTGCGGATATCGCTGGCGACCAGTTCCACGGTAACCGCCCTATTGTCACCGCCTGCTCTGGGTCGGCCTGATGGCCTAGCCTGCTTGAGCGGCGCGCGGACGTCATTGGCTGATGATCGTTCCAGTCATGATGCGCGCCTGTCATGCGAAAGTGACGCCGCCGGGAGGGACGACGTCACTTGACGCTGGGATGGCTGGCAACAGGCCGCTAGCGTTCGGCGGCAAAGACGCCGGTAAAGGTTTCACTGCTACCGCCGCTATCCAGCGATCCGTCGGCAAACCCCGCGACCGCACCAATCGGATCGCTGCCGTTGGCGATGATATCGCCCTCCAGCGCGATTGATGTGTCGTAGACCACGCCGCCATTGGTCAGATCCCCATCAAGGTTTGTGGAAATTTGCGGCACTGTCGCGGTCTGATCCAACACGCCAGTGCCGTTCAGCGTCCCCGTATATGCGCCGTCGTCTTCATGATAGAAGTTGGTGGCGCTGCTGGTGATCGTGCCAAGTCCGGGATCGAAAAATGTCGTGACGGTCAACTCTCCGATCAACCGGCTGCCGGCAACTTCGCCTGCGACAAATCCGTTGTATGTGGCGTTGCCGGTATCCGGGATTTCCAGTGCCGTCGCAGGTGTGATCCCTGCAATTAGATTTCCGTTCGCGTCGGTATAGAGAGCTTGCATCGCGTCCGCGTCAACCTCGATATCGGCAAAAGAAGTGTAGCCGGCAGGGGTTTCGTCATCGACTGAATCACAGCCCGCAACCAAGGCCACAGACGTGCCGACGGCAAAGAACATAACATATTTTTTCATTGTCTTTTCCTTTTCAAATCAATCAGGTTGACCGGCCGTCAGACCATTGCCAGCGCATCATCGGGGATGAAGTCATCAATGGTGATGTCGTTCTCATCGACGTTGCGCAGGATCATGCGATCGACGCCCGCCTGCAGGATCGCACCGGTCCCGCGGTAATCCGAAATCGTGATGTCCGCGAAATCGATACCATCCAAATGGATCATGTCTTCGCCATCGGTGAAGTCATAGACGATGTCCAATCTGGTCCCTTCGGCAAACACAAACGTATCCGCACCCAGACCCCCATAGAGGCGGTCAGTTCCAGCCCCGCCATCCAGCACGTCATCGCCTGCAAGCCCATAAAGGTAATCATTCCCCGCAAGCCCGGAAATCAGATCGACGCCCAGCGTGCCGGTCAGGATGTCGTTGTCGGCCGTTCCGATGATGATGTTGTCTTCTGACGACGGCTCGCCCGGCGAAGGATTGGTGATCAGGAAACTGTCAAGCAGGCTCAGCCCTTCGCCCGGGTCAACCGTATCGCCAACCTCAAGTTCGGCTGCCAGACCTGTCAGCGTGGCCACCAGTTCACCATCTACCGAGATCGTCAGATCATCACCGGAAACGCCTTGGGTGATCAGCGCGCGGTCTTCCACGCTGTCAATGTTGAACCCTTCCAGCGCGTCGAAACCGATCAGGCCCAGTTTATCCAGCCCCACTTCAAAATCCGCAATGACGCTTGACGTGACAATATCCGTCACGGTCGTTCCGTAAGACACGACGAACAGGTCGGCACCCGCGCCGCCCGTAAACGTGTTCTCACCAATCCCGACAAGAAAATCAGACCCCTCTGTCCCGGTGATTTCGGATCCAAAGGCGAATAATTCAATCTCTTCATAGTCGAGCAGCAACTCGGCACTGTAAATCGTGGCAGGCTTGATATCGCCTTTGATATAGACCGCGACGTCGAAACCCTCGGTCAGGTTCAGGCCGTTCGCCGAAACGGAGCCAGAATTGTTCTGATAGCCCGCGCTGATCTCTAGTGGTGAAATCGGGGTTGCCCAATCCAGCAGATTCAGGACCGTCTGGGTTTCGGCGCCAACCTCGTATTTGACTTCGTCACTTGTCGTCGGCAGCGGATCGCTTGGATCAATCGGGATGACGACGCCGGGCAGATCCTGTCCGTATTTGTCGGGCTGAAGCCGCCAACGTGGTCCGGTGACATATTCGGTTCCGTCAGGGTTCAACACAGGCTCGAATGGTTCGCGGTCCATCGTCGTGTACCACGCATTGGTAAAGCCCAATTCAAGGTCTTCGGAATCGCTGCCGATCTGATCGGGGATAGATCCTGTGACCGCCTCGGCCAGATCAGTGTCGCGCAGCATCGTGCCTGCGGGATAAAGCGTGCCGTCGCCGGCGTAATAATCATCGGTGGTCGCCCAGACAGTGCGCCCGATGTCACCATTGTAGTCGGTGATCACCTCATAGGTGGGCAATGTCCCGATAGCGGATTCATTTTCAAAATCCTCGGGGCGAACCTGATCGTTTGGATTGTTCGTGATCGTGTGATGGATCACAAGCTCTGCCGAGGTGACGCGGAACAGCGATTTCAAAGAGCTGAATTCGTCAAGCTCGCTCCACTCTTCGGGCAGGGGCAGTTCGGCTTCGACGCGCACGTCGTTGGGACGTTTTACGGCATTGCCCCAACGATAAAGCAGCTTGCCATCGTCCTTCATCGTCACCGAATAATCGGTGCTATAGGCAATATCATATTCAATCGTCGCTTCATTGGGGTTCAGCAGATCTTTGATGTCAACCACACCGTCCTGGTTCACGTCTTCAATGATAACCCCTGCGACATCTCCGTTCAGCAGGTCGGCCACATATTGGCCGTTATAGGCAGGGTTCTGGCTGAGAAGGATCAGGTTGTCATCAAGCGGATAAACAGCATCGGGATCGCCGGGATATTTCTGATCCGACAGGACATTTTGCATGACCGTGTAATGCTCGGTCGAAGCTTTCACCGTGTTGTCACCCAGCCCGGTCAGCCACGTGCCAAGCACCGCGGGTGTCTTGAACGTATCGGTGGGCGCATCCGAAATGACCAGCCCCATCTGCGTACCGCCGATAATCAGATCGCCGGCCCAGCCTTCGGTATAAAGGCCGTCAATTTCCTTTTCTTCGGCCCCCAAGAAGTCGGTGACGTTAAAGCCGAATTCGCTGTCAATTGGATAAAGTGTGACCCCGTCTTTTGTTATCTTGGTGCCGCTATCGCCACTGAAATCTATGAAATTTGCGCCTTCGTCACCCTGCGTCTGTCCGTCGAAGGTGGCGGTGATGTCGCTGGTGCTGAAAACATGGACCGCTGTGTACATCGGGTCTGTGTTCAGTGGTTGATCGAAGTCTTGCACGTTGCCTGGGTTGATGGGTGTAGCCATGTCTTCGTATCCCTCTGATAAACTTCGCTGAGCCATGTCGCAGTTTGAAATGGCACACATTCAATTTTCGTATCTTGTTTGCCACAGTCATGATTGACATAGATCAGTCGGGCAGACGCAGACGGCCATGGCGCCGCATCTGTGATTGTCAGCCTGATCAAGAAGCCGGGCAAAACGTCGGGCAGCCCAAAGGCCGACATTTTTGGCGAAGGTGGCTATCCAACGTTATTGTCGATCGAACCGTTCCCCGCGAAGCTGGATAGAGGGCCGGCGTGTCAGGCATCCCATATTGGTCGGCGCGATCTTTCGTCTCTGATCAATACAGCACGGCGTAACCATGCCATTGAGACCGCAGCTTATGCGGCTTGATTTTCCATTGCAGCGGCCAGCGGCGCCCAGTTCCACGGCAGCAATTCATCCAGCCTGTTGATCTTGTGATCGTGGATGCGGTCGAGGATGTTGGCAAGATAGGCCAGCGGGTCGAGAGCGTTCAGCTTGGCTGTTTCAATGACGGTCATCGCGCGCGCCAGGGTTTGCGCACCGGTATCAGCTCCCGCGAAGAGCCAGTTTTTCCGTCCTATTCCAATCGGGCGCAGGGCGCGTTCGGCCTGGTTGTTGTCGATGGCCAAACGCTTGTCGGTCGGGAACAGGCTGAAGGCGTCCTGCCGCGCGAAGCCATAGCGGAAGGCTTTTGCCAGATCGCTTTTGCCTAGGATGCTCAGAAGTTGCTGCTCGGACCATGCAAAAATTGGGCAGGCTAGCCGGCAGTCCCAAAACAAAGCGTGGCCTGCACCTGAACGGTTAAGCGATCCATCCTTGATGACCGCTTTGTCCCGCTCTGCCGACCTTCACACTATTAAAATGCTGCATGATGCACGAATGGCTTGTGTGGATGGCTCCTGCATAGCAAGACATTTTTGATCAGATTTGTGCATTTGTCACAAGCAGTCATGTGTCCGGCCTGTTTGCGCGGTTTTGACCGCTGGCCCTGAAGGGTTCCGCAAACCAAGTTCCCATCAGCTTTGCGGGCTTTAATGCCCGAGCCATTCGGCGGAGTGTCTTGGTTTTGGCGGCAGACTTATGCACCATCATCTCGCAGGTCTTGCTAACTCGTTGTTTCTTTTCTTCTTAGGAAGTGTGGGGCGTGTAAGGCTCGTTGCGGGTCAGAACGGCCCAAACGATCCGAGCGGTCTTATTGGCCATGGCGACGGTCGCGACGCGTGCTGGTTTGCGCTCGAGTAATCCGGTCAACCACTTGCTGGCGCGTTCTGGATGCGATCTCGTTTGTCGGACGAGGGACGTCATGCCGACGACCAACAATGATCGTAGGTATTGATCGCCCATTTTGGTGATGCGCCCGAGCTTCTCTTTGCCGCCGCTGGATTTGTTCGCAGGCGTCAGACCTAGCCATGCAGCAAACTCCCGGCCATTGCGGAACTGATGACCATCACCAATGCTGGCGATGATTGCGGAGGCCGTCACAGCGCCAACGCCTGGGATGGTGCGTAATAGCCGGACCCGAGCGTCTTCCTTGGCAACAACCTTCAGCCGGTCTTCATACCATCGGATCCGTGCATGCAGTACCATGAGGTGTTCGCACAGGTTGTGGATCACCTCATTAGCAATCTCGGGCAGGTCCAGCACTTGACCTGCGAGAATGTCCTCTGCAAATCCGATGATACGGGCGAGGCCTTGCGCAACGTAAACGCCGAACTCTGCGACCATGCCACGTAAGCCATTGATTAGCTGCGTGCGTTGTCGGACAAGCAGATCCCGTGCGCGATGGAGCGACAGAAGTGCCTGCTGTTCAACTGTCTTGATCGCAACAAAGCGCATTGTCGGACGCGTCACCGCTTCACAAATAGCCGCCGCGTCAATGGCGTCAGACTTACCGCGTTTGACGTATGGTTTGACATACATCGGTGGGATTAACCGGACTTCATGACCCAACGCTGTCAGTTCCCGCGCCCAATGATGCGCGCTGCTACAGGCCTCCATGCCAATGAGGCAGGGTTCAATCTTGGAAAAGAATGGCAAAAGCTGCGCGCGTCTCAAAGGGCGGTTGAAGACGACCTCTTCGCCTTCAGTGATACCGTGAACTTGGAAAACGTTCTTGGCCAGATCAACACCGATTGTGGTAACTTGCATGGGGTGGCTCCTCTCTTATGCAGACATCGACACCTGCAGTATGGCGCATTGCGACGCCGGTTGAAGCAGGAGCCATCCACCCCATCAGCTTCGGTGGGCCGCGCTGCAGCATCCTGATTCGAGGCTTAAGGTCGGCAGTGGGCCGGGTGTGTCTTGAAGGGCGACCATCGTTTGCAATTTTGCAGTGTCGGCTCCCTGCGCATAGCTGACCTTGGTCTTTGG
>NZ_JAWOAN010000041.1:0-18716 GCF_046498525.1 Yoonia sp.
GATAAAAAACGATATCCCGCTGAGTGTGCTTTGTGGCACTTTCAGCGGGTTTTTTGTTTTACGACGTATCACCTTTCGTTTCGTGTTGTGTTTTTGCTTCAGGGAAGAGAGTGAAAATCTCTCGCTGTCCCTCGATGACAGTACGCGAAA
Organism: Yoonia sp.; assembly: GCF_046498525.1. Taxonomy (GTDB): domain Bacteria; phylum Pseudomonadota; class Alphaproteobacteria; order Rhodobacterales; family Rhodobacteraceae; genus Yoonia. The sequence continues at coordinate 151 of NZ_JAWOAN010000041.1, forward strand.
ATCTGATGATGGTCCCCGGCGGGCAATCAGGTGAGGCGCTGTGGAACACATGGTTTGGACGCAAACGGATCGCCAACGAGGAACGGGCGCTGTTGGCCAAGGCCGACGAAGTGATCGCGTTCCTCACAATCGACCACCTGAAAGAAGAAAAAGCAGGCAACCTGTCCGGCGGGCAGAAAAAGCTGCTGGAACTGGGGCGCACAATGATGGTGGACGCCAAGATCGTGTTTCTCGACGAAGTCGGCGCAGGTGTGAACCGCACCCTACTGAACACGATCGGCGATGCGATCATCCGTCTGAACAAGGAACGCAACTATACATTCGTCGTGATCGAGCACGACATGGATTTCATTGGCCGCCTTTGCGATCCGGTGATCTGCATGGCAGAGGGCCACGTTCTGGCCGAAGGGACCTTGGATGAAATCAAGGCCAACGAACAGGTGATCGAGGCTTACCTCGGCACTGGGTTGAAAAACAAAGATAAGGTAAGTGCGACATGAAATTCCTGCTGACCATCCTGCTCGGGGCCTTCATTGGCTCTGCTGCGACCTTTTATTATATCTACGTAAATCACGCGGACGGGGCCGAACAGGAGTTGATGCGCAGCACGCTGCTGACCTATGCGCCATTCCTTGAAGAGTATATTACCCCGTGAGCGATAACCCCTACCAAGATGACCGGGGCAATAAGGATCGGTCCATCACCAAAGCTGGCGGCGGGTCTCTGACGGCAGGAAACAACGCCGCACGCCATAGCCATGGTCAGGCCGGTGAGCCCTTCCTGATCGGCGACGCCATGACCGGTGGTTATGGCAAAGGCCCCGATATCCTGCACTCCTGCACCATTGCCGCCGAAAAAGGCGAGATTGCGGTAATCGTCGGGCCGAACGGGGCTGGCAAATCAACCGCGATGAAGGCGGTGTTCGGCATGTTGAGTGTCAATGAAGGTGCTGTGCGTCTGGATGGCGAGGACATCACCCACCTGTCCCCGCAAGAGCGTGTCGTGAAAGGGATGGGGTTCGTCCCGCAGACATCGAACATCTTTACCTCGATGACGGTCGAAGAGAACCTTGAAATGGGCGCCTTTATCCGCCGTGATGATTTCAACGATACGATGGCGCAGGTTTATGACCTTTTCCCGATCCTCAAGGAAAAGCGCAATCAGGCGGCAGGCGAGTTGTCAGGTGGCCAGCGCCAACAGGTCGCCGTGGGCCGCGCACTGATGACGCAGCCCAAGGTGCTGATGCTGGACGAGCCGACCGCAGGTGTGTCGCCCATCGTGATGGACGAACTCTTTGACCGGATCATCGAGGTTGCGCGCACCGGTATTCCGATCTTGATGGTAGAACAGAACGCACGTCAAGCGCTTGAAATTGCAGATAAAGCCTATGTTCTGGTGCAGGGCCGCAATGCTCACACCGGCACAGGCAAGGAACTGCTGGCAGATGAGCAAGTCCGCCGGAGTTTTCTGGGCGGATGAGAATCGTGATCGCCCTATGTGCAATCTTCGCAGAACCGGCACTGGCCGAGGTTGTCACCTGCGATCTGTCCGGCGTGCCAGTGCAGTTCGAGATAGATCAGTCCCAATTCGCACCGGCGGTTGATCCGAACGAACCACCCCGCCGTCGCGTGACGACCGTACAGTTGGGGCCAACAAGTTTTCTCGCAGATGCGATGCGTATGGGTGATATGCGCGGTTTCTCAGTCGAAGGCACAGAGGGCACCGAAATAATGATGGTGATGCAGGGTGATGGCACTGCAATGCTCAAGAATGCTCTGACGGGAACGAAGCTGACAGGCACCTGCGAGGTGCTGCAATGAACAAACAACTGATTTCCAAGGGTGAACTTTGAAATGGAATTTCTGAACGCCATCGTCGCACTTGCGAATTTTGTGATCGTGCCGGGCCTTGCTTATGGTGCGCAGCTGGCTATCGGGGCGCTGGGTGTCACGATGATTTATGGCATCCTGCGGTTTTCGAACTTTGCCCATGGCGATACGATGGCCTTTGGCACGGCGATTACGATCCTGTTCACGACCGCCTTTATCGGTATGGGCATCACATTCGGGCCGCTGCCAACTGCCCTGCTTGCCCTGCCCTTCGGGATTGGCGCAACGATCCTGCTGCTGCTAGGCACGGATTGGGCTGTCTATAAGTTTTATCGCCAGCAAAAGGCGTCACCCGTCATTCTGGTGATCGTGTCGATGGGTGTGATGTTCGTCATGAACGGTATCGTGCGTTTCATCATCGGCGTGCGCGATATCCGCTTTGCCGATGGCGAACGGTTCATTATCACGGCACGCGGCTTTCGGGAAATGACCGGACTTGACGAGGGTCTGGCGATCAAGACGACGCAGGCGATCACGGTTGTCGTGGCCTTCATCGTCATGGCTCTCTTGTTCTGGTTCCTGAATAAGACACGTACTGGTAAATCCATGCGGGCGTTTTCGGATAACGAAGACCTTGCCCTGCTGTCGGGCATCAATCCTGATTGGGTCGTTAAGGTGACATGGATGATCGTCGCGGCCCTCGCCACGACTGCCGGTGTGCTTTACGGCCTCGATAAATCCTTCAAAGCCTTCACCTATTTCCAGCTTCTGCTGCCAATCTTTGCGGCGGCCATTGTAGGTGGTTTGGGTAATCCCATCGGGGCCATTGCGGGCGGGTTTGTCATCGCCTTCAGCGAGGTCACGATCACCTATGCATGGAAGAAAGTGCTGGTGTACCTGATGCCTGAAAGTCTGGAACCCGATGGCCTCGTCCAGCTTCTTTCGACCGATTACAAATTCGCCGTCAGCTTTGCGATCCTGATTATCGTGCTGCTGTTCAAACCCACGGGTCTTTTCAAGGGACAATCCGTATGAGCACCACCGTCAGAGATAGCGCCCTCTTCGGGCTTGTTGCCGTCCTGCTAATCGGAACAGGTATGATTCAAGGCTGGAACTCGGCCCTGCTCATCCTGAACATGGGGCTGATTTCGGCGATCATGGCGTTGGGTGTGAACCTGCAATGGGGGTTCGCGGGGCTTTTCAACATCGGTGTCATGGGTTTTGTGGCGCTGGGTGGACTTGCCGCTGTGCTTGTCTCGACCGAGCCTGTGCCAGAGGCATGGCAGGCCGGTGGCTTGCGTATCTTCGCCGGTCTTGCACTGGGCGCGCTGACTGTCTTTGCAGCCGTGCAGGCGCAAAAACGGCTGGAAGGACGCACCAAGACGATTGCAACCCTCGTTATCCTCGTCGGTGGATTCTTCCTTTACCGTGCGGTCTTCGATCCCGGCAAGGTCGCTGTCGAAGCTGTGAACCCGGCTGTCAGCGGCAACCTCGGTGGTCTGAACCTGCCGATCCTGTTCAGTTGGCCTGTGGGCGGCCTGCTGGCCGCCGGTGCAGCCTGGGTGATCGGCAAGACCGCGCTGGGACTGCGCTCTGATTATCTGGCGATTGCGACGCTGGGTATCGCAGAAATCATCATTGCCGTTCTCAAGAACGAAGACTGGCTGGCGCGCGGGGTCAAGAACGTCATCGGTCTGGACCGTCCGGTGCCCTACGAGATCGACCTGCAACAAGACCCCGCATTCGTGGAAAGGGCCGCCAACTTCGGGCTTGATCCGGTTTTGGCGTCGACGCTTTACACGAAAATGGGTTATGCCATCTTGTTCACGATTGTGCTGCTCATCCTTTTGTGGCTGGCGCAGAAAGCACTGCAATCCCCTTGGGGCCGTATGATGCGCGCGATCCGCGACAATGAAACAGCAGCAGAGGCGATGGGCAAGGACGTGACGGCGCGGCACTTGCAGATCTTTATCCTTGGGTCTGCCGTGTGTGGCATCGCAGGCGCGATGATGACAACGCTGGACGGGCAGCTGACCCCCGGCTCCTATCAGCCGCTACGCTTTACCTTCCTTGTCTGGGTCATGGTCATTGTCGGCGGGTCCGGCAACAACTTTGGCGCGGTTCTGGGGGGTCTGCTGATCTGGTGGCTCTGGGTGCAGGTGGAACCGCTTGGCCTTGGGTTGATGAACATTCTGAGCAGCGGGTTGGAAGACGGCAGCGCACTGAAGGACCGGATGATCGAATCCGCAGCCCATATGCGTCTTTTGACGATGGGTGTGGTGCTCTTGCTGGTGTTGCGTTTCAGCCCGCGCGGACTGATCCCCGAACGGTAACTTGCCCATGCTGTCTGCCCTGCTAGAAGGGGCAGACCATTCTACGCGAGGACCCTATGGCGCTGATCTTCCGCTGGCTTGTCCGGCTTGCCTCTGCCCTGATATTGCTTGGCACCGCTGCCATCGCGCTGGCCTATTATTTTGCCTCGCGGTCCCTGCCCGACTACACCGCCACACGTGACATCGCGGGTATCACCGCTCCGGTCGAGATCGTCCGCGACAATGCCAATGTGCCGCATATCTTTGGCGAAACGGATGAGGACGTCTATTTCGCCCTTGGCTATGCCCACGCCCAGGATCGGCTCTGGCAAATGACGATGCTGCGACGGACGGCCCAAGGGCGGCTGTCAGAGCTGTTCGGCGAGCGCACGGTGGGCATTGACGAGGTGTTGCGACGCTTTGACCTTTACACCTTGTCGGTATCTTCGGTGAACGCGCAGACCGATGAAACGAGGGCGTATCTGACCGCTTATTCCCGTGGCGTGAATGCTTGGCTGGCCGAAGTCAACAAAGGCGCACTGGGTCGTGGTGCGCCCGAGATGTGGCTTTTCAACCATGCGATCGCACCGTGGCAACCCGCCGATTCGATCGCGGTGCTCAAGCTGATGGCGCTTGATCTGACGTCGAATCTGGAAAACGAAGTTCTGCGCGCACGCACCTCGCTCTTGCTCGACGATGACCGGCTGCGCGACATCCTGCCCGATGACCCGACAAATGGCATTGCGGCATTGCCCGAGTTCGCCAGCCTGATCCCCGGCGTCGCACCTTACACACCCAACATGCGATTGGCCTATGATCCGCTCTCTGCGATCAAACCGGCGCCCTTGCGCGGCGCATCGAACGCTTGGGCGGCAAGTGCGGCACGGTCGGCGACAGGCTCTACCTTGCTCGCGAACGACCCGCATCTGGGCCTGACAGCCCCTTCGATCTGGTATCTGGCACGGCTGGAGCTTGAAAACGGCGGTGTGATCGGTGGAACGATCCCGGGAATGCCCCTGATCCTGAGCGGCCGCAGCGATGTACTGGGATGGGGCCTGACGACCGCAATGGTCGATGACATCGACATCATGGTCGAGGAGGTGAACCCCGACAATCCCGAAGAATACCGCAGCCCGAACGGATGGGCACCATTCCGCACGCGCGACAGCATCATCAATGTCAAGGATAGCGCGGCCGTGACCCTGCGCCTGCGCTGGACGGCGAATGGACCCGTCATGCCGCGCGGAAGATACGATCTTGGAACGATCACCCCGCCGGACCATGTTACCGCGATTTCATGGACAGCGCTTTCCGACCGCGACACGTCGATGTCGGCAGCAATGGAAATCAATCATGCCCGCACCGTGGAAGAGGCCATTACCGCTGGGGCGGACTTCATCGCGCCGGCCCAGAACCTGACCCTTGCCGATCGAAACCGGATCGCCATGAAGACCATCGGTGCCATGCCCGCTCGTGACGCCAACCACCAAAGCCGGGGGCGCCTGCCGACCTTTGGATATCTGCCGGAAAACCGGTGGCAGGGGCGCTTTCCCTATTCCGAAAATCCCGAATTCCTCGACCCGCCCGGCGGCATTCTGGGCAACACAAACAACAAGACCGTCGACCGTCCCTTTCCGCGCCATGTCACCTATGAATGGGGCGACACGCAGCGGATCAACCGCTGGCAACGTCTGATGCAGGCGCGCGAGGTGCATACCCGCGACAGCTTTATCGAGGCCCAACTCGATACTGTCAGTTTCACCGCACGCACGCTTTCCACGCTGATGGGGGCCGATTTGTGGTTCACCGGAGATGCCGCTGCCGAAGGTACACCCGAACGACGGCGGCAGATCGCGCTGGATCTGCTAGCTGCCTGGAACGGCGAGATGAACGAACACCTGCCCGAGCCGCTGATCTATGCGGCATGGGTGCGTGCGGTCCAACAACGGCTGATCCGCGACGAGTTGGGGCCACTGGCTGCTGAATTCACCCATGTCGAACCGGTTTTCATTGAACGGGTCTTTCGCGATATCGATGGCGCGGGTGTCTGGTGCGATGTGATCCAGTCTGCGCCGGTCGAGACATGCACCGACATCGCGCGACAATCACTTGATGACGCGCTGGTCTGGATTACCGAAAACCACGGTGCAGCGGTCGAGGCCGTACGCTGGGGCGACGCGCATGTCGCGACCCATGATCACCCGGTCTTGGGCAACACGCCGATCCTGAAATGGGTGGTGAACATCCGCCAGTCGACCAGCGGCGGCGATCACACGCTGCAACGGGCCAAAACCTCTGGCGTTGACCCCGACCCGTTTCAGAACGTTCATTCCGGTGCCTATCGCGGGGTCTACGACTTTGCCGATCCAGACAGTTCGGTGTTTATCACATCCACCGGGCAATCCGGGCATCCGCTGTCACGGCACTATGACAATCTGGGCGAGTTGTGGCGGCGGGGTGAGTATATCCCGATGTCGCTTGACCCAAATCTGGCGCGGGCTGCCGCTGTTGGGGTGACGGTGTTGCGGCCTCTTAACTAGCACAATCCAGAGTTGCTGCGATAGTCGGCTTTGTCCGAACACCCGCCCTGACCGCTATAACCGCGCAAACCGCTCTTTTTGCAACTGCGTCCAGAATACCGTCAGGTCATATCCGGTTTCTGTCTGCTCTTCGTGCGTCACGATCCCAGCATCAAAAAGCCATGCGCGTTTGCGACCCTCCGAGAACGGCAATGACAGATGCTCTTCGGTCCGCGGGTCCTTCAGCTTGTCAGGGATCGCCGCCAAGAGCGTATCCATGCCTTCGCCCGTGATCGCAGAGACAGCAAACAGGTCGTCCATCCGCGCCGCTTGGGTCAGCACCGCGTCGCGGTCGTCGCCGTCGAGCAGGTCGATCTTGTTCCAGACCTCGATGATCGGCGCTTCTTCGGCCACCCCAAGGCTTTGCAGAATTGCGTGGACATCCTGCGCCTGTTCTTCGGTCTGCGCATGGCTGATATCGCGGACATGGACAATCAAGTCGGCATCCAGCACTTCTTCCAAAGTCGCACGGAAAGCCGCGACCAGTTCGGTCGGCAGGTCACTGATGAAACCCACGGTGTCGGACATGATGATTTCGTCCCCCGTCGGCAGGACGATCTTGCGCATGGTGGGGTCCAGCGTGGCAAAGAGCATATCTTTGGCAAAGACATCCGCACCGGTCAGACGGTTGAACAGCGTCGATTTCCCCGCGTTGGTATAGCCGACCAAGGCCACAATCGGGAACGGCACCTTAGCGCGCGATGCACGGTGCAATTCGCGGGTTTTGACCACCTTGGCCAGTTGCTTGCGTAGGCGGTTGAGCTGTTCGTCAATCGCGCGGCGGTCCGCCTCGATCTGGGTTTCACCGGGGCCGCCGACAAAGCCCAAACCACCCCGTTGCCGCTCAAGGTGGGTCCATGCGCGGACAAGCCGTGTGCGCTGATAGGACAGCGCGGCCATTTCGACCTGCAGCACACCTTCCGAGGTACGTGCACGGTCGCTGAAAATTTCGAGGATCAGACCGGTCCGGTCCAGCAGCTTTACGCCCCATTCTTTTTCAAGGTTGCGCTGTTGCACCGGCGTCACCGGCCCGTCGACCAAGACCAGTTCGACCTCGGCGTCGTGGAAAACCTGCTTGAGTTCCGCAATCTTGCCCTTGCCGAACAGCTTGCCGGGATGGATGCGCGGCAGCCGCACGATGTTCGCACCCACGACCTCAAGATCCGGCAAAGCGGCGGCAAGCGCCACGCCCTCTTCCAATGCAGGCTCGGCGGCGCGGCGGGTCTGGTCGGATTTCAAATCAGGGTGAAGCACCCAGGCCCGGGTGACGGGGCGATCGTGTTCGAGCAATGCTACTCTTCACCTTCATAAAGACTGATGGGCTGCGCCGGCATGATGGTTGAAATCGCGCTTTTATAGACAAGCTGTGATTGCCCGTCGCGACGCAGAAGCACGCAAAAGCTGTCAAACCACGTAATCACACCCTGAAGCTTCACTCCGTTCACAAGGAAAATGGTCACGGGAACCTTGACCTTGCGCACATGGTTCAGAAATGCATCTTGCAAATTCGCTTTATCGGCAGCCATCGCGACACCCTTTTTTATTGCTCTTACACGGCCGCGCACCGGCCCCCCAAAGTCGTTATCACCAGTATGTCGTGGCTGAACGGGACTTTCCACCCCCAAAATACAATTCAAATGAGGCGCTTAGCGTTGCCAGATTTCGGGATTGAAGAGCGCGATGATCGCCAGCGTCTCCAACCGCCCAAGCACCATCGCAAATGCCAGAATGACCTTGGCCGCGTCAGGGATGCCTGAATAGGCAATTGGTGTTTCCGCGGCAACTGTCGCCAAGGGCCCCGTTGTGGACAGGGCGGAAACAGCAAGCACCATCGCGGTTTCGAACTGCACACCTGTCAGCGAGAGCATCAGCATCACCGCGGCAATACTGAGCGCAAAGAGCATGAAGAAAACCCATGAAATATAGGCACCTTGCCTGCGTATCCGGCGTGCATCCTTCCCGCCACCACCGATGGATGACGGGTGCAAAAGCCGCTCCTGCTCGCGCTCGCCATGGCGATAAAGGGCATAGATCCGCAACAGCTTCACGCCCCCTGCGGTGGTCGCGACGCCGCCGCCGATCAATGCCATTCCAATCAGAAACAGGCCCGGTGTACTCAGCCCCGACCACGCGGTGGCACCCGACCAGTAATGCGACTCAAAACCGGTCGTCGTCAAAAACGATGTCACCGTGAACAGCGCCCCCCAGAAAGCGGCAGCAATTTCTTGCGCACCCGCAGGCTCTGTCTGACCCGTCGATCCAAGGTAATGCCGCAAGAACAACAGCATCGTTACGCTACCGATCAGGACAAGTGCCGTGATAAACTCCGGATCGCGGCGCAGCCCCTGATCGCGTTCGCCAATCAGACCGCGGCTGAACGTCAGCCGCGACAGCGCGAAGACAAAGAAGCAGAAGATCAGCAATTCCCCCCAGAAACGCGATGCGGCAAAATACAGCCCGCCAATGGCGGAAATTCCGGATGTCGACATCGTCGACATGGCGTGCATCAGGGCGATGTATGGAAACTCGCCCGCAATCACGAGGCCGACCCACAGGGTTCCGGTCAAGACCACGTAAACCGGCGTCAACGTCATGGTGTAGCGGACCAACCGTTCCGCTGGATCGGCAATGTGGGCAATTTGTGAAAACGAACTGGACTCGGTCTTGCCTGCATTTCCGGTCGCGCGGACTTCGAAACCGCCAAGGTTCATCGGCGCAAAGATCGACACCGCCGTTACCCAAACCAGCAAGCCCCCCAGCCAGCCAACAAGCCCCCGCCACAGATGCTGGGAAGGGGTCAACCGCCCTGCATTATCATAGACAGAGGCCCCCGTCGTGGTGAAGCTGGATACCATTTCAAACCAGGCATTCAGGAATGTCGTGTTGCCGACGGCCTCGTAGAACGGGATCGCGAACATGATCGGCAAGGCACTGAAAGCGGCCAACAACCCGATCAACTGGCTGCGTGCAACGCTGCGCGGCGCGTAGCCTGCCGTTGCAAGACCGATCATCAAGGTGATGGTTGAGAACAGCACGAACCCGTAGAAGAAAATACGCATGGTGTTGAAATCTTCCATGACCGCCGCATGTCCCGCGGGCACGATCATCGCGATCGCCCCGAGACCCATAAGGATCACGAAAAATGGCAGGCGGACGATCCAACCCATCAGAAGAAGTCTATCGAAACCTGCAAAAGACGTTCCACTTCGGGGACATCTTCTGACATCGCAAAGATGGCGATGACGTTGCCTTCTTCGATGCGTGTCTCACCGGTGGGGCGCACGATCTTGCCTTGCTGCATGATAGCACCGATCAATGCCCCCTCGGGAAAATCGATATCCTTGACCTTCTGGCCCGCGATGGGGGATGTACCCAGAACCTGCGCTTCGATCACTTCGGCTTCGGCGTCGCCTATCGAATAAACGCCGCGCACCCGGCCATGCCGGATATGGCGCAGGATCGAACTGACCGTCGTGGCGCGCGGGTTGATGTAAGCGTCAATGTTCAGCGGGCCCATCAGGGGCACCAAAGTCGGATCGTTGACCAGCGAAATCGCCATCTTGCAGCCCATCTCCTTGGCGCGCACCGCCGCCAGCAGGTTGGTTTTATCGTCGTCAGTCACGGCAAGCACCGCATCCGCGTTCGCGATATTCGCCTCTTCCAGCAAAGCACTGTCGAGGCCATCGCCATGCAGCACAATCGTGCGGTCCAGCGCATCAGCCGCGCGTTCTGCACTTTCACGCCGGAATTCGATCATCTTCACACGGACACGCTCTGTGCGCGCTTCGAGTGCTTTGGCCACCCCCAGCCCCACATTGCCGCCGCCAATAATCACAATACGTTCTTGTTTCGACTGGGTTTTTCCAAAAATCTCCAATGTGCGGGTCATGTCTTCGGTGTCAGTGAACACATAGCATTCATCATTGGGAAATATCTGATCACCGGCCGAAGGTACAAAAAGCACACCGTCCCGCCGGACACCCACAACGACGGCCCGCAACGTCGAAAAAAGGTCCGTCAACTGCCGCAGCGGCGTGTTGACGACGGGGCAGTCTTGATCGATCGTAATGCCAAGCAGTTGGGCGCGGCCCTCAAGGAAGCTTTCTGTGTCAAACGCCGCAGGCGCCGCAAGCCGCTGCAATGCAGCCTCTGCCACTTCCCGCTCGGGCGAGATAACCACGTCGATCGGCAAGTGGTTGCGGCGGTAAAGATCCGCATAGACCGGATCAAGGTAGTTCTGCGCCCGCAGGCGCGCGATCTTGCGCTGTACCGAGAAAACCGAATGCGCCACCTGACAGGTGACCATATTCACCTCGTCCGAATAGGTCGCTGCGATGATCATGTCGGCATCCGACGCCCCTGCCCGATCAAGCACATCGGGATAGCTTGCAAACCCCGCAACCCCTTGCACATCAAGCGTATCGGTCGCGCGACGCACCAGTTCAGGGTTGTTGTCGACGACCGTGACATCGTTCTTTTCGCCAGACAAATGGCGGGCAATCTGCCAACCGACCTGCCCAGCACCGCAGATAATGACTTTCATAGTTCGTCGCCTTCTACATAGGCCACGCGGCCTCCGGCCTTGTTTGTGGTCACGACCCCCAGCGACTTCAGCTTGCGGTGCAAGGCAGACCGTTCCATGCCCACAAACGCCGCCGTCCGGCTGATGTTGCCGCCAAAACGGTTGATCTGCGTCAGCAGGTATTCCCGCTCGAACAACTCCCGCGCTTCACGCAAGGGCAATGTCGCCAGCCCACCAGCCAGCACGATACGACCTTCCTCGCCGCCGCCTTCTTCGCTGTTGGGCAGCTCCCTGGCGCTGATGTCTCCGGTATTTTCACCCAGAATAAGAACACGTTCCACGACGTTCTTCAACTGCCGCACATTCCCCGGCCAAAGCATCGTCTGCAACAGGGCTTGCGCGTCCTCGGCCAGTTTGCGCAGCGGAAGGCCCTGCGCTTTGTTGCAAGTTTCGATGAAATGTTCCGCAAGCAGCGGAATATCCTCGCGGCGTTCTTCCAGTGATGGCACCGCAATCGGCACGACGTTCAGGCGATGGTACAATTCTTCTCGGAACGTGCCCGCATCGATCGCCAACGTGAGGTCCCGGTTGGTACTGGAAATAACCCGCAGGTCGACCTGCACTTTTTCGTTCCCGCCGACGCGCTGAAAACGCTGTTCCACCAATACGCGCAGGATCTTGGACTGTGTTCCCAGCGGCATATCCGCAATCTCGTCAAAGTAAACAACGCCGCCATTCGCCTCTTCCAGCAACCCCGGCTCGATCCCGCGTCCGCTGTCTTCGCGGCCAAAAAGCACAACTTCCACTTGTTCGGGCTCGATCGAGGCAGAGTTGACGACGACGAAAGGCGCCGATGCGCGACTGGAATTGGCGTGAATGTAACGGGCGGCGATTTCCTTACCGGCACCTGCAGGACCGGTCAACATGACCCGTCCGTTGGATTTCGTGACCTTGTCGAGTTGCGACTTCAGCATACGGAATGCGGCACTATCGCCCAACATTTCAGTGGCGTGGTTTTCGCCGCGCTTGAGTTCGACATTCTCTCGGCGCAAACGCGATGTCTCCATCGCGCGGCGGATCACCACCAAAAGCTGGTCGATGTTGAAAGGCTTTTCGATAAAGTCGTAGGCACCCTGCTTGATCGCGGCCACCGCGATCTCGATGTTGCCGTGGCCGGAAATGATCACAATCGGCACTTCCGGATGGTCGCGCTTTACAGACTTCAGGATATCGATCCCGTCCATGTTGCTGTCTTTCAGCCAGATATCGAGGATCATCAGCGCCGGCGGCTCTGCCGCAATCTGGGCCATACATTCGTCTGACGTGCCGGCAAGCCGTGTCGTATATCCCTCATCGATCAGGATTTCCGAAATCAGCTCTCGAATGTCGCGTTCATCGTCGGTGATCAGAATATCGCCCATAACTTACCTCATGCTGGAATTTTTGAAGCCCGCGCCGATTGCGCTGCGGCAGGCAGTTGAATAATGGCGCAGGCTCCGGCGTGGTCATGGCCTGCAAAGGGTTCGGCATCCGTCAAAGTGAGCGTTCCGCCATGTTCTTCGATGATTTTCTTGACGATCGACAGACCAAGCCCCGTCCCCTCGCCCCGTGTCGTGACGTAAGGTTCGAACAACCGTGCGCGGTCTTCGGGTAGGCCGATCCCGTTGTCGGAAATCTTGATCGTGACCTGCTGTGCATCGGACGTCATGCGCAACTGTATTTCAGGGCGATAGTCTTCGGGTGCTTCTTGTTTGGCGTACGTCTCGGTCGCTTCGCCCGCGTTCTTGAGCAGATTGGTCAGCGCCTGCCCGATCATCGTATCATCCATATCGACAAGGACCGCCTCTTCGGGGATGCTTGCTGCGAAATGCACTTTCGGCTGACCTGCGATTTGCAGGGACAGCGCGTCATGCACCAATTGGGTCATGTCATTGAGATGCAATTCCGGCTCTGGCATCCGCGCGAATTTCGAGAATTCATCGACGATGCGCCGCAAATCGTTGGTCTGCCGGACGATCACATCGGTCATTTGTTCCAACTTGTCCGCGTCATGGCCCACCTGACTGAGAAACTTGCGTTTGATCCGTTCGGCGGACAACTGGATCGGGGTCAGCGGGTTCTTGATCTCATGCGCGATCCGGCGGGCCACATCGCCCCAAGCCGCCATTCGCTGCGCACTGACAAGATCAGTGACATCGTCAAAGGCCACTACATAACCTTCAAGCGTGCCATCAAGATTACGGCGCTGCGACATGCGCACCAGCAGGCTTTCGTGCTGGCCCTTGCGGATCAGGTTGATCTGTTCTTGCACACTGTCGCTGTCGGCCCCGGAGATTTGCGCAAAAAGCCCCCCGAATTCCGGTATCGCGACAGAGATTGCCGTTTCTTCGGGATGGTCCCCCACCGACAGCAACCGGCGGGCCGATGGGTTCACGAAGGTCACATGTCCCAGTGCATCAAGGCCGATGACGCCGGATGTGACCGAACTCAGCACGGAATCGAACAGCCGTCCCCGGCGTTCGGTGCGCTGGTTGGTTTCGATCAATTGATCCCGCTGTCCTTTCAGGCGGCTCGTCATCTGGTTGAAGTAATGGCCAAGCTGGGAAATCTCGTCCTCGCCGTCATCCTCGATCACGCGCACATCAAGATCGCCCGAGCCCACGCGCTGCGATGCCGACACCAGACGCCCCACGGGCCGCGACAGCCGTTCGGCAAACCACAACCCGCCCCAGATCGCACCAAGGATCAGAATGATCGAAAAACCAAGATAAAGCAGACCGAATTGGAACAAGAGTTGCCCGCGCTCGTTCTGCAACTCTTCGTACTGCGCCACGGTTTCCGTGGTGTTGTCGAGCAGGGACAGAACGTTTCCGTCAACCGGGCGCGTCACGTAAAGATACCGGTCGCGGAATGCCGCCAGCGGTATGAGTGCGCGGAATTCGTTATTGGCAAAGTCCTGAATAATCGCAAGGCCGGTTTCGTCCGCACGGGAAAAATCATCAGCCGATGGCCGTTCATAGCCGAATTCGTATGACCGCGCGCCCCGTGCCGTAATCGTCCCGAGACCGTCGATCACGAAGGCTTCACTCAGGCCGCGCTCCACCTGCGCCTGTACCTCGCCCAAGGCCCGGCGCACTTCGCCGTCATCCATGAACAGGTTGGCCTGCCGCTCGCGGTTCAGATAGGCCGCAAGGCCCCGTCCGTCGCGCGTCAACTCCTGACGGTGTTCTTCCTCATAGGCTTGCGCAGTCGTCAACGACGTGCGCAGCACATTGCCCACCGGCTCCGAAAACAACCCTTCGAGCGCGATGGAGATCAGCGTCACCGAGAACACAGCGACCAGAACGATGGGCACAAGCGCCGAGAGCGCGAAAACACCGGTCAGACGCAGGCTCAACTGCGAACCGGCCGAACGCGCACGCCGCGCAGAGACCATGCGCGCCACTTGCCGCATGACAAGGGCCGCAACGACCAGAACGTAGATCAGATCAAGCAGCAGCACCAACCGTAGCGATCTCGAGGATGCACCGCGATCCAGCGGCCCGACCACAATATAAGTCACCACCGCCAGCACAGGCCCTGCCACAACCAAGCCGATGGTAAACGCAGTCATGACATGCCGCTGGCGGAACCAGCGGTTTATTCTCGTCATATTCAGGCCCGGAAGGGTACGCCGCACGCGCAATGCCCTGTTATTGAGGTGGGGTCGCCCCCACGGTACCGCCAATCGCTGTGGTCTTTCTGCTACGCTGACGTAACAGCGCCACGGTTCTGTTGCGGTTTTACATCAATTTGCGGCGCCGAGTCACGCGGATATCGAGGTCTGTGATCTTCTTGCGCAGCGTATTTCGGTTAATTCCAAGCAAATCAGCGCATTTTGCCTGATTTCCACCCGTCGCATCCAGTGCAATCTCGATCAGGGGCGCCTCAACCTCCTTGAGGATTCGGTTATAAAGCCCCGGGGGTGGCAGTACGCCCCCGTGCAAATCGAAGTAGCGGCGCAGGTGTTTGCCCACACTGGCGCTCAGCTTGTCGCCCTCGCCACCCGACCGCAGCGGTTCGATCGCGGGCTGGTTGCCCAACACCATCTCGACCTCGGGCCGCGTGATTTCATCTTCGGCCGCTGTGAAAACCAGACGGCGCACGGCATTTTCCAACTGGCGCACATTTCCCGGCCAGCTATAGGCGCGGACCAGATCAAGGGCTGCATCCCCGAACCGTCGCAGCGGGGCACCGTCACGTTCGGCGCGGGTCAGAAAGTGTTCGGCAAGCAGAGGAATATCGTCGACGCGTTCCCGCAAGGACGGCACATCGACGGTGACGCCCCCCAAGCGATAGAACAGATCCTCGCGGAAATGCCCGTCTTCCATCCGCACCATCAGGTCCGACTGCGATGTCGCCATGATCCGGGGGGCATTTTCACCCAGACTGTCAAGCATCCGCACGATGCGCGCCTGTGCCTGCTCGGACAGGTCGCTGACCTCGTCAAACAGGATCGAGCCGCCCTTGGCGCGGCTCAGCACCGTCGATGGGCCATCCATCCCTTCCAGATCGCCACCCGAGACAACCACGAAAGGTAGGCTGCGCCGGTCGGAAAAGTCATGGACGGCGCGCGCGATCAGCGATTTACCCGTGCCGCTTTCACCTGTGATCAAGACCGGAAGCTGGGTATTCATGACCCGTGCCACAAGCCGGTAGAGTGACTGCATCACCGGGGTCCGCCCCACAAGCGGAAGATCACCGTTCTGCCCTGCCACCTCTGTATCGGGGGTGCGGGACACGGGCGCGCGGCGCTTGACTTCAAGCGCGCGGGCGGCGCGTTTCATCAGATCGGGCAGATCGAAGGGCTTGGGCAGATAATCATAAGCATCCGCCTCTGCCGCCTGAATGGCTGTCATGATCGTGTTCTGCGCGGAAATCACGATCACCGGCAAACCGGGTCGGGCCTCTGCGATTTTGGGCAGTTGATCCAACCCGTTGCCATCGGGCATGATCACATCGGAGATCACCAGATCGCCTTTGCCTTCGTCCACCCATCGCATCAGGGTCACGATCGAAGACGTCGCATGCACCTTACACCCTGCGCGAGTCAACGCCTGCGTCAGCACGGTGCGGATTGTGCGGTCGTCATCGGCAACAAGAACTGTCCCGTCCATCAATCTTCTCCTGTTTCATAATCTTTGGGTACCACAGGCAGCGATATCCGAAACACGGTGCGCCCCGGCACACTGTCAACGGATATCCACGCACCGGCATCACCGATCAGCTTGGACACCAATGCCAATCCGAGCCCGGTACCGTTTTCCCTGCCTGATACGAAGGGCTCGAAAATGTCATTCGCAATCTCGCGCGGCAGGCCGGGGCCATCGTCGATAATCTCGACCTGCAAGGGCAGACGCGCCTGCGTGCCGTCCGAGCGGTGTACCCGCAGGGACGTGTCATAAAATGTCCGTAGACGGATCGCGCCTGCGTCTTTGCTTGCCTCCGACGCATTCTTCAGCAGGTTCAGGAAGACCTGCAAAAGCTGGTCCCCATCCGCCAGTGTTTGCGGCAGGGACGGATCGTAGTCCTCGATAAACAGCATATGCGCGCCAAAACCGACCGCCGCCGATTGGCGCGCACGATCCAATATATCGTGAATGTTCACATTCTTCAGTACCGGCTTGCGCAAATTCCCGAACTGTTCGACCTGTTCCAGCAATTTCACGATGCGGCGGCTTTCCTCGACAATCAGATCGGTCATTTCCTGATCTTCGGACGACAGCCCCATGGACAGCAGTTGCGCCGCACCGGTGATGCCTGCCAGCGGGTTCTTGATTTCGTGGGCCAGCATTTCAGCCATGCCGATCGCCGATTTCGCGGCCTTGCCGGACGAATGATTCTGGTTGATCCGGCTCGCAATTTCGCGCGGGCTGATCATGACGATCATCGTGTCTTCGCTGCCCTGAAGCGGTGCGAATTGCAGGTTGCACATCATCGGCGCGCGTTCCCCGCTGCCCACGTCCACATCGTTGACAAAAAGCGATGTCCGGTTTTTGCGCGCGCGGCTGAAAGGCTCCTCGAGGGGGGCATCAATCATCACCTTTTCCCATAGCTTCTGGCCGACCAGTGACTTTGACGACATGTTCAGAAAGCTTTCGGCAGCCGAGTTGCTCATGATGATGATATCATCGCCGTCCAGCATCAGAGAAGGAACGGGCAAGGATGACCAAAGCGCCTGACCCAAAATCATGCCGCCACCTGCATTTCGAACGCGTCCGGCAAATCGCGCAGCACCTCGGCGGGGCTGGTCCGGGTCAGGATCGCCTTGCGCAAGGCAGGTTCTGTTCCTGCATCATCCATGTACCAGCCAAGGTGTTTGCGCGACACTTTGCGCCCCAGCTCAAAGCCATAGAACGACAGCATCGCTTCATAGTGCTTGCAGACCATCTCGGCCAGGGCGCGGCCTTGGGGGATGTCGGGCTCGGGTGTGCCATGAAGTGCAGCCGAGACCTGCGCCAATGCCCAAGGCCGCCCCTGTGCGCCGCGTCCGATCATCACGCCATCAGCACCTGAAAGGGTCAGTGCCTGCCGCGCGGTCGCCGCATCCACGATATCGCCGTTGGCAATGACCGGTATCGACACCGCCTCTTTGATCTTGCGTATCGCAGCCCAATCGGCAGAACCCTTGTAGAACTGACACCGCGTGCGTCCGTGGATGGTCACCAGCTTGATACCTGCGTCTTCGGCACGTTTGGCCACGATTGACGCGTTCAGGCTGTCTTGATCCCATCCCAGACGGGTCTTTAGCGTCACAGGCACATCCACCGCATTCACGACCGCTTCGATCAGGCTGAGCGCGTGATCGGGGGTGCGCAGCAAGGCAGAGCCGGAATAGCCGTTCGTCACCTTCTTGGCCGGACAACCCATGTTGATGTCGATGATCGCCGCACCGTTCCCTGCGGCCATTCTTGCAGCTTCCGCCATCCAATAGGCTTCGCGACCGGCAATCTGCACGGCGGTCCCGGCTTGATCATAGCCCAGTTCGGCCCGTTCCCGCACGCCCGGTTTCGCTTGTACCATTTCCTGACTTGCGACCATTTCGCTCACGACCCAGCCTGCACCGAAGGACGCCACCAACTGGCGGAACGGCAAATCCGTGATCCCCGCAAGCGGCGCAAGCGCGACCGGCGGTGTCAGGGACACGGTATCAAGAATCAGAGAATCGGACTGTGCCAAAGGAATAATCATTCGCTTATCTGTTGCGCGCTGTGCTTGGCTTAGGGGCAAAGTACTGTTTCCTCAACGAATTCCGACAGGATTTCTCCCGATTAATTAGCGTTTG
>NZ_JAWOAN010000253.1:0-10813 GCF_046498525.1 Yoonia sp.
TTGAGCTGCCCGCGGGCACAGAGATGGTGATGCCGGGCGACAACCTGAAGTTCAACGTCGAGCTGATCGCACCGATCGCGATGGAAGACGGCCTGCGTTTCGCGATCCGCGAAGGCGGCCGCACTGTCGGCGCCGGCGTTGTCTCCAAGATCGTCGAGTAATCGGACCACGCGTGGGTTGCACCCACCCTATGTAGGGTGGGTGCAACCCACCGACCACGCAAACAAAAGAAAGGCCGCTCCAATCGGGGCGGCCTTTTGGTTTCGTCGTGGTTCTGCTGGTCAGGGCTGCAACGCTTGGAGGCCAATAGGAATCATTCAACGCTCTGAGATTCTTACAAATTCAGCACAGGGATGCCCCATGACTTTTCTTGATGCTTTGAAGCAGGTGGCTTTCAACCGTCAAGGACAGTCCGTCGTCCAAGCCCTCTATGGCCCGGTCGGAAGCCCCAGCCGCGCATCTGCGGCCTTTGACGTATCGTTCAAGAACGCGGCAAGACCGGCACGCAGTGCTTCGCGTTGATCTGGGTCCAGATCGCGGGGTATGGCATCGGGATACTGTCGAAAGATATAGGCCCCCTTGCCAAAGGGGTAGGGCACCAGCATCTGATCCCAAGATGCCAACCGCCGTCCTTTTGTGGTCGCAAAAGCATAGGCAAAAACGGGCATTCCCGTGGCGCGCGCCCAATCAAGCGGCGCATCCTTGACCTTTAGTGCCGGGCCTAATGGTCCGTCCCCCGTCATACCGATGCTCACCCCGTCTTTGACGCGTGTCAGGATCATCCGCGACGCTGCCCGGTTTGATTGCTTTTCCGACATTTCCATCGGTTGCAGGCCCACCCAGCGCTGCACGGCACCTGACACGCGCCCGATGGGGGAACTGGCGTAAAGGCTGGACAGCGGCCCATCGGCAACCGGCCAATGTAGCGCACCCATCACCGACCGGCTGTGCCACATCACCAACAAAACCGGCCCTTTGGTCAGGGCGGCCCTGAGATCATCCAGCCCTTCGACCTGCCATTTGGTTGTCCGGTTGCAGAACGCCAGATAACGCCCGGCCAGCCTTCCCAGCAGGGCGGCAAGGAACTCCGATTGCTCGATCCGTTTACGCAGTGACATAGAGGGCAGGGGCCTTTGGTTGCGGATTTCGTCACTCTTGTCGCATTTATGGGTCTGAACACAAGTGTACCGCACCTTCCCTCTTGATCCTGCTTTGGTTTCGGACTAACCCAACACCCGGTCGTAGGGGTATAGCTCAGTTGGTAGAGCGGCGGTCTCCAAAACCGTAGGTCCCGGGTTCAAGTCCTGGTGCCCCTGCCAGACCGGATCACCGACGGCGTTCGTGCGGAGGATCAAACCAAGTTTATGACAGACCGCTCCCTTTGTATCGCATTCCACATTGGCGCGCATAAGACGGCCACTTCGCATTTGCAGCGGTCGCTGAAGCGCGCGAGCGCGGAGTTGTCTGCGTCTGGCGTAATGTATTACGGCCCCGATTGTTTTCGGTTGCCGGGAAACTCTCTTCAAGCGCTGTTTGGGATTCGTGGTGGTAGCGCAGCGGATGAGACAGAATTGCGGGTTGCCGACCAATTGGACCTGTTGCGCAAAGACGGGCATCGACTGGTCTTCAGCGAAGAGAATTTCATAGGCCCGCTCAATCAGCCGCATGGTCGCTCTATGAAGCACCGCTACAAGTCCGCCGGAGACCGGCTGACACAACTGGCCGCTGCGATGGACCAGAAGATTGACGTTTTCCTTGCGGTTCGGCGTCCAACTGCGTTTATCAACTCGGCCTATTGTCAGATGTTGTTGGGCGGGCGCATCCAGCCCGTCGCGGTTTTCCAAAGACGCAACCCGCTGAGCAGCGTCGATTGGGCCCATTTGGTAGCCCGCCTGCGTGCCGCCCCCGGGGTCGGTGCGCTGACTGTTTGGCAATATGAAGACTACGGTGCGCTTTTCGCCAAGATCATGGCCGGTTTGGTTGGCGAAGATGCGGCACGAAGCGTCATACCCAGACCGCGCCACATCAACCGCGGACTGTCGGCGGCGGCCGTGCAGCACGTCTTGGCGCAGGCCGAACCGGCACCCGACGAAAAACTTGCCAGAACCGCGCGGCAGATGATGCCCGTCGAAGACGGCCATGCCCCGTTCGATGGTTTTGCCGCAGAAGAACATGCCATCGGCGATGCCGTCTATGCCCGTCAGTTGACGGCGATTGCGAAAATGGAGGGTGTGAGCTTGCTGCGTCCCGTTTCAGGCTAACGCCTTCTTGATTCAAGTCGCGCCCAAACGGGGTTGAATTCGCGCATGATAGCCCGTAAGTCCGTCTTGTGTCGAAAAAGGACAATGCGTCATGGCCATCGCCAATCCAGTGAAGTTCATTCAGGAAGTCCGTTCAGAGATTTCCAAGGTCGTCTGGCCAACGCGGCGTGAAGTCATCATGACCACGATCATGGTCTTTATCATGGCGGCATTGACCGCGATTTTCTTCTTCCTCGTTGACCTGCTGATCCGTACGGGTCTCAACGGTGTCCTGACCTACTTTGGCACCTAATTCCCCGGATTTTCCGCAGCCCTCTTGAAAACCCGATGAGGCAGCGGTAAGAGCCATCAACTTCCGGAAAATGGCGTGCGGCGAATCGAGTTGCACGCCGCTTTTATTTTCGGGACTCGCGGTCTTGTTCCGCTCGAATGAAATGTAATTGCGGCCACGCGTGGCCAAGTGACGACAAGGTGCTCTGACAGATGGCCAAACGGTGGTATTCGGTAAGCGTTCTCTCAAACTTCGAGAAGAAGATCGCAGAGGCGATCCGCCAGAAGGCGGAGGAGCAGGGCCTCGACGACCAGATTGATGAAGTGCTGGTGCCGACCGAAGAAGTTATCGAAATCCGTCGCAACAAGAAAGTGACCGCCGAGCGTCGCTTTATGCCCGGCTACGTGCTGGTTCATATGGAAATGTCGGACGAAGGCTATCATCTGATCAACTCGATCAACCGCGTGACTGGTTTTCTTGGTCCACAGGGCCGCCCGATGCCGATGCGCGACGCCGAAGTGCAGGCAATCCTTGGCCGCGTCCAAGAGGGTGAAGACACGCCACGCACGCTCATTCACTTCGAGATCGGCGAGAAGGTCAAGGTCAACGACGGTCCGTTCGAAGATTTCGACGGCATGGTCGAAGAGGTGGACGAAGACAACCAGCGCCTGAAGGTGACGGTCTCTATCTTTGGTCGCGCGACGCCGGTCGAACTGGAATTCACGCAGGTTTCTAAACAGTAACCTTCGTGTTCAGACGTGGGAGGGGCAACCCTAACCACGGCATAACCGCCCCAACCGGGGCAATGTAGGATGGGTCTGACCCATCGCTGAAAAGGAGAAGGCCAATGGCCAAGAAAATTATGGGTACGCTCAAGCTGCAGGTTCCTGCAGGTGCTGCCAACCCTTCCCCACCTGTCGGTCCTGCGCTGGGTCAGCGCGGCATCAACATCATGGAATTCTGTAAGGCGTTCAACGCCAAGACAGAAGACATGGAAAAGAACGCCCCGTGTCCGACTGTGATCACCTACTATCAGGACAAGTCCTTCACGATAGAGATCAAGACGCCACCTGCGTCTTACTACATCAAGAAGGCCGCAAACCTGAAGTCTGGTAGCAAGACACCCGGTAAGGATGTTGCTGGTACAATCACAGGCAAGCAGGTTCGTGAAATCGCAGAAGCCAAAATGAAGGACCTCAACGCGACGTCCATCGAAGGTGCTATGCTGATCATCGCGGGTTCCGCGCGCTCTATGGGCATCGAGGTGAAGTAATGGCAAAGTTTGGTAAACGTACAACTGCAGCACGCGCTGCATTCAAAGGCAAGCACAACGTATCCGTTGCTGAAGCAGCATCGCTCGTCAAGGACAATGCAAATGCAAAGTTCGACGAAAGCGTCGACATTGCGATGACACTGGGCGTTGATCCGCGTCACGCAGACCAGATGGTCCGCGGGACTGTAAATCTGCCTCATGGCACGGGTAAAACTGTCCGCGTTGCTGTATTCGCGCGTGGCGAAAAGGCCGAAGAGGCCAAGGCAGCCGGTGCCGACATCGTTGGCGCAGAGGACTTGATGGAAACAATTCAGGGCGGCACGATCGACTTTGACCGTTGCATCGCGACGCCTGACATGATGGCTGTCGTCGGTCGTCTCGGTAAGGTGTTGGGACCACGTAACCTGATGCCGAACCCGCGTGTTGGCACCGTGACCATGGACGTCAAGGAAGCTGTGGAAGCAGCAAAGGGCGGTCAGGTTCAGTTCAAGGCCGAAAAAGCCGGTGTGGTCCACGCCGGTATTGGCAAGGCATCCTTCTCTGCGCAGCAGATCGAAGAGAACATGAAAGCCTTCGTTGATGCCGTCGGCAAAGCCAAGCCATCAGGTGCCAAAGGCACCTATATGAAAAAGATCGCCGTCAGCTCCACAATGGGCCCTGGTGTGTCTGTCGACGTGGCCTCGGCGACCGGTAACGCGTAGACTGTCGTTTAAAATCTGACGATGGCAGGTCCGGTCGTTCGGGCCTGCCATTTCTTATTTGATGGTTCTCCAAGAAGTTTCGGGCGCGGCCCTTGGCTTTTGGGGTAATCGGGACTAAATGATGCGCAGGGCCCGAGAGATTGATTCGTTCGGGCCCTTATTCGTCCGAGACGGTGGGTTGGCCACATGCCATTAATTCCTGCCTGAGATGGGATAACCAGAATTTTTGAGGCTCGTCTCAAACTGTTCTGGCACGCCCCGTTTGCATGGACTGTAGACTGTTGGGCGGCTGAGCCGTTTGACAAAAGTAGAGCCGGTGCCGGGCCTGATCCGGTACCAAACTTGGAGTAAAACTGTGGATAGAGCACAAAAAGAACAGCTGGTCGAAGATCTCGGCCAGATCTTTGAAAGCTCTGGCGTTGTAGTGGTTGCCCGCTACGAAGGCATGACAGTTGCTGAAATGCAGGACCTGCGCGCTCAAATGCGTGAAGTAGGCGGGTCTGTACGCGTTGCCAAGAACAAGCTCGCCAAAATCGCCCTCGAGGGCAAGCCATGCGAAAGCATTGCCGAATACCTCGAAGGCATGACTGTACTCGCTTACTCGGAAGACCCCGTCGCTGCGGCGAAGGTTGTCGACAAGTACGCCAAAGGGAATGACAAGCTTGTCATCCTCGGCGGTGCCATGGGCGAGACAGCGCTGGACGTCGCTGGTGTGAAAGCGGTTGCCGGTATGCCATCTCGTGAGGAGCTTATCGCTTCCATCGCGGGCTGCATTGCCGCACCTGCAAGCAACATCGCGGGGGCCATTGGCGCGCCTGCTTCGAACATCGCAAGCATTCTCTCAACCATCGAAGAGAAAGCTGCATAAAGCATCTGAATTGACTTGGGGGGCTTCCCTCACGTTGGAACACACTTAAAACGAACGGAAAGCATAAAATGGCTGATCTGAAAAAACTTGCTGAAGAGATCGTTGGTCTGACCCTTCTCGAAGCACAAGAACTGAAAACCATCCTCAAGGACGAGTATGGCATCGAGCCCGCAGCTGGCGGCGCAGTCATGATGGCTGGCCCTGCTGGTGGCGAAGCCGAAGCTGCTGCCGAGCAGACAGAGTTCGACGTCGTTCTCAAGAACGCTGGCGCATCCAAGATCAACGTGATCAAGGAAGTTCGCGCGATCACTGGTCTTGGCCTGAAAGAAGCCAAGGACTTGGTCGAAGCTGGCGGCAAGATCAAAGAAGGCGCGTCCAAGGACGAAGCCGAAGAGATCAAAGGCAAGCTGGAAGCAGCTGGCGCAGAGGTCGAGCTGGCCTAAGCCCGCTTTTGGCGAAACGCAATTCGCCCTTAAAATTCGGCTGGACCTGCGAATTGTGGGTCCAGCTAAACCTGTCTTAGAGGTCGGCCAATTAGCTGACCGACCCCTTGGGTAGGTTTCTATAGTCGGGAGGCGGCCGGTGGGACGGCAGCCACGAATAGACTTGGAATCCCCTGTCAAATGGATGATGCACCGCGGCCCGGGTGTTGCATCGTTCGAGAGACAAACAAAAGGTGACACCGCACATGGCTTCTACTTTCCTTGGTCAGAAACGCCTGCGTAAGTACTACGGCAAAATCCGCGAAGTACTCGAAATGCCGAACCTCATCGAGGTTCAGAAATCCTCTTATGATCTGTTCCTGCGCTCGGGCGACAGCGATACACCGCTTGACGGCGAAGGTATCAAAGGTGTCTTCCAGTCGGTATTCCCGATCAAGGATTTCAACGAAACCGCCGTGCTTGAATTCGTCAAGTACGAGCTGGAAAAGCCGAAATACGACGTTGAGGAATGTCAGCAGCGCGACATGACATATAGCGCACCGCTGAAGGTGACCCTCCGTTTGATCGTGTTTGAAGTTGACGACGACACAGGTTCGAAATCCGTCAAAGACATCAAGGAGCAAGACGTATTCATGGGCGATATGCCCTTGATGACGCCAAACGGCACATTCGTCGTGAATGGCACGGAGCGTGTTATCGTATCCCAGATGCACCGCTCTCCTGGCGTGTTCTTTGACCATGACAAGGGTAAAACCCATTCTTCCGGCAAACTGCTGTTTGCCTGCCGCATCATCCCATATCGCGGCAGCTGGCTCGACTTTGAATTCGACGCCAAGGACCTTGTGTTCTGCCGCATTGACCGCCGTCGCAAACTTCCCGTGACAACCCTGCTTTATGCATTGGGTATGGATCAGGAAGGCATCATGAATGCCTACTATAACACGGTCGAGTACAAGCTGGACAAGCAGGGCAAAGCCTGGACCACCAAGTTCTTCCCCGAGCGTGTGCGTGGCACACGCCCTGCGTTTGACCTTGTCGATGCCAAAACAGGCGAAGTCATCGCGAAAGCTGGCGAGAAAGTCACCCCGCGCTCGGTCAAAAAGCTGATCGATGCGGGCGAGGTGACCGACCTGCTTGTCCCATACGAGAACATCGTGGGCAAATTTGTCGCTCAGGACATCATCAATGAGGAAACCGGCGCGATTTACGTCGAGGCTGGCGACGAGTTGACGCTTGAGCGGAACAAGGATGGCGAAGTCATCGGTGGCACGCTCAAGGATTTGGTTGATGCGGGCATCAAGACGATCCCTGTACTCGATATCGATAACATCACCGTCGGCGCTTATATGCGCAACACGATGGCCGCAGACAAGAACATGAACCGCGAAACCGCGCTCATGGATATCTACCGCGTCATGCGCCCGGGTGAACCACCGACCGTCGATAGTGCATCGGCTCTGTTCGATACGCTGTTCTTCGACAGCGAGCGGTACGATCTTTCCGCCGTTGGGCGTGTAAAGATGAACATGCGCCTTGATCTGGATGCCGAAGACACCATGCGCACCCTGCGCAAGGAAGACATCGTCGCCTGTATCAAGGCATTGGTCGAACTGCGCGACGGCAGGGGCGATATCGACGATATCGACCACCTTGGTAACCGCCGTGTGCGATCCGTTGGCGAATTGATGGAAAACCAGTACCGCGTCGGTCTGCTGCGCATGGAGCGCGCAATCAAGGAGCGTATGTCTTCTGTCGAGATTGACACAGTGATGCCGCAGGACCTGATCAACGCCAAGCCTGCTGCTGCAGCAGTGCGTGAATTCTTCGGTTCCAGCCAGCTTTCGCAATTCATGGACCAGACCAACCCGCTGTCCGAAGTGACGCACAAGCGCCGCTTGTCTGCGCTTGGACCCGGTGGTCTGACACGTGAACGTGCAGGCTTTGAGGTGCGCGACGTGCACCCGACCCACTATGGTCGGATGTGCCCCATCGAGACACCGGAAGGGCCGAACATCGGTCTGATCAACTCGCTTGCCACATTTGCACGCGTGAACAAGTACGGCTTCATCGAGACACCTTACCGCAAGGTTACGGACGGCAAGGTGACTGACGAAGTCAGCTATATGTCCGCAACCGAGGAAATGCGCCACACAGTAGCGCAGGCCAATGCGAACATGAACGACGATGGATCATTCCACAACGATCTGGTCTCAACCCGCAAGAACGGCGATTACACGCTCTCCCCACGCGAAAACGTGGACTTGATCGACGTGTCACCAAAGCAGCTTGTTTCGGTTGCGGCGTCCTTGATCCCGTTCCTTGAAAACGATGACGCCAACCGCGCCTTGATGGGTTCGAACATGCAACGTCAGGCCGTTCCACTGCTTCAGGCCGAAGCTCCGTTGGTGGGTACCGGTATCGAAGAAGTTGTCGCACGCGACAGTGGTGCGGCGATCATGGCGAAACGTGCCGGTATCATTGACCAGGTCGATGCCCAGCGTATCGTGATCCGCGCGACGTCTGACCTTGAGTTGGGCGATGCGGGCGTTGATATCTACCGTATGCGCAAATTCCAGCGTTCGAACCAGAACACCTGCATCAACCAGCGTCCGCTGGTGAAGGTGGGTGATACGGTTCTGAAGGGCGAGGTTATCGCTGATGGTCCATCCACGGATATCGGTGAACTGGCGCTTGGCAAGAATGTGATCGTCGCGTTCATGCCTTGGAACGGATACAACTACGAAGATTCGATCCTGATCTCCGAGCGCATCGTGCGCGACGACGTCTTCACTTCGATCCACATCGACGAATTCGAAGTCGCTGCCCGTGACACAAAGCTTGGGCCAGAGGAAATCACCCGCGATATTCCGAACGTCGGCGAGGAAGCCCTGCGCAACCTCGACGAAGCGGGCATCGTCTATATCGGCGCCGAAGTCGGCCCCGCAGATATCCTTGTGGGCAAGATCACACCAAAGGGCGAAAGCCCGATGACGCCCGAAGAAAAGCTTCTGCGCGCCATCTTTGGTGAAAAAGCGTCCGATGTGCGTGACACATCCCTGCGGCTGCCCCCCGGTGACTTTGGCACCGTGGTAGAGGTGCGCGTCTTCAACCGCCACGGTGTGGAAAAAGACGAACGTGCCCTGCAGATCGAGCGTGAGGAAGTCGAGCGCCTTGCCCGTGACCGCGATGACGAGTTGGCGATCCTTGATCGCAACATCTATGCGCGACTGTGGGATATCATCTCTGGCAAGAAAGCCGCAAAGGGGCCGAAGGGCTTCAAGGCTGGTTCCATCGTGTCCGAGGAAAGCGTTTCTGATCTGTCCCGCGGGCAGTGGTGGCAGCTTGCCATGGAAGACGAAGACGATGCCAAGATCGTGGAAGCGCTGAACGAACAGTACGAAATCCAGAAGCGCGCAATGGATGCACGCTTTGAGGATAAAGTCGAGAAAGTGCGCCGCGGCGATGATCTGCCTCCGGGTGTGATGAAGATGGTCAAGGTCTTCGTGGCTGTGAAGCGCAAGCTGCAGCCCGGCGACAAGATGGCCGGTCGTCACGGCAACAAAGGTGTTATTTCCAAGGTTGTGCCTATGGAAGACATGCCATTCCTTGCAGATGGTACACCTGTCGACTTCTGTTTGAATCCGCTGGGTGTGCCATCGCGCATGAACGTCGGACAGATTCTTGAAACACACATGGGCTGGGCCGCACGCGGTCTGGGTATCCATATCGACGAGGCGTTGGGTGAATATCGCCGCTCGGGCGATCTGACCCCTGTGCGTGAAGCGATGAAGATCGCCTATGGAGATGATGTCTATGACGAAGGCATCGCCGGCATGGATGAGGATCATCTGGTCGAAGCAGCGGGCAATGTGACCCGCGGTGTGCCAATCGCGACACCTGTCTTCGATGGTGCAAAAGAGGCTGATGTAAACGATGCGCTGACGCGTGCCGGTTTTGACACCTCTGGTCAGTCGGTCCTTTTCGATGGGCGCACGGGCGAGCAGTTCTCGCGCAAGGTGACTGTCGGTGTGAAGTATCTGCTGAAACTGCACCACCTTGTCGATGACAAGATCCACGCGCGTTCCACCGGGCCTTACAGCCTTGTCACGCAGCAGCCTTTGGGTGGTAAAGCCCAGTTCGGTGGCCAGCGTTTCGGGGAAATGGAAGTCTGGGCATTGGAAGCTTACGGCGCGGCTTACACCTTGCAGGAAATGCTGACTGTGAAGTCGGATGACGTAGCAGGGCGGACGAAAGTCTATGAAAGCATCGTCAAGGGCGAAGACAACTTCGAGGCCGGCGTGCCTGAGTCGTTCAACGTGCTCGTGAAAGAAGTCCGGGGCCTCGGCCTCAACAT
The DNA here is from genome assembly GCF_046498525.1 of Yoonia sp. GTDB lineage: Bacteria > Pseudomonadota > Alphaproteobacteria > Rhodobacterales > Rhodobacteraceae > Yoonia. Next base: position 10,172 of record NZ_JAWOAN010000253.1, read on the forward strand.
GGAACTCCTGGATGCGGAGGATGAGGAATAAGCGCAACCGCGCGTGGGTTTCACCCACCCTACGTAGGGTGGGTGAAACCCACATTTCCCCAATCCCCATGCACCCCAATTCAAGGAATTGAAGATGAACCAGGAACTGACAAACAACCCGTTTAACCCGCTCACACCGGCGAAAACGTTTGACGAAATCAAGGTCTCTCTGGCATCGCCAGAGCGGATACTGTCGTGGTCTTTCGGCGAAATCAAGAAGCCCGAAACCATCAACTACCGCACGTTCAAGCCAGAACGTGATGGCCTGTTCTGCGCGCGTATCTTTGGCCCGATCAAGGACTATGAATGTCTGTGCGGCAAATACAAGCGCATGAAGTATCGCGGTGTTGTCTGCGAAAAATGCGGTGTCGAAGTCACGCTGCAAAAGGTCCGTCGCGAGCGTATGGGCCACATCGAACTGGCCGCACCCGTTGCACACATCTGGTTCCTGAAATCGCTGCCATCCCGCATCGGCCTGATGCTGGACATGACGCTGCGCGATCTTGAGCGTATTTTGTACTTTGAAAACTACGTTGTGATCGAGCCCGGCCTGACCGACCTGAGCTATGGCCAGTTGATGACCGAGGAAGAGTTCAACGACGCACAGGACCT
>NZ_JAWOAN010000018.1:0-9238 GCF_046498525.1 Yoonia sp.
TCCTACACTTTCTATAGATCAGCCTGAGGTAACCGCTGGTGGTGAAGACATGGTGCTGTCCGGCGTTACTGAATCTGGTGCCACGGTCAAGGTAACGCTTGCGGGCCAGTCCGAGCGCACAGCGACTGTGGAGGGCAACAGTTGGACGCTCACGATCCCAGAGAGTGAGTTGCCTGAGGATGGCGTTTATGAAATCACTGTGGAGGCCGAGGACCTGGCCGGCAATACCTCAGCTCCTAAGACTGCTAACGCTACGATCGACACGACACCTCCTACACTCTCCATTGATCAGCCTGAGGTAACCGCCGGTGGTGAAGACATGGTGCTGTCCGGCGTTACTGAGTCTGGCGCCACGGTCAGGGTAACGCTTGCGGGCCAGTCCGAGCGCACAGCGACGGTAGAGGACAACAGTTGGACGCTCACGATCCCAGAGAGTGAGCTGCCTGCGGATGGCGTTTATGAGGTCACTGTGGAGGCCGAGGACCTGGCCGGCAATACCTCAGCCCCTAAAACTGCTAACGTCACGATCGATACAACATCTGAAATTGAAATCGATCTGCCATTGGATAACTCGCCAGGTGATTACGGCGTTATCAACGCTGATATGAGCAGCAATTGGGTTTTGACTGGCAAAGCCGAAGCGGGCTCACAAATTGTACTTAGCATTACGGATGGTACGACTGTCACGCTTCCAGCTGTCGACGCCGATAGCCTGAATGGGAATTGGTCAGTCCCAATTCCGGTGGGCAAGGTACCTGAAGATGGTGAATATAGCATTATTGCAACGGCCACCGACGTTTACGGTAATGTGGACACTGATCAGGTTGCAGTTACCATTGATAGGAATTCTGGGATCACCGTCGATAATCCCGATGTGACAGAAGACGGAATTATTAACGCTACGGAGGCGTCAATTGGCTTTGATGTGACTGGCACAGCGGATGCTGGTGCCACTGTGACCGTTACTTTGCCAAATACAACCACACAGGAGGTAACTACTGGCGCGGATGGCCATTGGACACTTTCGGTGACGCAGGAAATGATTGGGGACGAAAGCAGTGGACCAATTACAGCGAGCGCCATTGATCCCGCAGGCAACCCCTCAGAAACCGTAGCAGTAAATGATGGCGTGGATATTAAGGTGGACACAGTCATTCCAAACGCGCCCAGAGTGGAAGAGATTTACTCTAACAGTTCTAATGATATCAATCAGATCGAACTAACGCTTGCGGACGGAATTAATATATACTCGGTGGATGATCTGTCTCTCACTGACACCACTTTGGTCTCCGAAGTCCGTAACTCCAGCAGCGATAATGGTCAATTCTCCTTGAACCCAGATATTCTGGCAGGCTCGGATTTCATGATTTCAATTGGCGACGACTCAGATGGAGATGTTAACACCGTGGATCCGATCAACACGGTTAGCACCTTGGTCTTGCGTGGGGCAACCAATCAAGAATTTGACGGGAGCGAACTATTCGTTAGTGGTTTCAACGTCGTCGGATTAGACCTGACTTATATAACAAATGCAGAGATTGTTCTCGGCAAAGGAGATATCGCAGGTCTTGCCACTAACTCTGATCAGCTCCTGATAACCGGAGATTCTGCAGATTCCGTTGATATTACTGGTGCGTCAAGGTTGGGGACAGAAGACGTGGGCGGTATCACATTCGATGTCTTTAATTATTCTGACACGGGCGAGAGAATCCTGGTCGAGGAATCAATTCAACTTCAAATCACTTGAACCGATGACTGGAGCCCCAATCATCCGAAAGCTAGCCTACTTCGCAGTCAAAAGCGTGGTGTTTCACTGCCTCAAATGGTTTTGATGGGACCGTGGGCTGACGCAGGTGTGTCATGAACGTATATCCACGACAGGCGCGGATTCTTCTCTGTGTCTTAGCAGCAAGTGCATTTGCTGGATGTGAAAGCGAGCGTCCCCTTGTTGCTGGTAGCTCAGACCTGAGTCAGCTTAGCGCGCAATCAGAGCTTATTTCAGAGTTGGCTCTTCGCAAGTCTGTGTATCCTGTGGGCAGCCGAAATGCGCAGATCGCGCATGCAGTTATGAACAACGCAACTCGCGTAGCGTCAGCGGATCTCTGGGCAGCAGAGCTTCGCGTGATGGCGGCCACAAAAAACTGGCTTCCTGGGATTACGCCGAGCCTAAGCCTAGATGGTCTCGGCGCTATGGTGGCTCAAATAGCTGTAGAGCAGGTACTATTTGATAACGGTCGCCGTAAAGCGCTGCGTGAAGTGGCATGGGCGGAGCTTGAAGTAGCAGCCGTAGATGTCTCAATCGACGCCAATAACCGCGTTCATGATGCGCTTTCGCTATTGGTGGAGGCTGCCTATCATGCCAAGGAAGCAGCAGTCGCCGAAAACGCTGTCTTGCGCATGTCGGCGCTTGCCGAAGTGGTCGCGCTCCGCTCTGATAGCGGCTATGGTGATCCCGGCGATGGCAGCAGCATCATGCTGCGTCTCGCAGAGATGCGTGACCGTCAGGCCAGCTCAAGCCGTAGGCAGGCGCGTGCGTTGAACGAGTTGGAGCGGCTTGCAGGCCGCCACCCGGAAGCACTATCTGGGGCTGATGAAACGATAGAGTTAGGCTTAGTAACGGAGGGACTTGCGTCGCTTAGCGTGCTGCGCGCCGCCGCTGAGCGTGACCGCAAGGATGCAGAAGCCCGTGCTTCGCGCGCTGCGATGTTACCACGCATCGGCCTCAGCGGCACAATGCAACGCTCAGACGGCGAAACCCGATCAGAGGTCGCTCTACTGGCAGGGGCCGAGGGCGTGATTGGCTTGGGTACTCGTAGTGCGATTGCAGCGCAAAATGCGAGGATCGCCGTCGCCGAACAGACGCTGCTGCAGGCCAAAGAAGACGCCAGTCGGTCGATGCGTCGCGCAAGTGCAGATCTGCTGGAGATGGAGGCCAGCTTTGATCGGATGGATAGTTTGATCGCAATGGCTCACGGTACCTCCAGCTTGTATCTGGCGCAATTTAGGGAAGGGCGGCGCAGCATTGTCGAGGTGGTTGCAAGTTTTGATACCCTATGGTCACTGCAATCTCGAAAGTCACAATTGTGGGCTGAGGCAGAGCGGGCGAGGCTGGCTCTTGGACGTGACTTGGGGGTTTTGATTGATGGACGTGAGCTGTGAGCAATAAGGCAGCGAGGCGCGATCAGGACATCGAAATAGCGCACGCGCGCGCTGCAATTGTAGCAGCTTGGGCGCGGGTGCGGCTTGATCACCAGGTCTTCGCAACTGATCTGGAACATCGCGCTCTTGAAGGAACAAGCCTCGAAGCTTTGCTTGCCGAAGAGGGCCTTCACATAGAGCGCCTTCCCGTCGCGCAGCCTGGCCCACAGCATTGGCCAGCTTATGCCGAAGGCTTAGCAAATGCTGGAGGCTTGGTTCTGTCTGAGCAAGGTGGCATTTTGAATGTACTCGCTTTTGAAGACCCGAGATCGCCCCGACAAATTTCGCGCGCAGAGTTCATGGCCGACTATTCTGGCACATTGCTCATTGCGCAGCCTATTGGTGAAGTACTCTCTGCGCGGGGAGGGGTAAAGGGGCGCGGCGCGCATTGGTTTTGGTCGGCGCTAATCCCATTTCGCGGTTGGCTTGCGATCATATCGATTGGTTCGCTGACGGCAAATCTTCTTGCCCTTGGTGTGGCACTGTTCGCGCTGCAGGTGTATGACCGGGTCATCCCACATGAAAATCTTGCCACATTGACCGTGCTGACCATCGGTGTGATCTTGGCTGTCCTACTTGAGGCGGTAATTCGTATCGCGCGGGCGCGACTGATTGATAAGGCCGGGCGTGATGTGGATATCACCCTCTCGGAGCGGTTGGTTGGGCGGCTGTTGGGGATGCGGCTTGATGCACGCCCAATGGCCCCGGCACAACTAGTGAGCAGTCTACGTGAGACCGCTGCGATTCGTGAGTTTTTCACCACAGCCGCGAGCGGCGCGCTGACTGATCTGCCTTTTTTGCTATTGTTTCTCGTTGTTATAGCCACGATCGGTGGGCCGCTTGTGCTGATTGTGATTGTGGGAGGCTTCTTGATGGTACTTCCGGGTCTATTGATGCGGAAGCGGATGGCGCGGCTGATGGACGAGAGCCTCGGCAGCTCAAGCCGCGCTGGCATGCTCTACCAAGAAATTGTCTACCATCCTGAGAGTATCCGCGCGCTCGGTGCCGAGCCACGCTATCGCCACAGGGTCATGGATGTGGTGCGGATGATGGGTGAGACTGGCTCAGAACAACGCCGTATTAGCGCTATGCTCGCAAGCTGGGCGGGTGCCACGCAACAGATCACCTATGTGCTGATGGTGGTGGCCGGGGCGTTCATGGTGTTCGCCGGCCAGTTTCAAGTAGGCTCCATCGTGGCGCTCTCGATCTTGACCGGGCGTACACTCTCGCCGCTCTCGCAGCTTTCCTCAATTCTCTCACGCTGGGCAATGCTCAAGACAGCGATGTTGGGCCTTGGCCAGATTGCAGAGGCCGAGCAGACCCGTGATGACAAACGCCAATATCTGCGCCGTCCGAATCTTAACGGCCGCTACGGACTGGAGAAGATCCGCTTTAGCCATGACCCTGACGGTCCACCAGATCTTTTACTGGACGGGCTGGTGTTTCAGCCTGGACAAATTACTGCGCTGCTCGGAGGGAATGGCGCAGGCAAATCCACGCTACTACGCCTCTTGGCTGGACACATTCGTCCGCAAGATGGCTTGGTGACACTAGATCATGTTGCGATGAACCAGATCGACCCTGACGACCTAGACTACGCCATCGGCTGGATGCCTGGCGAAATTCGGCTGTTTGCGGGTTCGCTTCGCGATAATCTTGCCCCCTCAGAGCGGCTGTACCAAGATGAAAAACTAATGACTGCGCTGGATTTCGCAGGGCTTGGTGCGGTTATTCGTGATCATCCCAAAGGCTTGGATATGATAATCAATGATGGCGGTACGGGTCTTTCTGCCGGGCAACGGCAGAGTGTTGGCTGGGCACGGCTTTGGTTGCAGGATCCGCGCATTTTGTTGCTCGATGAGCCCACCTCGGCGCTCGACACGACGCTTGAGACCCAATTGGTTGAAAGGCTGAAGCCTTGGCTTGCAAACAAAATGGCGGTGATCGCAACACATCGCATGACAATGCTGCCACTTTGTCAGCGCACTCTGGTACTGCATCGCGGCCGCCTAGCCATGGATGGCCCGCGCGATAGTGTGCTGCGACACATTTCCGAGGCAAAAGAATCTCATTAGAAAGAGGAGGCGGGAACATTGAGCGGAACATTTGGCGCCCCCCACAGGGCCGGTCCTCCTGCCCGACCAGCCGCGGTACTCTGGGTCTCCGCACTTGCGTTGGTGGTGTTCTTGGTCTGGAGCTCTTTCGCCGTTGTGGCTGAAATGGTCCGTGCACCGGGGGAAGTGGTTATGGCAGACCGCTCTTTGATCATTCAAAACCTTGAAGGTGGCATTATAGCCGAACTCGGTGTCACCGAAGGCGATATCGTGCAGCCTGGCGACTTGCTGGTGCGGTTGTCTGACACCCAATATCGCGCCGCGGTCGATGAACTGGCTCGCGATATCGCCACACTGGAAGTGCGCCGCGCCCGGCTTGAGGCTGAGATAGCCGGGGTGCCGAATTTCACGCTTGATCCGGAGCTGGAAAAACTTGTCCCAGATATTGCGGCGTCTGAGAGGGCCCTGTTAGTTGCAAGGCTGGAGTCTGAAGAGACTACCCGATCGGGTTTGGCGCGACTGTTGGCCGATGCCGAGGAACAGGCAGAGCTGATGGGGTCACTTGCCGCTCGCGACCTCATCGCCCCGATTGAAGCGCTCAACGCCCGCAAAGCCATGAATGAAGCGAGGCTGCGCCATGATGAGGCGATTGTTGGCGTGTTGCGCGAGCGTGCAGAGGTCTATTCCGCAACGCTCTCGCAATTCGCCGCTCTGCGACAAACACGTGCAGCGCGGCAAGATCAGCTCGACCGTACTGTCATCCGGGCCGATATAGCGGGCATCGTGAATTCAGTGCGTCTCGGTGCTGTCGGCGGGGTCGTTGGGCCGGGCGAAGAAATACTACAAATCGTACCACTAGGGGATGCGCTTTACATTAACGCCAAAGTTGAGCCAAAAGACATTGCTCGCATACGCTCCGGCCAAGAGGTAACGATCAAGCTTTCGGCTTATGACTTCATGATTTTTGGAGCCTTAAAAGGTGAAGTAGAGCTAGTCTCTGCCGACACCTTTGCTGATCCACAAACCCAATATCCTGCCCCCTACTACCGCGTGCGCGCTCGGATCGATCGTGAAAACATGAGCCCTCGCCAAGCTGAAATCGAACTCCGCCCTGGCATGCAAGCAACTGTCGAACTGCATACCGGGGAAAAGAGCATTATGCATTACCTGCTCAAACCTCTGTTCCGGGGCGCCGAGGCGTTCAGTGAACCGTGACTGAAGTGTTCCGGCAAATTCGGACAGCGTGCTAAGATGTATCCAATGCGAATGAATGGATACGAGAATGACGAAGTCACGGAATTTTCCAGATTCGATTTTATTCCCGTGTTGCAGTCAGGGGCCGCATGTCCTTGCCTGCTCCCTTAACACTGCATAATCCGCCAGCCAACCAACGATCAGCGCGCCTTCAGACAATGCTTCTAATTCCTCCGCCACCCGCACCTGCTCGGCGTGACTATATTCCACCACCGGCGGACAGGCGCTGTGTGGCGTTTCAGAATCCACCCCTGCGCAGCCGGTCAAGAAGATCATCGCGGCTGCGAGGGCGATCTGCGGCCGCGTCCAGCATGTCTCGCTGTCCATGATTGGTGTGCTCCAGATTGGTCAGGCGCTCTGCTACGCGCCCGGCGCGTTCGCCCTGGCGACGTAGATTGAGAAGGAAGAGGGCGGATGTCAGGATCATGAGGCTTGTCACGGCCAAGCGGCGCAGCAATTGCCCGGGAATAATCGTTTTCCACATCAGCGTCACCCTTTTTGCCAATCGTCGAGGCGGGCATAAATCACGACGGCGAGTCCGGCAAGCGCAAGGGCAATCAAGACGTAACGCAGGGTGTCGAGATAGGGCACGAGCGGCAGAATAGCTCCCTGTGCCTCGGTAAGCACTTCCTGTGCAACCTCGACCCCGGCGGCACCGATGGTTGCCACGCCTGCCGCTCCGGTGCCTTTCAGCGTGCGGCTTTCTGCAAGCACCTCGCGCGCTTGCGGTGCTTCTACGGCAAAAGCGACCTCACGCTGCGGAAACGGCTGGCCCCAAGACCGCGCAGGCCCCAGATCGATATGCATGAACCCAGACCGCGGATAATAGCCGAACCCGAGGAACCCCACTGCTCGCGCGGCGGCCTCAAACGCAACCGGATCATGGTTGCCCATGGCAATATCAAACGCGGTGCCATCCATATGCTTTGAGCTGGGCGCTGCGCCCTTGAGCGACGCGTTGTGCGCCGGGCTGCGATAGGCGGAGCGCACAATCAGCGGCTTACCCAACCGATCACGCAGTGCTTGCAGCTTGTCCAGCGCTTCGGGGTGCAGCTTGAGCTGCCCTGTGCCGCGACAGGCAATCTCGGCTGGCGAGAAGTCCGTCCAGCGCCAGAGGTTTTGCGGCACGTCGCGGAAGTGCCGGAATGTGCGGATCGGGTCGGCCATGATGTAGTCCTTTCAAATGACAAAACCCGCCGCAGGTGCGACGGGCTCTATGATGGGTTCGGGTTGTATCGGTATTCTTGTTGCAGAGATGCCTGTGCTGTGTGGAACATTGCACCAGCCGCTAACGCCTCAGCCTTTTGCGCGCCGGGTTGCTGGGCTGCGGGTCGTTTTAGGCGGTGGCGCCTGCACGGATTGGGCCAGCGCAAAATCAGCCAGCCGTTCATCGAGCCGCAGGATGGCCGCGCGCAGATCGCGTAGCGCTTCTTTTAATTCTGCGCGGTCTTCGTCGCGCTGGTCCTTGCGCTCGGAAAGCAGCGTCATGATGCGCAGCACTTCCTTTTCGTGGGCGCCGAGTTTCTGGTTATGAACCCAGAGAATGGCCGCCATGGGAATGATAACCCATTTCATGAGTGCATCGACCATGGTCCAGAGTGCGATCTCCATTGGTATGCGTCCTTTTTGGTGTGGTGATTTTGAGGTGAGGTTATGTCGTGCAGAGGGAACGCTTGGGCGCGCCCCATCGCTCAGCCAGGCAATCCCGGCACATCCCGGATGATGAACACATCGATGAAGCCATGATTGGGGAAGGTCTCGATGGTGCCATCAGCGTAGGTCACGCGGAACTCCGCCTCATAGCGGCCCGCGATATCTGTCTCGCCGGGATCCCAGGCATGCGCGACCACCGCTGGCTGGAACACGCTCTGGAGCTCCGCGGGGCGATCAATCACGGTCGCGCCACCTCGCAAGCGCATCTGGAAGCGGACCATTGCGCCGACCAGTGACACGCTCTCGGGCAAAAGGGCAAAGCGCAGGGCCGGCGATGTATCGCCACGTTTGATGATGAACTTCTGCATGGATCAGCCTTTCAGAATACGACCTGTGCGCGGCTCTGCGCGCAGGACACCGCTGCGTGGCACTGTAATGACCGACCCGCCTTGGACCGTATCGGGTGATGTGAAACGGCGTTGACCCGGCGGTGCCCGTACCCCGAACGTCAGCAGCGTGAGCGGCCAGGTCCCATAACAAAACGCGGCAGCGACCGTCATTGATGCCTGACCTGTGCCATCGGGCTGGACGGCCTGCGCGGAGAGCTCGCCCTGAAGCCCTGACGCGCCTGTGGCGTGCAGGTGTGGCGCAAGAACGGGCTGTGCGAGGGCGCGGCTGCTCACGCGAAGTACCGAGTGCCCCGTGACTTTGATGAGACGGGCTGCATCACCGACCACGGCAATATCCCCGGTGCCTGTGCGGGTGACAGTGAATTTGTCCAGTGCGCGGGCCCCTGCCGCCACTTCGGCCCCGGCCACAGCATCCAGATCAAAACTGGCCTCTGTCGCGGCGTGCCTCCCGGGGCCTGACCATCGAACTGGATGAAAAAGCCATGGCCTACCTGGCTCAAAAAGGGTATGACCCCAGCTTCGGAGCCCGGCCCCGGAAAACCTTCGGAAGACCTTCGGAATGAGTTCGGAATGAGTTCGGAAAAAATTCGGAAGAAATTCGGAACCATTTCTACTCTGATAAATAGCGAAGCAACCAGGAATAATGCGCTTATTCAGGATCATTTTGAA
>NZ_JAWOAN010000030.1:0-31471 GCF_046498525.1 Yoonia sp.
CTTCGGCGCACCTGGCGGGAGGGGGGGGACGAGCAGGGCCACCTCACCTGGCTCCGACTGGGTGGAGGGAGATATGAGAGCCTCTGGGGGCCTCCCGCGCCCCGTCACGTGCTGATCGACCTGCGCAGCGTGCGATCCAGCCGCGCCGCCAGCGACTCGCTGTGCGTAACCATCAGCAGCGCGGCTGCCGACTCCTGAGCTTAGACATTAGCATTTTTGTCCTTCTTAAACTAGAGTTTGGGATTGCCATGTCACCTGAGCGAATACCAGCCGTTGGTGCCAAATCAGCGAATGTTTCAAAAGTCCACACACCTGCCCCTTGCCCTCTAATCCCCCATCCGCACATTCACCTGCTCGCTTTCCAGCAGCTTCACCTCTCTTTGCGGGAACGGAATGCTGATGCCATGTTCTTTGAACGCATCCCATAGTGCAAGGTAGACATTGCCGCGGATGTTGGTCAGTCCACCCGTCGGGTCCCTGATCCAGAACCGCAGCAGATAATCGACCGAACTGTCCCCGAAGCCCACGATATGACACACCGTGTTGCGGTCGGCCAGGACACGGTCAACACTCTGGGCGGCCTCGATCGCGATGCGGCGCACTTCGTGGGGGTTGTCGTGGTAGGAGGTGCCGAAATTGATATCAAGCCTCACAAACTCGTTTGAATGCGACCAGTTGACCACTTGTCCGGTGATCAGGTCTTCGTTGGGGATCAGGTATTCACGCCCGTCGCGGGTCACGACCGAGACATAGCGCGCGCCCAGTGAACTGATCCAGCCGAAGGTATCGCCAAGGCTGATCACATCGCCGGGCTTGATGGATTTATCCAGCAGGATGATCACACCCGAGACAAGGTTGGACACCACTTTTTGCAAGCCGAAACCAAGGCCCACACCAATCGCGCCGGACAGCACTGCAAGGCCTGTCAGGTCGATCCCCAGCGCGCGCACACCAAGAAAGAGCGCAGCCCCGTAAAACGCGATCTGGACGCCTTTGACGATCAGCACCTGCATCGAGGGGCTGATGTCTTCGTTCGATCTGATCCGGCTTGCTGTCGTGGCGGTAAAGAAACGGGCCAGCGCGATCAGCACCCCAAGGATAACAAGGCCCTGTATTAGCAGAAGCATCGAAAAGCGGATTTCACCGATGCTGAAGGCAATGCTGTCAAGCAGACGTTCCGCGGCATCCAAAAGGCCAAGTATCTGCAATGTCGCCCATGTCCACGCACCGTAACGCACGAACCGTCGCAAGATCGGGCTTTTGATCAGGCGGGTGGCAAAGACAATCAAGAGCCATGCCAGAGCCAAGGTGCCGATCACGCCGAGAAGATAGCTCCGGCTTGGCCACGTCACCTCGCGCATCGTGAAAATGACGGTCCAAATCAGGACAACAAAGAAGATCGCGCGCAGTCGTTGGTGCACGACGACAAGAATACGCATGCGCCATTTTGGCCAGTTCTCGCGTGTTCCCATCCATTTGCGAATACGCGGGCCGAGGACCGCGCGCAGTAGTTGGGCTGCAACGAACACTCCGATCGCGATCAAAAGCTGATACAGGTTCCATGTCCGGAACATGTTCTCGACAAACAGTTGGGCCTGCATCAGCAGGTCGTTACCAATGTCGATAACCTCAACAAGCGGTGCCTCGAAAGGTTCGCTGATGAATTGGGGCTCCGGTGTGGTTTCGTGCTGGGCCATTTTATCCTGATCACCGCATTCTGACTTAAAGGTTTGCATGTGGCCGACATGCAAGCAAGTCGCGGTTGATGTGTGTCATCAGACCGCCATGGCACCAAAGACCAAACAACCTTGTTTGGTGGTTTGGGACCGGCTAACACTTTCAGTGGAAACTGATCTCAGAAAGCCAGGTCATGGATATAACTGTTTTATTGCTTCTTGCCGCGTCGGGGGCTTTGCTTATCCCGCTGCTGGCAGGCGACGATGACGACGACCGCGACGATGGCGAAATCCGGGGCACTTTTGAAGACGATGAGATCGAGGGCACCGAAGGTGATGATGTGATCCTTGGCTTTCTGGGCAATGATACCATTAATGCGGGTGCGGGGCAGGACGCGGTCATTGGTGGCGAAGGTAATGACGTGATCAACGGCGGCGACAATCGCGATATTCTCGAAGGTCGCGCGGGGAATGATACCATCAACGGTGATGATGGAAATGATACGATCCTGGGTGGTGCAGGAGATGACATGCTGGATGGTGGTTACGGTTCTGATATCATGCGTGGTGGCCGTGGTGACGATCTTATTTATGGTGGATTTGATGCGCGTTTGATTGATGGCGAACTGGTCAACGCGGTTGATCGCACTGACACGCTTCGGGGCGAAGGTGGCGAGGATACGATATATATCTGGGGCGGTGGTGGTTTTGCGGCTGGCGGTGTCGATGACAATGACAATGATATTGCAGACGAGAAGGACACGCTTGTTCTTGTGACCGGCACCGCGACACTCAGCGACGATGCGGGATCGACAGATTTCTATGCGCTGGCGAATATTGAGGACGACGTAGAAACCTTTGCGATCATCGACGAGTTCGACAACGGAAACCCTTTGGATGCCGATGATAGGGGCGAACATCGCCTCATCCTGACCGTGGACATTGATCTGGGCGATTCAGATGTTGTTCCGCAGGTCGGTTTCGAAGCGGCCACCGGATCAATTGAAGAAAACGGCGAAACGGTCAACGGTATCTTTATTTCAGCGAAATTACTCAACCCCGAAGATTTTCCGGATTCTGAATTCGAAGAGGCCGCGGCCTTTTTCAGGGGCGAAACGAACCCCACGCAAGAAGATCTGCAAACATTCATCGAAAACAATTACCAGATCGAAGTCGTTTACACCGATGCAGCCGACAACGACTACTTCATGCCGCAGAACACTGTTGCCGCTATCGCAGCGCAGGTCGGACCGCACCCAAACCTCTTGTCCTAGCTTGTTCACGACGAGAGAGGCTTGTTTAGGGACCCGCAGAGGTGTATCTGCGTTTTCATGAAAAAGGTTTTTGATATGGATGACCGCGCCCGCCTGCCTTGGCGGTTCTTCGGTGCGCGCTGCACCATCCTAGCCCGCGGATAAGGCTGCCCGTTTCCGCTCGCCCGACGACCACTGACATTTTGATACGGGAGAGGACAATGTCCCCCAAAACGCTCTATGATAAAATCTGGGATGCGCATGTAGCCCACGAAGCCGACGACGGCACCTGCCTGCTGTATATCGACCGCCATCTGGTGCACGAAGTGACCAGCCCGCAGGCCTTTGAAGGGCTGCGAATGGCTGGTCGTAAAGTCCGCGCACCTGAGAAAACCATCGCCGTGCCGGACCACAACGTGCCGACCACACCGGGCCGCGATGATCCCAAGAACATGACCGAGGACAGCGCCATTCAGGTTGCCGCCCTTGATACCAATGCCAAAGACTTCGGCATTCACTACTATCCGGTTTCAGATGTGCGTCAGGGCATCGTGCATATCGTCGGACCCGAACAAGGCTGGACCTTGCCGGGCATGACCGTTGTGTGTGGTGACAGCCACACGGCGACCCACGGGGCCTTTGGTGCGCTGGCGCATGGCATCGGAACCTCCGAGGTTGAGCACGTGCTGGCCACGCAGACGCTGATCCAGAAGAAATCCAAGAACATGAAGGTCGAGATTACGGGCAAGCTGCCCCCCGGTGTGACGGCCAAGGATATTACCCTGTCTGTGATCGGTGCGACAGGTACCGCTGGCGGCACCGGTTATGTGATTGAATACTGCGGCGAAGCGATCCGTGATCTGTCAATGGAAGGCCGGATGACGGTCTGCAACATGGCGATCGAAGGCGGCGCGCGTGCCGGACTTATCGCACCTGATGAGAAAACCTATGACTACTGCAAGGGCCGTCCTCACGCACCAAAGGGTGCGGCTTGGGAAGCGGCTGTCGCCTATTGGAAGACCCTCTTTACCGACGAAGGTGCGCATTTTGACAAGGTCGTCACCCTGAAAGGTGAAGACATCGCGCCGGTTGTGACATGGGGCACCTCTCCCGAGGATGTGCTGCCGATCACTGCGACAGTACCATCTGCCGACGATTTCGAAGGCGGCAAGGTCGGTGCGGCACAGCGGTCGCTCGACTATATGAACCTCAAGCCGGGCACCCCCTTATCTGAAATTGAGATCGACACTGTCTTTATCGGCTCCTGCACGAACGGCCGGATCGAAGACTTGCGGGCTGCTGCGGCGATCCTGAAGGGCAAGAAGAAAAAGGACGGTCTGCGCGCAATGGTCGTACCGGGCTCTGGCTTGGTGCGGGCTCAAGCGGAAGAAGAGGGGCTAGCGCAGATCTTTATCGACGCCGGTTTCGAATGGCGTCTTGCGGGCTGTTCCATGTGTCTGGCGATGAACCCCGACCAACTGGCACCGGGCGAACGCTGTGCGGCCACATCCAACCGCAACTTTGAAGGGCGGCAAGGGCGGGGCGGACGTACGCACCTGATGTCCCCTGCGATGGCGGCGGCAGCTTCTATCACAGGTAAACTGACCGACGTGCGGGAGATGATGTAATGCAAAAGTTCACAACCCTTAGCGGCATCGCCGCGCCGATGCCCTTGGTCAATGTCGACACCGATATGATCATCCCAAAGCAGTTTCTGAAAACGATCAAGCGCTCCGGCCTTGGCGTGAACCTGTTCGACGAGATGCGCTATGATGATGACCGCAACGAAATCGCTGATTTCGTGCTGAACAAACCGCAGTACCGTGAGGCGCAGATCCTTGTCGCTGGCGATAACTTCGGTTGCGGCTCATCGCGTGAACACGCACCATGGGCGATTGCAGATTTCGGGATCACCTGCGTGATTGCGCCCAGTTATGCCGACATCTTCTACAGCAACTGCTTCAAGAACGGCATCTTGCCGATTGCATTGCCGCAGGACCAAGTCGATGTGCTGATGAAGGATGCCGAAAAAGGATCGAACGCGCGGATCGAAGTCGATCTCGACGCGCAGACAGTGACGTCGTCAGACGGCGATGTTTTCAGCTTTGAAGTGGACGCCTTCAAGAAGCACTGTCTGATGAATGGTCTCGATGACATTGGCCTGACCATGGAAAAGGCCGCATCCATCGACACCTATGAAGCCACGGCAAGCGCCGCGCGCCCGTGGGTGTAAGAACGGATCAGAGAAATTTAAGAAAGGGCCGCTTCAAAAGGAAGCGGCCCTTTTTGTGTTTGCCCGCTTCAAGCTACCTCTTGCTTGGGAGTGTCTGATGACAAAAAAGCAGCAGTTCGGTGACATTCCGGCATCACTTTACAGCCAAAATGGCATATCCGCTTCGTTTCCTCCCCGCATGAGTTGATGCAAGGTGCACTATTTGTTCAGAATTATCTCAAAAATAAAGATGTTCGTTGTGTTAAGCGGGCCACAAAAATGACTTATGCGCAGCATATCGTGGCCCAGTAGAGGAAAAATGCAGTGCTAGCTCGATTGCCCGCAGCATTGGTCAGAGCCGTATTGATCGTGATGTTGATCATCATGCCCTATCTGTTGTTGCCGAATTCAGGGTCAGACAACGCGCAGATCATCGTACTTGTCGCGATCTTTGGCGCCCTGTTCACGATTGTAGAGTATAGCTCCAGCAGTCCCAGCCTTGTCGAGTTCCGCGATGCACCGCCGTTCAATCGTGTGCGTTTTTCGGCGCTTTTCGCCACTGTGTTTTGCCTGTCGATGATCTTCAAAGGTGTCGAAACTCCCAACGCGATCTCGATGTATTTTCAAAACAGTGGCAACGTCATTGGTCAGACGATCGATTTCCCGTATTCGCCGGTGCGCCTTATGCTGATCATGATGCCTGACGGTACCGATCCTTCAGTGATCCAGCACTTGCGTGATGCTGCCGGCCTCAGCTATCTTGTCTCTGTTTTTTCCGTCATCTGGTTTGTTATTTTGCTGCGTCTTTACCAATGGCCAAGGCGCACAGGTGCCTTCAATGTCTGGATCAACCTGCCGACGTTCGACCCCACGGCAGGCGGCGATGTGGTCAAACGACTGCAGCGGGATGGCCGCGTTAACATCATATTAGGGTTCTTGCTGCCATTCTTGGTGCCAGCGGTGGTCAAGCTGGTTGCGGCGCTGGGCACACCAATCAACCTTGATAATCCGCAGACCTTGATTTGGACGGTTTCCGCATGGGCATTTCTGCCAGCCAGTATCCTGATGCGCGGTGTCGCCCTCAGTCGGGTCGCACAGATGATCGAAGTACAGCGCCGAAAGGCATACGATCGTGTTGGCCCAACGCAAAGTGCTACCTACTGATCGCATTTTGTCTGGCGGGCACAGCGCAGGCTGACACCTATCGCATTGCGACGTTTTCCGCCCCGCTAAGCCGCGACGGTCCCGGATTGCTTTTGCGTGATTTACAGCGCGGGGATGATCCGCAAATCGCGGCCATCCAGCGCATCATTGCCAGAATTGGCCCCGATGTGCTTGTGCTGACCGATTTCGATTTTGATCATGATCTATTCGCGCTGCATGAATTTGCACGCAGTTTTGAGCCTCACTACCCTTACAGCCTTGCGCTGAAACCCAACGCAGGTTTGCAGACCGGACTTGATCTTGATGGCGACGGCTGGTTGGGCGACGCGCGTGATGCGCATGGGTACGGGCGATTTGCCGGCGACGGCGGTATGGCGATCCTGTCGCGTTTCCCTATCAGGGAAGAAAATGTCACCGACCTGTCCGCAACACGCTGGAAAGACGTACCGGGCGCAACCTTGCCGCAGGTCGCAGGCAAGCCCTTTCCGAGTGCTGCGGCGCAGGATATTTTGCGTGTGTCGTCCACCGGGCACTGGATCGTCCCTGTTGCGTTCCCCGATGGCCCTGCGCTTTCGCTGTTAGCATATTCCGCCACACCGCCTGTCTTTGATGGCCCGGAAGACATGAACGGACTGCGCAACCGCGATGAGCTGGCTTTGTGGGAGGCGGTTCTGGACGGGCACTTCGGCCCCGCCCCCGACAGTTTCGTGATCGTGGGCAATGCCAATCTGGACCCCGCAGGTGGAGAAGGGTTTCCCGGTGCCATGGCCGCATTCCTGCAAAATCCGATGCTACAAGACCCGCTGCCAGGCAGGGATACCGCCGGCTGGCCACAGGATGGCCCCGGCGATTTGCGGGTCAGCTATGTCTTACCGTCTGTTGATTGGACGGTCATAGACGCAGGCGTGTTCTGGCCAGCGCCGGATGATCCAGAACGCCCGTTTATCGGCGACGACGGGCTGGCTGCCGGGGCGCATCGCCTTGTCTGGATCGACATCAATCGTTAGAACCACAGCCGTCAACACTTAACCTTCTGTCGGTTTTTTGGGGCATCTGACTGCGCATGAGGCCGTTTACGCCGCTATCAGGCGCGTTCGGGTGCTTTTGGTGAAAGGGTTCCGCTCCTTGGTATCTTGAACCTGCGGCGCCATCGCGTTAGGCCCTGTGCAATGAATTCAAGCAAGGACGAACGACAATGGCAAACCCTTCCCTTTTGATCCTCGCCGGTGACGGCATCGGCCCCGAAGTCATGGATGAAGTGAAGCGGATCATCGGTTGGTTCGGCGACAAGCGCGATCTGTCCTTTGACGTGTCCGAAGATCTTGTTGGCGGTGCTGCCTATGACGTTCACGGTGTGCCCTTGCACGATGACACGATGGCCAAGGCGCAAGAGGTCGACGCGGTTCTGCTGGGTGCCGTTGGTGGACCGAAGTACGACGATCTCGATTTCAGCGTGAAACCCGAGCGCGGCCTGCTGCGCCTGCGCAAGGAAATGGATCTCTTTGCCAACCTGCGCCCTGCCCAATGTTTTGATGCGCTGGCTGATTTCTCGTCACTCAAGAAAGACATCGTCGCAGGCCTCGACATCATGATCGTGCGCGAGTTGACCTCTGGCGTCTACTTCGGAGAGCCACGCGGTATCCATATCGAAGACAATATGCGCGTGGGCATCAACACCCAACGCTACACCGAAGCCGAGATCGAGCGCGCGGCCCGCGCCGCCTTTGATCTGGCGATGAAGCGTGGCAAGAAGGTCTGCTCGATGGAGAAGGCCAATGTGATGGAAAGCGGCATCTTGTGGCGCGATGTCGTGACCGAAGTGCATGCCGACTATCCCGAAGTCGCGTTGAGCCATATGTACGCGGACAACGGAGCGATGCAACTGGTGCGCGCACCCAAGCAGTTTGACGTGATCCTGACCGATAACCTCTTCGGAGATATCCTGTCTGATTGTGCGGCAATGCTGACTGGCTCCCTTGGTATGTTGCCCTCTGCCTCGCTTGGCCTGCCGATGGCAAGCGGTCGTCCCAAGGCAATGTACGAACCGGTCCATGGATCAGCCCCTGACATTACCGGGCAAGGCAAGGCGAACCCGATCGCCTGCATCCTCAGCTTCGCAATGGCGCTGCGCTATTCCTTCGACGAAGGGGCTGAGGCCGACCGACTGGAAGCTGCAATCGAGAAAGTCCTCGCTGACGGTGCGCGCACGGCTGATCTGATGGCCCCCGAAGGCGGCACACCTCTCAGCACGACCGAAATGGGTGATGTCATCCTAGCCGCGCTTGACGCAAGCGTCTGATGTCTTCCAATGCCAAGGGTGCGCTGCTGGCGCTGCTGGCGTTTGGCATCTTCTCGACGCATGACGTCGTGGTGAAAATCCTCGGCGGCATCTATTCGCCGTTTCAAATCGTCTTTTTCAGTGTCCTGCTCAGCTTTCCCCTCGCGATGGTGATGATGATGCGGGATGCTCGCCCCGGAACCCTCGTGCCTGTGCATCCGTGGTGGCTGGCGTTGCGTACTGTTGCTGCGGTCGTGACGGGGGTTTCGGCCTTCTATGCCTTTTCAGTGCTACCGCTGGCCCAGACCTATACGATCCTTTTTGCCGCGCCGCTTCTGATCACGATCCTCGCAATCCCGGTCCTGGGTGAAACCGTCCGCCTGCGCCGCTGGCTGGCGGTGCTGGTCGGGCTTGGCGGGGTCATGGTCGTGCTGCGACCGGGCCAAACCGACCTGTCGCTTGGCCATCTGGCTGCCTTGGCTGCGGCGATTGGCGGGTCGCTCGCTTCGATCGTCGTTCGCAAGATCGGGTCTGAGGAACGGCCGGTCGTCATGTTGCTTTATCCCATGATGGTGAACTTCATCGTCATGGCTTGTGCGCTGCCTTTTGTTTACGAACCCATGCCGGTCGAGCATTTGGGCCTGCTGGGTATCATTGCGGTCTTTGCCTGGGTCGCCAGCCGACTTGTGATTTCAGCTTACCAGTCAGGCGAAGCAGCCATTATCGCGCCGATGCAATATAGCCAAATCATTTGGGCGACGATTTTCGGTTACCTGTTTTTTGACGAAACGATCGACGGACCGACGGCCATTGGTGCGGGGATCATCATTGCAAGCGGTCTCTATATCGTGTTGCGCGAAAGCCGCAGCGGGACATCCGAAAACACGCCTGTTCTGCGCACGCGCTCGCGTACGGAAACCGGAACGACACCAAGGGTATCGCTGTTCATGCGGGCGGCAGGCAAGACGCCACCGCGCCCCGAAGACGACTAGGCCTTGGTCGGCTCTGGCGGGGCAAAGCTGCGTGCGTTCGCCCGCGCCCAGCGTTCGCGGTAGACCGGATTGTCATCACCATCATCCAGCAGAAAGCCTTCGCGCAGATAGGTATAGACATCTGCCGCTTCGGTCATCTGCCCGTCACCTTTGCGCGTCATGAAGTGGTAGGGCAGGAACCCGCAAGGGTCGTCCAGCCCGGCAGCCCCCGACATGTCACCCAAGGCTTTGAGCGTATTGGCGTGAAAACGTGCCACGCGCTTGCTCTTGTCGTTCACATCCAGGGCCGCCTGGCGCAGCGGGTCTTGCGTCGTCACACCCACAGGGCAGTGGTTGGTGTGACAGGCCTGCGCCTGAATGCAGCCGATGGCGAACATATAGCCGCGGGCCGAATTGCACCAATCCGCACCGATCGACAACGCGCGGGCGATATCAAACGCACTCACGACCTTGCCTGCAGCCCCGATCTTGACCTGATCGCGAATACCCGCGCCGCGCAGTGTGTTGTGAACAAACGTCAGCCCCTCGACCATCGGCATGCCCACGTGGTTTGCAAACTCCAACGGTGCCGCACCGGTGCCGCCTTCGGTCCCGTCCACGACGATGAAATCGGGGATGATGCCGGTTTCCAGCATCGCCTTGACCATGCACATGAATTCACGCCGGTGGCCGATGCAAAGCTTGAACCCAATCGGTTTGCCACCGGACAGTTCTCGCAACTGGCCGACAAAGAGCATCAGTTCCAACGGGCCTGAAAACGCACTGTGACCGGCAGGTGATATACAGTCGAAACCCATGGGAATATCGCGGGCTTCTGCAATCTCGGGGGTGATCTTGGCGGCGGGCAGCATGCCGCCGTGGCCCGGCTTCGCACCTTGGCTAAGCTTGATTTCGATCATCTTGACCTGCTCATCCGTGGCTTGCTTGGCAAACTTTTCAGGATTGAAGCTGCCATCGCGACTGCGGCAACCAAAATATCCCGATCCCACCTCGTAGATCAAATCGCCACCGCCTTCGCGGTGATAACGGCTGATGCCGCCTTCGCCGGTATCATGGGCAAAGCCGCCGATCTTTGCCCCCTTGTTCAACGCAGAAATTGCATTTGCCGAAAGCGACCCGAAACTCATCGCAGAGATATTGTAGAGCGATGCATTGTAAGGCTGTTTACACTTGTCTCCGCCGATGGTGACACGGAAATCTGTGTTTTTGAAGTAGGTTGGCTCGACCGAGTGGGTCAGCCAGGAATACCCTGCTTCATAAACGCGCTCATGACTGCCAAAGGGCCGTTTGTCCTCGGCCCCCTTGGATCGTTGATACACAAGCGAGCGCTGTTCGCGGCTGAAGGGCTGTTCTTCCTGGTCGCCCTCGATCAAGTACTGGCGGATTTCGGGACGGATCTTTTCAAACAAGAACCGGATGTGGCCCAAGACCGGATAGTTGCGCACAATCGCATGGCTGGTCTGTCTGGTGTCGTGGATGCCGAGCGCCGTGAGTGCCGCAAAAATTAGAAACGGAATAAAGGCCCAAGTGACCCAAAATCCCGCGATGAAACACACAAGCGCCAAGGCAGCGACCAAAGCAAATGTTGAGTATCGCTGTAACGAGATCAGTTTTCGCACAAAACATCCTCCCTTTCGTAGGTATCCTATTCCGCTGATCCCGTTAACGAAAGACTGATGTGATGAAGTTTTTATCACAAACCCAGACAGGGGCTTAGAAATCGGCTGTCACGCCCGGCAGGTCCAATGCCTTGATCAATTCGCGCAGCTCCTGTCGTGCCGCCACATTCGAGATATTCATCCCCTTCACGCCGATATCGCGCAGGTCCAGCAACGTCAGTCCGCGCGGGAACAACTCCCGGAAAATGACCCGCTCGTTGAATCCGGGCGCTATGCGAAAGCCGATACGCTTGGCCAACTTTGCGATTGCCCGTTCCATCTTTTGCTTGTTCACCATCGCCTGCGCTCCCAGCCGGTTGCGCACGACGATCCAGTCAATTGGCTTGAGCCCGGCCTGAGCGCGCAACTGGCGGGCATTCCAGACCATTTCAGAATAGACAGATGGGCCGGTGATATCCTCTCCATCGCTGTCCACATGGGCCAGCAGATCAAAATCGATAAAACTGTCATTCAGCGGCGTAATCAGTGTATCGGCGAGCGAATGTGCAACCTGACTGAGCCGGGTATGTGATCCGGGACAGTCGATCAGAATGAAATCGGCGTCCGCTTCCATCCGCGCGACAGCCATGGACAGGCGGTGATCAAAGGCGTTCTCGCCGGGTTTCAGCAGGTTTTGATCAATCTCGGGCAATTCGTGATAGGATGGTGTCGGCAAGTCCAGCCGCTTTTGTTGCAGAAAGGACTGGCGGTTATGAATATACCGCCCCAGCGTTCTTTGGCGCAGATCAAGGTCCAGCGTGCTTACCTTATGCCCCATGCGTGCCAAAGCTGTCGCCACATGCATCGAGACTGTAGATTTGCCTGCGCCGCCCTTTTCGTTGCCGACCACGATAATATGCGCCACTGCCCGATTCCCCGTCTTTTCCTGCTACGGGCTACTATATGATGTGGGTGATGTGAGGGAAAGCACATGCAACACGTGGCAGGACATTTTCATGGACCCTTGACAGAAGCCGTCGAAAGCCTCATGTCAGCCATAACCGACACAAGCTGCCGCGTGAGCAGAGCGAGACCGGACAGGTCCATCCGCAAGGTGTCGTTTAAACTTCAGGTTCCCACATCACGCAGGGGTCCCGCGCCACATCGGCGCCCGGACAATGCGGTTCTGGCTGTCAGCATATTGGCGCAACCTTTGCACGGGTCCATGGCATTTTGCCGTGGGCTGTATGATATGCGCGGGCCGTTGGCCTGCTAGAAATTAGGATATCCATTCATGGATTTTGACATGCTGGGCCTTGCGCCCCGACTGATAGAAATACTCAAAGACCAAGGGATCACCGATCCTACCCCGATCCAGACCCAAGCGATTCCGCACGCCATGAACGGCCGCGAC
Organism: Yoonia sp.; assembly: GCF_046498525.1. Taxonomy (GTDB): domain Bacteria; phylum Pseudomonadota; class Alphaproteobacteria; order Rhodobacterales; family Rhodobacteraceae; genus Yoonia. Next base: position 12,588 of record NZ_JAWOAN010000030.1, read on the forward strand.
GTCATGGGGCTGGCCCAAACCGGCAGCGGCAAGACCGCAGCCTTCGGCCTGCCGATGATCCACGCGCTGATGAAAGCGGGTGTAAAGCCAAACGCCAAGACTGCACGCGGCCTGATCCTTGCACCGACACGTGAGTTGGCCAAGCAGATCGCCGACAACCTGACCGCTTATACCAAAGGCAGCCATCTGAAAGTGGCGCTGGTCGTTGGTGGGGCAGGGATTGTGGCGCAGACCAAGCGTCTGGCTGGCGGTGTTGACCTGCTGGTGGCCACACCCGGTCGCCTGATCGACCTTCTGGACCGGCGCGCCGTGCGTCTGGACGAAACCGTCTATCTGGTACTGGACGAGGCCGACCAGATGCTCGACATGGGCTTTATCCACGCCTTGCGCCGTATCGCGCCGCTTTTGGCCAAAGACCGTCAGACCATGATGTTCTCGGCGACGATGCCGAAACTGATGGGTGAACTGGCGAATACCTATCTGTCCGACGCCGTGCGCGTGCAGGTGAACCCTCCGGGGCAGGCCGTGAAAAAGATCAACCAGTCTGTGCATTTTGTGGCGCAAGCTGCCAAGACGGACCTGCTGATCGAACTGCTCGACAAGCATCGCGATGAACTTGCAATTGTCTTTGGCCGCACCAAACATGGCTGCGAGAAGCTTTATAAAGTGCTTGAGAAGAAAGGTTTTGCAGCTGCATCCATTCACGGCAACAAATCCCAAGGTCAGCGCCAGCGCGCCCTGGATGCTTTCAAGGCGGGCAAGACCCGTGTTCTGGTGGCGACTGACGTGGCCGCACGCGGCCTCGACATTCCCGATGTGCGCTTCATCTACAACTACGACCTGCCAAATGTTGCCGAAAACTATGTGCACCGGATCGGGCGTACCGCGCGTGCAGGAGCTGATGGCAGTGCGGTGGCTCTGGTGGCACCCGATGAAATGATCGAATTGCAGGACATCGAAAAAGCGATGAAGGACACCATCCCTATCGGGTCAGGGCGTCCGTGGGAAATCCAGCCGGGGCAGAAAAAGCGCCCTAATGGCGGCGGTGGAAACCGCGGTGGCGGGCAGCGTGCCGCTGGTAAACCGGCTGGCGGTCAGGCTAAATCTGGCGGTAGGCGTCGCAATGGTGGCGGCGGTGGCGGTAATCGCTCACGCGGGCAATCTGCGGCTTAACTGTATTTGCGGAAAGCTTCCATCTTGATGGCAAGCTTTGTGTGCAACTCTGACAGACGGGTTTGTTCGGCCTTACGCTCGGCCGCGGCGGTCAGTGTTTTCAGCTTCTCCTGCGCCTCAAGGATTTGACGGCGCAGGAGGACAACCGGTGAATTGGCGTTCGCTTCCTGCATCATCCGTTGAGCACGGCATTCTGCGGATCATCAAGATGCGGCGACGGCTTTGCCTGCACAGGGCAGGTTATCAAAGTCGCCACGCTTTTCCGCGTTCTGGACGATCAGGCTGCTCAGGGGCTGGTTCATCGATTTTTCCGGTAAGGTAGATCACCGTCTGCCTACACTCCTCAGGCACAAAACAAAACGCCGCCCCAATGAGGAGCGGCGTTTGAATTTTCGCAACGTGGGTAAAACCCGGGGGGTCTTAAAATCCAAGACCTGCGTACTTGTTTTTGAACTTGGACACACGGCCACCGGCGTCCATCAAGCGTGTGGAACCACCGTTCCATGCAGGGTGCACGGATGGGTCAATATCAAGCGACATCGTATCGCCTTCCTTGCCCCATGTGGATTTCATCTGAACCACGGTGCCATCGGTCATTTTGACGTCGATGATGTGGTAATCGGGATGCGTATCTTTTTTCATCTCTGCAATCCTTACGCTTCGGCGCCCTTGGGCGCCTTGTAGTTGGAGACTTCTGCGATACGTGCGGATTTTCCGCGACGTGACCGGAGATAGTACAGCTTGGCGCGACGTACGCGACCGCGGCGGATCACGGTGATGCTGTCGATGTTGGTGGAGTGCAGCGGAAATACACGCTCCACACCTTCGCCAAAGGAAATTTTGCGCACTGTGAAAGAACCGGCAATGCCCTTGCCGTTCTTGCGGGCGATGCAAACGCCTTCATAGTTCTGCACACGGCTGCGTGTGCCTTCGGTCACCTTGTAACCGACGCGGATGGTGTCACCCGCTTTGAAGTCGGGGATAGTCGCCCCAAGTGCGGCCACTTGTTCCGCTTCGAGTTCTGCGATCAGGTTCATCTGAAACGCTCCTTTAAAATGCTTGCGGTTATCCGCAATGTTTGTTGCCGCGGCCCAGAGCTCTGTGTCGTTCCCGGGTCCAGTCGCCTGCCCGCCAGAGATGCGTCATCATTTCTTTGTTGTGGTTGTCCGGCCTGTCTGGTGAGGACTGCACCAACGAAGGCGCTCTCATGCTCCAGATGGTTCCATAAACCAACACTCGGAATCAGCGTACTGACCGAGAATGACGTCGTATAAGCGGGGGGCGCATACGGATCAAGGGGCTTGCCGGAAATCGGTCGCTATTTCTTTGGCTGTTCCTGCCAAAGATCAGGCCGACGCTCCTGCGTCAGCCTTTCCGACATTTCGCGACGCCATTCGGCTATCTTGGCGTGGTTGCCTGACAAGAGCACTTCGGGGATGCGCCGCCCCTGCCATTCGGCGGGCTTGGTGAACTGCGGATGCTCCAGCAGGCCTGTGGCAAAGCTTTCCTCGACGGCGCTTTCGGCATTACCCAGCACACCGGGCAACAGCCGCACCGTGGCATCGATCATTGCCTGTGCCGCGATCTCGCCGCCCGTCAACACGAAGTCGCCCAAGCTGACTTCTTCGATACCAAAGTGTTGCAGGACACGCTCGTCCACGCCTTCAAAGCGACCACACAGCATGGTCACACCATCCATCCGCGCCCAGTTCCGGGCCATCGCCTGATCAAAGCGGCGTCCGCGCGGCGACAGATACACCAGCGGGGCTACACCTTTGGTCCGGTGCCGTGCGTCCATGATCGCCTTTTCCAGCACATCGGGGCGCAGAACCATGCCTGCACCGCCGCCTGCAGGGGTATCATCGACGTTGCGATGCTTGCCGATACCGTAGGTGCGTAAATCATAAGTCTGGAGCTGCCAAAGCCCCTCTTGCAAGGCTTTGCCGGTCAGGCTTTCGCCCAGCACACCGGGAAAGACCTGCGGGAACAGTGTGATAATCTGTGCCGTCCAGCACCCCGCGATATCAGGTGTCTCTGTCATCAGTTCGCGGGGTTTCAGTGTCGGGCGGACTGCGATGCGTCCGGCGGATCTTGGTGTCTTGTCACTCATCGGAAGGAAACAGACCATCTGGCGGATCGGCAACGATACGTTCGGCACGCAGGTCCACTGTAGGTACGGCGGCTTGAGTAAATGGCAAAAGCACAGTTTCGGCTTGGCCCGGTACATTGAGCTCAAGCAGGTCACCCGCGCCGTGGTCCATGACATTCTTGACGGTGCCCAAGATGGCGCCGCCGGTGTCCACAACGGTCAGGCCTATAAGGTCGGCGTAGTAGTATTCGTCATCGGGCAATGACGGCATGACATCGCGCGGGGCATAGAGGCTCACATTGCGCAATGCGTCGGCGTCTTCTTTTGTGACCACACCGTCAAGGCGTGCGGTAAAGCCGTTCTTGAGCTGTCCGGTGAGCACGACCTGTGCAAATGCACGACCGTCTTCTGTATAAAGCGGTGTGTAATCGGCAATTGCCTGCGGGTCGGCGCAATAGGACTTCAGGCGTACTTCGCCCTGCACTCCGAATGCGCCACCAATGGTGCCTACGATGACATGATCGCTCATCAATCAAACTCCGGTCCGACGCAGATGTTTTCGATCCATAGCCCGCCCCCGCTTTCGCAGATGCCTTGGCTGCCTTCACGTTCAAACATCATGCCTGCCACGAAAGCAAACATCACCAATATGATCGTGCGCAGCAAGCGGAACATAGATGTGGTCCCAAAGGGAAAGGTATGTTGCCCCGGCATAAACCGGGACAACGGTCAGAGGATTTACTCTTCTGCTGCGGCTTCTGCCACTTCTTCTGCAGGAGCGTTTGCAGCTTCTTCAGCAGCGGCAGCTTTTGCAGCTTTTTCCTCGGCACGCGCCTGAGCGGCTTTGCCCGGCGTGCCTTTCTTGGGGTTGCTGCGGTCTTTCTTGGGCAGTTCGCCTGCAGCTTCCAGCATGCGCGCAACCCGGTCGGTCGGCTGTGCGCCCTGACCAAGCCAGTGCTTTACGCGCTCCACGTCCATTCGAACGCGCTCTTCGCTGTCTTTTGGCAGCATGGGGTTATATGTGCCCAGCTTTTCGATAAAGCGGCCATCGCGTGGCATACGGCTGTCTGCTGCCACGATTGCATAGAATGGACGTTTCTTCGAGCCACCGCGGGCCAAACGGATTTTCATAGACATGGGGTATTCTCCTTAAGAATGGTTGTTAGTGTGGGTTTTACCCACCCTACGATTGGTGTTGTTTGTGGTGCTGGATGACTTCCTGAATGATGAAATTCAGGAATTTCTTGGCAAATTCGGGGTCCAAGTCGGCCTGGTTTGCAAGGTCGGTGAGCCGCGCGATCTGGCTTTCTTCACGCGCGGGGTCTGATGGGGGCAGGTCGTGTTCGGCCTTCAGCCGCCCGACAGCCTGCGTGTGCTTGAACCGTTCGCCCAAGGTATAGACGAGAATGGCGTCAAGCCGGTCGATGCTTTCGCGATGTCCCTTGAGGATCTCTGCGGCACGGGTTGCGGTGTCAGTCATGCGGCAGTCCTTGTGTGGGCAGTGCAAGCGATGCGGCAGAGGGCAGGAGCCTCCGGCGGGAGTTTTTTTGGCCAAGATGAAGTCATGGGTGCTATTTCTTTTTCCCAAAGCCCGAAAGTCCGGGGGGCAATTGCATACCGCCACCGCCAAAGCCCGGCAGACCACCGGGAGGCATCTTGCCTTGCAGCGCTTTGGCGGCTTCGGCCATCGCCTTGGGGTCGTTCATGTCGGGCATGCCGCCTTCGGGCATCCCGCCGCCTTTGCCGAACATACCTTTCATGGCCTGTTTCAGCATGCCGCCCTTGCCCATCTTCTTCATCATATCGGCCATCTGGCGATGCTGTTTGACGAGCTTGTTCAACTCGGACACTTCGAGGCCAGCACCTTTGGCGATCCGTTTCTTGCGGCTGGCGGCCAGTAGGTCGGGGTTGGCACGTTCTTTCTTGGTCATGGAGTTGATCAGCGCGATCTGGCGCTTGAGGATGCTGTCATCCATGCCCGCCGCCGCCATCTGTTTTCCCATTTTGGCGGCACCGGGCATCATGCCCATCATGCCTTCCATGCCGCCCATTTTCATCATCTGTTCAAGCTGCATCTTGAGGTCGTTCATGTTGAAACGGCCCTGCTGGAACCGCCTCATCATACGTTCGGCCTGTTCAGCCTCGATGGTTTCCTGCGCCTTCTCGACGAGTGCGACGATATCCCCCATGCCAAGGATACGGCCCGCAATCCGCTCCGGCTCGAAGGTTTCGATCGCGTCCATCTTTTCGCCAAGACCCACAAAGCGGATTGGCTTGCCGGTGATCGCGCGCATCGAAAGGGCCGCACCGCGACGTCCGTCGCCATCCATTCTTGTCAGGACAACGGCAGTGACGCCGATCTTGTCATCGAATTCCTGTGCCACGTTCACCGCGTCTTGCCCGGTCAGGCCGTCCACGACCAGCAGCGTTTCGCGCGGGTTGGCGACATCGCGCACGGCAGCGGCCTGCGCGATCAGTTCTTGATCAATATGCAGCCGGCCTGCGGTATCCAGCATGTACACGTCATAACCGCCGAGGCTGGCCTGCATCTTGGCGCGCTTGGCGATGGCGACAGGGTCTTCGCCCTTGACGATAGGCAGTGTGTCCACGCCAATCTGCACACCCAAAATTGCCAACTGTTCCATCGCGGCGGGGCGGTTGGTGTCAAGCGAGGCCATCAGGACGCGCTTGCCTTCGCGGTCTTTCAGGCGCTTGGCAAGTTTCGCGGTCGTGGTCGTTTTACCAGACCCCTGCAAACCGACCATCAGAATGGGTGCTGGCGGGTTGTCGATTTTCAGCGCACCGGGGTCCTCGTCGCCGCTGAGCACATGTTTCAGCTCATCATGGACGATCTTGACGACTTGCTGGCCGGGTGTGATGGATTTGGTAACAGCCTGACCGGTTGCCTTTTCCTGCACGGCCTTGATGAAATCGCGCGCAACCGGCAGCGACACGTCAGCCTCGAGCAATGCCACGCGCACTTCGCGCAGCGCTGTCTTGACGTCATCATCCGTCAGCGCGCCTTGCTTGGTCAGCTTGTCAAAGACACCGGAGAGGCGTTCGGATAGATTTTCAAACATTGGCCAAGGCCCTCGTCTCGTTTTGGTTGCCGTGTGTATATAAGAACACAAGGCGAAAAGCAGTAGTGCCCCCGTGGGCGCGACGCGCTGACGGAGGGCGATCCCCTGAATGACGGGGACCGGAAAGCTGGTGCTATCCGGGTGTTAGGCGCCGTTTACGCCTGTGCAGGGTGTGAGTCAACATCTGGGGTATGCAATGCGTTCATGGCCGCAGTTCGTGAATTGCTTTACCGGATCGACGCGATAATCTGGTCGCGGTACCCGTAGGCCACGATGCCTGTTCCCACCATCAGGATCAGCATATGCCAATACGGCGGGCCCACCCAGATCAGCAACGCGCTCAGCCCCACGATCATGGTTCCCAGCAGCAAAACGCCCGCCCAGCCTTCCCAGCCGCGCATCCACAGCAGGACAGCGCCGAACACTTCGATCGAGCCAGTGATATAACGGGGAAACTGCCCGAAACCGATTGCCTCGTAGATTGCGACGTCCGTGCTGAAGCTGCCCAGCTTGCGGATGCCGAAATAAAGGAAAGCGAGCGTCAGTGCAGCGCGTAGCGCGGTCATGAGATGAGATGAGTTCAACATGGATAACCAAATAGCGCACAGGGGACGATGTCCAGTCCAGACTGCGGCTTTCGTGACGAAGGCTTTCTGGTGTTTGGCGCCCTTTCAACGCATTGCCATTGGCGTTCCCGCTTGCATTGGCGAACGATATGGTCGAATTTCGACAAGAATTGTTTGCCAGCGCACAGGATTGCAGATGGATAACTGGGACGAAATCAGAACGGCCTATCAGGTTGCGCGCAGGGGTACGGTCAGCGGGGCCGCAGAGGAACTGGGCGTGCACCATGCCACGGTGATCCGGCATATCGACGCGCTGGAGCAACGCTTGGGGGTGAAGCTGTTTCAGCGTCATGCGCGGGGCTATACGGCGACGGAAGCAGGGCAGGATCTTTTGCAGGTCGCACAGGCGACCGATGATCAGTTCACGCAGCTTGCAGGCCGGATCAAAGGGCAGGGCGAAGGGGTTTCAGGCGATCTGGTGATCACCTCCCTGGGTATGGCGTCGCGACTTTTGACGCCCATACTGGTGGAGTTTCAGGTCGCACATCCGGAGGTTCACATCCGCTACCGCACCGGTGAACGGGTGTTCCGTCTGGAATATGGAGAGGCCCATGTGGCCATCCGTGCCGGCAAGATGCCCGAGGAACCCGACAACGTGGTTCAGCCGTTCATGCACCAGCATATGGCGCTGGTCGCCTCGGAAGCCTATCTCGCGCGTCATGGACAGCCCAAAGATGTTGCGGATCTGCAAAACCATTTCTTCGTCACCGAAGATAATGACAGCAGCCGCGCGCCATTCACCCATTGGTTGCGTCAGGTGGTCACGGAAGATCGCTTTACTTATCGTGCAACGGACAGTCGGAATATTCAGGATGCAATCGTCGCGGGCGCGGGTATCGGCTTTGTCGCGGCTCAGGCGTTGAAGGCCTTTCCGGAGTTGACAGAGGTGGTAGAGCGGCACGATGACTGGTCTGCGCCGCTCTGGATCGTCACACACGTCGATTTGCACCGGACGACAAAGGTGCAAACCTTTCTGCGCTTCCTCAAGGACCGCATCAAACCGCTGGAATGCTGATGACGGGCGCGCGCGCCGGGCATCTGGCGATGCTGTGTTTTTCGATGCTGGTGGCGGGGTCCTTTGCGCTGGGATCGCTGGCGGCGAACGAGATTTCACCAAGCGCGTTGAATACAGTGCGTTTCTGGATCGCCACGATCATTATCGGTGCGGCTGCCTTTGGTACCTCAGGCCTGTCGCGCGCTTCATTGCGCGCGCCGTGGCGGTATCCGCTGCTGGCGGCATTGCTGATGTCGTATTTTGTTTTGATGTTCGAGGGTCTCAAGACAGCGCCGCCGGTCAGTCTGGCCGCAGTCTTTACGCTGACACCGATCCTGACGGCTGGTTTTGGATGGCTCTTGCTGCGTCAGGTGCTGAGCGGGCGCATGGCGCTTGCGTTGCTGATCGGTGCGCTGGGAGCACTCTGGGTCATCTTTCGCGCCGACGTTGCGGCGGTCCTGCGGTTTGAATTGGGGCGGGGCGAGTTCGTATACTTCTGGGGCTGCGTTGCACATGCGGCATACACTCCGTTGGTGCGCAAGTTGAACCACGGTGAGACGGCGGTCGTGTTTTCCTTCGGGATTTTACTGTCAGGGTCGATTTTGCTGACCGTCTGGGGGTGGCGCGATCTAACGACGACAGACTGGACAGCCTTGCCTGTCATCGTTTGGGTCACCATCCTTTATACAGCAGTCTTTGCGAGCGCTGCGACCTTTGTTCTGTTGCAATTCGCGGCAATGCAATTGCCCAGTTCGAAGGTTATGGCCTACACCTACCTCACCCCGTCGTGGGTCATCGTGTGGGAGTTGGCACTGGGCGGCACACCGCCGCCGTTGTTTATTATGCTGGGGTTACTGCTGACAGTGACGGCTTTGGTTCTCTTGCTGCGCGAAGACTGAGCCAAGGTGGATCATGCTTCACGCGATGCGTCCAGTTCTTGTGCCAAGAAGCTCTCGAACGCGTCCAGATCAATCGCGTCCATCTGTCCGAATGCCTGCATCCAGACCGACGCTTCGCGCAGCGCATCAGGTTCCAGCTTGCACCACTTCAACCGACCACGCTTTTCCTGAGAGATCAGTCCAGCCATCGTAAGTACGCCAAGATGTTTCGAGATTGCCGCCAAAGACATGTCGAACGGTTCGGCCACGTCTGTCACGGCCATGTCATCCTCCAGCAGCATCGCGAGTATGGCGCGTCGGGTGGGGTCGGCGAGGGCCGAGAAGGTTTGATCAAGTTGCCGGGTCATCAGTGCGATTAAGCGTGTGATCGGGGAAACGTCAACCATTTGGTTGAATAACGCTTTGGGCGTTTTGCGCATCGAACGGCATGAATTCTGCTTATAATAATGACGTCAAGTTATTGAGAACATTAAGATAAAGCAGTTGCAACGGTCGCTTGACTCTAGGGGGGGCAGATCTTAAACCCTCCACAACCTTGTGAGGGGTGTTACCAATGTCTGAGCCGCACGACGCTGACCGCCTGAAGGCACTTGAAGCGAAGATCGCGGCGCTCAACAAGCCGACTGAGGAAAAGCACCACTCGGAGGAACATTATTCTCAGGCGCAGTTGGCCTGGCGGATGGTGATAGAGCTTGTTGCCGGTCTCGGGATCGGCTTTGGCATTGGATACGGGCTGGATACCTTCTTTGGGACCATGCCGATTTTCTTGGTGCTGTTTATATTTTTTGGCCTCGCGGCTGGTGTGCTTACCATGATGCGATCGGCTAAAGAGGTCCAACGCAAGCAGCTTGAGGCTGCGAAAGAAGAGGGTGACGCACGTGGCGACTGAAGAGTACTCCGAAGGTGGTCTTGTATTCCATCCGCTGGATCAATTTATCGTCAAACCTTTGTTTGGTGGCGGACCGGTACACTGGTATACGCCGACGAATGTGACCCTTTGGATGGCGGTTGCAGTTTTGGCGATTGCCGCTGTGTTTATTCTGGGCAGCCGCGGTCGCGCCGTGATTCCGACCCGTATCCAGTCGATTGGCGAACTGATGTACGGCTTTATCTACAAGATGGTCGAGGACGTGACCGGCAAGGACGGGGTGAAGTATTTCCCGTACATCATGACGCTGTTCCTGTTTATTTTGTTCTCCAACTACCTTGCACTGATCCCGATGTCCTATTCCCCGACGTCGATGATTGCAGTGACCGTTATATTGGGTTTTGGCGTCTTTACTGCCGTCACAATCCTTGGCTTTGTCAAAAACGGTCCGGCCTTTCTGGGGCTTTTCTGGATGTCGGATGCGCCGATGTTCCTGCGCCCGATCATTGCCATCATCGAAGTGATTTCTTACTTTGTGCGCCCGGTCAGCCTGTCTATTCGTCTTGCTGGCAATATTGCCGCCGGTCACGTGGTTCTGAAGGTGTTCGCGGCCTTTGCCGCCGCAACGCTGATCAGCCCCGCAGCGATTGTCGGCATCATCGCGATCTACGGTCTGGAAATCCTTGTCTGCGGTATCCAGGCCTATGTTTTCACCATCTTGACGTGTGTTTATCTGAAAGACGCACTTCACCCCGCACACTAACAACGGCGGGATATCCCGCCACTCTACTCAACTTCCAATCGTAAGGAGAATTCACATGGAAGGCGATCTCGCACACATCGGCGCAGGCATTGCGGCAATCGGTTCAGGTTTGGCTGCACTGGGTGTTGGCAACGTGGCAGGTAACTATCTTGCAGGCGCACTGCGCAACCCATCTGCTGCTGCTGGTCAAACAGCAACATTGTTCATCGGTCTGGCATTCGCCGAAGCTCTGGGGATCTTCGCTTTCCTCGTGTCGCTTCTGCTGATGTTCGCTGTCTAAGAACACGACCCATATCCTTACGGCCGACTGACGCGGTACCTTCGCGTCAGTCGGTAAAACATCAAGGTATTCGGGGACCATCATGGCAACAGATACTACAGACGTCGCAGGAGTTTGCGTTGATGCAGGGGGTTCCGCCCTTGGTATGCCGCAACTATGCGCCGATTGGATGCCCAACCAGATTTTCTGGCTGCTGGTCACTCTGGTCGCGATCTACTTTGTGATGTCGCGCATCGCCCTGCCGCGGATAAGTGCGGTGCTGGCAGAGCGTTCTGGAACGATCACGAACGATATTGCCGCAGCAGAAGAGCTCAAGAACAAGGCGGCCGAAGCAGAGGCTGCTTATGATCAAGCGCTTCTGGATGCCCGCGCGGAGGCCCAAAAGATTGTAGCCAAAGCAAAAGCGGAAATTCAGGCGGAACTGGATGGCGAACTGCAAAAGGCCGACGCACAAATCGCAGCCAAAACTGCCGAAAGCGAAGCGGCGATTGCCGAAATTCGCGCCGGAGCTGTCGATAGCGTCACCGAGGTCGCCAAGGACACAGCCAAGGAACTGGTTGCAGCCTTCGGCAGTACGGCTGATGCGAAAACGATCACCGCTGCGGTGACTGCACGGATGAAGGGATAAGACCATGAGAATGATGCTTACATTCCTGTTCGCCCTTGCGGCGGGACCCGCGCTCGCTGCGGGCGACAAACCGTTCTTTTCGTTGGCCAACACAGATTTTGTCGTCACGATCGCTTTTGCGATCTTTATCGGCATCTTGCTCTACTACAAGGTGCCCCGCCTTGTGGGTGGTATGCTGGACAAGCGTGCTGACGGCATCAGGGCAGAGCTGGATGAAGCCAAGGCGCTGCGCGAAGAAGCCCAGTCGTTGCTGGCCAGCTATGAGCGCAAGCAGAAAGAAGTGCAGGAACAATCCGCACGGATCGTCGCGGCTGCCAAGGAAGAGGCGACCAACGCTGCGACTGCTGCCAAGGAAGATATCGCTAAATCGATCACACGTCGGCTTGCTGCCGCCGAAGAACAGATCGCAAGTGCCGAGGCTTCTGCGATCAAGGAAGTGCGCGATCAGGCGATTGCAGTTGCAGTGGGTGCCGCGAAAGATGTGATCGCCAAACAGATGGATGCGAAGTCTGCGGGTGCGCTGATTGACGATTCAATTACGACGGTTGCCGAAAAGTTGCACTAGGCGCGTTTAGCGAAGAAATTGAGCCCGGTTGCGATTGCCGCAGCCGGGCTTTTTCGTTGACAGTGGCAGAGTGGTCTTTGACAGTATCACGCGGGGCGGCGAGCGGGAGTTTTGACGATGCCTAGCCTCCGGCTCGGGATTTTTGCCACGGGCGTTTATGCGGCCATTATTTCGGTTGCGATCTATTATTTTTCCGATCTGCCGGCCGGACCACCTGACCTCAGTGGACTTTTGACCGTTCTGTTGCCCGTGCAACTGATTGCCGTGGCCTTCTGCCTCTTCATCATAGTCCGCCATTTAGGGTGGCGGGCAGCCGGATTTGGCCGGATGCGCTGGTTCGGGATGGTCTGGTTCTTACCTGGTTGGCTGGTCGTCGGTGTTCTGGGATGGGACATCGTGCAGCATCTATCAGCCGAAGCACTGCTTGGTCCGGGCGTTGTTGGGATTACCCCGTTGATCCTGACGACGTTTCTGATCGCTTTTGGTGAAGAGGTGATGTTTCGCGGCATCTTGTTACGCGGGGCAATGTCGCGTGTCTCGCTGCCGCTGGCCATGTTGCTGAGTGCTGCGCTCTTTGCTCTTTTCCATTTGGTAAACGGGCTGGCAGGGCAAGACGCCGCACAGACGTCGCAGCAGGTTCTGTTCGCTTTGATGGTCGGTTTTTTCCTCGCCCCCATCGCGGTACGGGTGGGTAACCTTTGGCCATTGGTGATCTGGCATTGGATTTGGAATATTGCAGTTATGCTTGGCCCAAACACCGGGATCCTGCACCCTTTGGCACTTGCCGGGATTGCTGTGCAGGCTGTGGTATCAACATGGCTTTGGGCGGCGATGATCCGCCACCCGCAAACGCGCTAGCGCCCGACCTCGTGCTCGAGCCGCTTTTGGGCGAAGACTTCGTTATGGTCTGATTTCTGTTGATCTGACAGTGCGCTCTCCACAAAATTCAGGTGCGCCTCGACCGCCCGGCGCGCGCCCTCGGGATCACGGTTTTGCAGCGCGTCATTAATCACCCGGTGCTGGTCAAGCAGCGTGTCCCGCGTGGTGCGTTGCCTGAACATGATCGTGCGGTTGTAAAACACGCCTTCGCGCAGCAGTTCATACATCGATCGCATCATATGCAGCATGATGATGTTATGGCTGGCCTCGATGATGGAAAGGTGAAATTCAGCGTCAAGATGGGCCTCGTCCGCAGGGTTCCGTTTTTGATGCGCGGCTTCCATCTTTTCAAATATCGCATTGATGACCTTGAGGTCGGTGTCACTGGCCAATCGCGCGGCGCGCTCTGCCGCCAGCCCCTCCATGTCGCGACGGAAACTGATGTAATCAAAGACCGCCTCATTGTGGTTTGCGAAGAGTTTGATCAGTGCCGGCGCAAACGCAGACCCCAGCACATCCGCAACATAGACGCCAGCACCCGCCTTTGAGGCCAAGAGCCCGCGTTCCTGTAAATCAGCAAGGGCTTCGCGCAAAGAGGGGCGCGATACGCTCATCCGTTCGCTGAGTTCGCGTTCCGACGGCAGCCTTTCGCCCGGGCGCAAGATGCCCCGCAGAATCAGCCCTTCGATCTGACGAATGACACCGTAAGAGAGTTTTTCTTGCTGGACTGGTTCAAAAGGCATGTGATCAACTAGGTTGCATTGGTCAAATGATATGACCAAAACGGGCGATTCACAACAAGAAAGGGGCTGCTTTTCTGCAACCCCTTCAATCGTTAATCTTGAGCCAATTTTAGTTGGGCGTAATCACGATCTCGACCCGGCGGTTCATCTGACGGCCAGCGGCGTTCAGGTTGGATGCAATCGGGTTGTTTTCGCCTGCACCGATGGAGCGGATACGCGCCGGTGAAACACCGCCACCCATCAGGATCGCGGCAACAGCCTGCGCGCGGCGCTCTGACAGTCCCTGGTTGAAGGCGGCGTCACCGACGTTATCGGTATGGCCGATGACATTCACGGTGGTGTTTGGATACTGGCGCAGCGAGTTCGCAACAATCCGCAGTTCATTCTGGGAAGCGCTTGAAACCTGTGTACTGTTGGTCGCAAACAAGAGGTCCTGGCTCAGAACGACAACAAGGTTATTACCGTTGTTCGACACGCCGACATCACTACGTAACGCGCGGCGCAGTTCTTCGGCCTGACGATCAAGCGAATTGCCAACCCCGGCACCAACGCCAGCACCAAGTGCAGCACCGATCAGTGCGGCTTGGTTGCGTTCGCGCACGCTTCCGTCGTTGTTTGTAATCGCGCCAAGCAAAGCACCTGCACCTGCGCCGATCAAAGCGCCTTGTTGGGTGTTTTGCATTTCGTTCGGTCCTGTCTCGTCGCAGGCCGCCACAAAGGTCAGTGAAGCTGCCGCCAGCACGAGGGAGAATTTCGTAAGTTTCATGGTCATGGTTCCATTTTGTTGGGCGCGCAATATGCGCCTGTTGATAGAACACAGTATACCCATTTCCGCCATGATATCCAATATCGCTCCGGTGACCCGCAGCGTTTGCCTACTTTACCTCTGTTGGGGTTGTGCGTCTGCCCTGGCGGATTCCCATGCCAGCATGGCCCGCTTGACAGGTAGGCCCCAATGATAACCACCTAGCGCCCCCGATTTGCGCAGTGCCCGGTGGCAGGGGATAAGCCAGCTGACCGGGTTGCGCCCGACGGCGGTGCCGACAGCGCGCACTGCCTTTGGGTTGCCGATGGATTGGGCGATCTCAGAGTAGGTCGTAACGTGGCCTGAAGGGATGGTGAGCAGTGCCTCCCAGACTTTCAACTGGAAGGGTGCGCCGATCATATGCAGCTTGGTTTCTCCCGACATGCCAAGCGCTGCTTGGGCCCATGGGCGCAGTAAATCTTGGTCTTCCAAGAAAGCTGCCTTGGGCCAGCGCGATTTGAGGTCTGCCATAGCGGGTTCTTGTCCTGCTTCCGCAGCAAAAGCCAGGCCGCAAATACCCCGGTCGGTCCCCATGACCAAGGCAGGGCCGAAGTGACTTTCAAACCAGCCCCAAGAGATCGTCAGGTCTGCCCCGTCGCGGGCATAGTCGCCAGGGCTCATCGCTTCCCATCGGACGAAAAGATCGTGAAGGCGACCACTTCCCGAGAGCCCGACCGCATGTGCCGTTTCCAAGGTGGTGAAACGATCGCGCAGAAGCGTCTTTGCATGGCCCAGCGTCAGGTACTGCTGATAGCGTTTTGGCGATACACCGACCCATGAGGAAAAGAGCCGCTGAAAATGTGCGGGGCTCATGTTCATGTCGGCAGCCAGATCGGCCAGCGTCTGTGGTTCATCACCGGCGGCATCAATCGCCACAATGGCGCGGCGCATGACCTGATAGTGATATGTCTCTGTCTGTTCCATATCATGCAAATTAGGGACAAGTCGCGACCAGCGCGACCCGAAAATTGCGCATCCGGCGCTTGCCCCCTTTGGCCCATCGGGGCATACGGGATGGCATGGCCAAACAGCTTGATTATCATACCATCCGCGCGATCTTTGAGCGGTTTAACGCAGCAGAGCCTGAGCCCAAAGGTGAGCTTGAGCATGTAAACGTCTACACGCTTGTCGTGGCTGTCGCACTGTCGGCGCAAGCCACCGATACGGGCGTGAACAAGGCCACGCGCGCGTTGTTCAAAATCGCAGATACGCCACAAAAAATGCTTGATCTGGGGCTTGAAGGGCTGACCGAGCATATCAAGACAATCGGCCTGTTCCGCCAAAAGGCCAAGAACGTTATCAAGATGAGTCAGATTCTGGTGAATGAGTATGATGGCATCGTACCCAACTCCCGTGCCGCATTGCAGTCATTGCCCGGTGTCGGGCGCAAGACGGCCAATGTGGTACTGAACATGTGGTGGGGGATGCCGGCACAGGCTGTGGATACGCATATCTTTCGCTTCGGCAATCGCAGTGGTGCGGCCGTGGGCAAAACGGTCGACGCGGTCGAGCGCGCGATCGAAGATCACATTCCGGCTGATTTCCAACTTCATGCGCATCACTGGATGATCCTGCATGGCCGCTACACTTGTGTAGCGCGAAAACCAAAATGCGCGGCCTGTCTGATCCGCGATCTCTGTCAGTTTGAGGATAAAAACCTATGAAGAAATATCAGGTTGTCGGGATCGGCAATGCGATGGTCGATGTGTTGGCACGGGCCGAAGATACCTTTTTGTCAGAGGCGGGCGTCGAAAAAGGCATCATGCAGTTGATCAACATGAACCGCGCGGTCGATCTTTACGCCCGCGTTGGCCCCGCCAAGGAAATCAGCGGCGGATCAGCGGCCAACACCATTGCAGGCATTGCCCATTTGGGCGGCCGTACCGCCTATGTCGGCAAGGTCAAGGACGACCAATTGGGGCAGATTTTTGCCCATGACTTGCGCGCGCAGGGAGCAACTTATGAAACCCTGATGGCCCCAAAGACCGAAGAGGCCGAAACTGGACGTTGCATCGTGATCGTGACCCCCGACGGGGAACGGTCGATGAATACCTATCTGGGCGTGACCGAGTTCTTGTCGCCCGACGACATTCGCGAAGCAGAGATGGCAGAGGCCGAATGGATTTACCTTGAAGGCTATCGCTTTGACGGTCCTGACAGCCATGCGGCATTTGCAAAGGCCGTGACGGCCTGCAAAGGGGCAGGAGGCCGTGTGTCTTTGACGCTCTCGGATCCGTTTTGCATTGACCGTCACCGCGATGCCTTTCGCGATATGATCCGCAATCACGTGGACCTGCTATTCTGCAACCGCGCCGAGATGGGATCGATGTATCAGACGGATGACTTCGACGGTGCTTTGGCACAAGCCGCGTCCGAGGTGGACATCGTGGCCTGCACAGATAGCGAAAACGGCGTCTTTGTGCTGGCTGACGGACAGCGGTGGCATGTGCCTGCGGTGCCGACAGATATCGTGGATGCTACAGGCGCGGGTGACCTCTTTGCCGGTGCCTTCCTCTGGGGGCTGACCAACGGGCATGAGCTGGAAACCTGCGCCAAGATGGGCAATGCCGCTGCATCCGAAGTGATCAGCCACATCGGTGCGCGGCCCGAGGCGGACCTGAAGGATTTGTTCAGGCAGCAGGGACTGCTTTGAGCCACAACGCGTCCAGCGCATCAATGGCAGCGATGTCAAAGCGGCTTTCTTCCTTCCAGTATTTTCCGGACGGCACATAGTAGTCGAGGCGCGCTTCTTCCGCTAAAGCCGCATCCACGATCTCTTGGTTCATTTCGCATGGAACCGCAGCCGCCCCGCCTTGGCTGGATGATCGTGGAAACACCAATCGGCTTTCATCTGTCGACAAGTTCACCATTGCGCAATCTTGCCGGGCCGCAATCGCCATCAGCCTTGCGGACTTGGCCTCAAGCGACCTGAGGGTCACATCCTCGCGCAGGGGATCAGCGGTGCCCTTTCCATAGAAATGCGTCTTGCTGGCCCCGTCATAAACCATATCGCACCCCAGCACTGCGATGACTTTTGGTTTCAACGCAGCCAAAGCCCAATAGGACGCGGTAAACGCCATCGTACCCCCGGCATAAACAAAGCCACCCAAGGTATTCTGCAACGACACATAGTCCGCGGCGCGGATTATGCGCTGATGCGCAGCCACTTCCACGGGCATCCGCTCTATCGGAAAATCATCGGGATGGATCAGATCATCCCAATCGGGGCGCACCCCCCAAGCGTTATTGATTGCGACAACCCGATTAAACGGATCGCGCGGCCAATCACGGCATTTTACAACATTCGGGCCACTGCCCAGGATTAAAACAACAGACAAGCGACCAACTCCTTCGTCTTTACGATCAAGCAGTTAGGATGATCCACTCGCCTGTCGACCCGTCTTTTCTCATGTTGTGAAATACCTTCGGGGGTGAGGCCCGTCGGGCCGAGGGGGCAGACAGCCCCCTGACCATGGCGCCACAGGCGCAACACCTAGCATAATTTGGCGTGAACCTCATCAAGGTCTATCTCGCCAACCGGCATCTTGTTGGCCGGATTTTCAAAATCATATTTGAATATCCGAAAGTCCTTTTTATAGATCTCATAGACGATATGCATCGACAGATCGTCAAAATAATCCTCGACCGGATGGGCGCGCTTTGGTCCGTGCCCTTCGCTTTCGTTAAAACGCGGGATTTGCGCCAGATCGACCTGATGCGCCGTTTCGATCCCGTTCAGGACAGCCTGCATCCCGTGATTGAATTTCTCGGTCCAGAAAATGCTGTCATAACGCCCGCCGTTCACGATGAAGGTCGATATGTGACCGGACATGGCAGACCAGTGGATGTCGGGTTCCATCGGCCGACGCCAGCGGATGGTATCGCGGGCAAACAAAAGGAAACGGCGAAAGCTCTTGATCTGGTCGAATTCAAAGCCACTGTCGGGGTCGCCGACCTCGATGCCGTATTTCTGGATCAGGAGAGGGACAAGGTTGCCCCGATAATATTTCCCGTTGCGCT
The DNA here is from genome assembly GCF_046498525.1 of Yoonia sp. Lineage (GTDB taxonomy): Bacteria > Pseudomonadota > Alphaproteobacteria > Rhodobacterales > Rhodobacteraceae > Yoonia. Next base: position 31,000 of record NZ_JAWOAN010000030.1, read on the forward strand.
GCACACCGCAAATCTTGTCAAAGAAAGATGACAGGATGCGGGTGTAAGGGTTGCGCACACAGGTAAAGGCATAGCTTTGGTGCGCTTTGACGTTGGCTGCGATGGCATTCTTGCTGTCATCCATCGCCCATTTGTGGATACCGGTCTTGGCGTCGTGGATGTCGCCGTCAAAGAACGTTCCATGGTCCGAATAATACATGATCTGGCCAATGGTCGAGCAGGCACATTTGGGTACCACACGATAGACCACGCTTTCGCTTTGGGTCATCCAAGTTCCGGGAAACTGCGCCAAGGGTGCTCTCCTGCCAATCCTCGTTCCTTTCAAAGCAAAGAAACCCTGTCTCTCGGCCTGCTTCAAAAACGAGAGATCCGCTCCAATGGCATAGGTGATATCCACTTGCTGTTTGATCTCCGGCGTTTCCTGGGATAATCCAACTTTTCCGATCAGCAAGAATATGATTATTGATAGTAG